>JAABRA010000376.1 GCA_011391155.1 Burkholderiales bacterium
TGCGGTAGCGTGTGACGATGGCCAACGCGTCCGCGCAGGTGGTGGGGTCAGCCACCGTGGGACCGGAAGCGATGTCGATCGGGTTGTCGCCCGGCACGTCGGAGATCAGCAGGGTCAGCACCCGCGCGGGGTGGCAGAAAGCGGCGAGGCGCCCGCCCTTGATGGCGGAGAGGTGGCGGCGCACGCAGTTCATCTCGGCAATGCTGGCGCCGCTGTGCAGCAGCGCGGTGTTGACCGCCCGCTTGTCATCCAGCGTCAGGCCGTCACCGGGCGCCACCAGCAGCGAGGAGCCGCCGCCGGAGATCAGCGCGATCACCAGGTCGTCGGCCGTGAGCCCCGTGACGAGTTCGCGGATGCGCTGGGTGGCCCGCTGCCCGGCTGCGTCCGGCACCGGGTGCGCAGCCTGCACGATCTGAATGCGCTGGCAAGGGACTTCGTAGCCGTAGCGGGTGATCACCAGGCCTTCGAGCGGGCCGTCCCAGTGGTCTTCGAGCGCGCGCGCCATGGTGGCAGACGCCTTGCCCGCGCCGATGACGATAGTGCGTCCTTTGGGTTTGGGCGGCAGGTGCGGCGGCAGGCAGAGTGCGGGCTGCGCGGCTGCGACAGCTGCGTCGAACAGGCCCCGCAACAGGGCACGGCGGTCGGTCGGGGCTTTTTCGGTCATACCCGAAGCGTACGACAAACCCGCAAGGCGGCGGCGCGGGCCGCTGGCCGACGGGTGCGCGGTGCCGTGTGCGGGGGCTCTGGGCGCTCCTGCGCGGCGGCCCGGCGAATGCGTCGGTGGCGCGAAGTCTCCGGGTTCAGCTTCGCTTTCCAGGTCGGCGATAGCGCTGCCGGGTTCAGGCAAACGCCGGGTTCCAGACACCAAGGGTAATTACTGAATTTAATATTTATGTTTTTTAACTATTATCGAATGCACCAACCATTCCATTGTTATTCACTGCATTGCCGAGGAAGACCCGTATGCCCCTTTTGAAACACCGTCTCCGCCTGAATCTGTCGGCCGCCAGCCTGCTCGCGACGCTTGCCCTGTCCGCCTGCGGCGACAGCAGCGACCCCGTCATCGCGCCCGCCGGCATCCCCCAGTTGGGTGCCGCCACCGGCGCCACCTTCAGCGGCGACTGCGCCACCCTCACCCCCATGCTGACCGGCTTGGCCAACACCACCATCACGGCCGCCACCACGGTGCCAGCCGGCTCGTTGACCGTGGCCGGAACACCGATCCAGGAGCACTGCCGCCTGGTCGGCAAAATGAACCCGCGCACGAGCCCCGTAGACGGCAACAGCTATGCCATCGGCTTCGAGATCCGCATGCCGAAAAGCTGGAACGGCCGCTTCTTCTACCAGGCCAACGGCGGCATCGACGGCAATATCGGCACGGCCGCCGGCGGCATTGGCGGCGGCGGCGCGCTCTCCAACGGCCTGAGCAAGGGCTTTGCCGTACTGAGTTCCGACGCCGGCCACAGCGGCTTCACGCCCTTCTTCGGCCTCGATCCGCAGGCCCGGCTGGACTACGGCTACAACGCGGTGGGGCAACTCACGCCCATGGCCAAGAACCTGATCAAGACGGTCTATGGCAAAGCACCGGACCGCTCTTACCTGGTGGGTTGCTCCAATGGCGGGCGCCATGCCATGGTGGCCGCGTCGCGTTACGCGGACCAGTATGACGGCATCGTCGCCGGCAACCCCGGCTTCAACCTGCCCAAGGCCGCGGTCGCGCAGCTCTGGGGCGTACAGCAGTACGCCGGCCTGGCCACCACCACGGTGGGCACCACGGGTCTGCCCGACATCAGCACGGCGTTCACCCCAGCCGAGCTGAACATGGTCTCGACCCAGATCCTCGGCAAGTGTGATGCGCTCGACGGCGCCACCGACGGCCTGGTCGGCGACCTCAAGGCCTGCCAGAGCGCCTTCAACGTGTCACGCGACGTGCCCACCTGCTCCGGCGCGCGCGACGGCAGCTGCCTGACATACGCCCAGAAAACCGTGCTGACCGATGTGCATGCCGGCGCACGCAACAGCGCGGGCGCGGCCATCTACACCAGCTTCCCCTATGACGCCGGCATCAACGGCACCAGCAGTGCGGGATGGCGGTCGTGGAAGTTCGGCAACGCCCTGACGCGCGATCCGGGCGCCGTGGCCTTCATCTTCACGGCGCCGCCGGTGGCGAACACCAGCACGTTCTCTGACTTGTCCTACGCGTTGAACTTCAACATGGATCTGGACGCGCCCAAGATTTATGGCACGAACGGCACCTACACCGTGGCCCCCATGACCTTCATGACACCGCCAGACCCCACCAACCTGGCCACCCTCAAAAACCGGGGCGCCAAGCTGATCGTGTACCACGGCACCAGCGACCCGATCTTCTCGTTCAACGACACCGCCACCTGGTACGAGGGCCTGCAGAGCGCCAACGGCGGCGACGCCTCGAACTTTGCCCGCCTGTTCCCGGTGCCCGGCATGAACCACTGCTCGGGCGGGCCGGCTGCAGACCAGTTCGACATGGTCGATGCCATGGTGAAGTGGGTGGAACAAGGCACCGCACCGGCGACCGTGACGGCAACGGCGCGCGGTGCCGGCGCGTTTGCCGTCAACACCGAAGTGCCGGCCGGCTGGGCGGCGAACCGCACCCGTCCGCTGTGCCCTTACCCGAAGGTCCCGCGCTACAGCGGCAGCGGCAGCCTGGAACTGGCGTCGAGCTTCAGCTGCCAGTAAAACGGTCGGGCGCCCTGCCCGCCCCATGAAAGACCGGGATACGGCCCAGGGGCGGTATCCCGATTTTTTTGCTTCTTCCGCTGGCGTTACACGCGGCGATGCACGGCGATCTTCTTGAGCAGCTCGAAAAGGATTCCGCGCTCGCCCGCGGATAGGTAGCGCAGCGCCTCCTGCTCCATGGTGTCGGCCACGGCGTCGATCTGCGCCGCCAGTTGGGCACCGGCCTCGGTGAGCTTGATGTACTGCACGCGCCGGTCCTTCTCGCCGCGTACGCGCACGATCAGATCCCGACCTTCCAGCTTGTCCAGGATGACCGTCAGGTGCGGCGCCGCGAAGTTGATCGCCAGCGAGAGCTGCTTGGCCGTGACCTCGGGGTTGGACGACAGCAGCATCAGGATCGAGAACTCCACCCGCTTGAGCTGGAATACCTCGCCGATGTGCTTGTCGAACAGCTTGCTGGTCGGGATGCTGGCCTGGGCCAGGTTGTAGCCCAGCAGCTTCATGATCTTGCTGTGGTCCAGGTGGCCCGGCAGCGCGGTTTCAAGCTTGTGGTCGGAAGAAGAAGTCATCGGCTGCCAGTGTACCGGCTCGCTCTGCCACAGCAGACGCCGAAGACTGCAGGCACCGCGCCGGGGCAACCATGAACGGTGCCACGCGCTTGCGGCTTGACAGCCTCGGAAACACCCTGCAGCATCGCGGTCTTGGCGCGGCCCACTACAGTCGCACCCTGCGAAACCTGAGAAGACCCCTGCCATGACCGAACTCGTCGTCCGCCGCTTGCTGATTGATCTTGAAACACCCGTGCGACGCCACTGGTGCGGCGGCGACGCGTTCCACAGCGCGTTTTTCAACGCCCTGTCGATGAGCTTTCCGGTGGGCGAGCAGTTCTTCATCGATTCCGTGCGCAACGGTCTGAAGGTGCTGCCCGCCGACCAGCAGGCTGCCTGGAGGGACGAGGTGCAGGGCTTTATTGGCCAGGAAGCCACCCACCGACGCATCCACGGCCTGTTCAACGCGCATCTGGAACAACACGGCCTGATCAATCATTGGGAACGCCGCGCGCGCGAACGCCTGAAGCAGCTGGACGGCCTGGACCCGCGCCACAGCCTGGCCATTACCGCCGCCAACGAACATTTCACCGCGCTGTTCGCGGAGTGGCTGCTGGGCCAGGCGGATTTTTTCCGCGACACCGAGCCGCGCCTGAAAACCCTGTGGCTGTGGCACAGCGCCGAGGAGGCGGAGCACAAGAGCACCGCGTTCGACCTCTATCAGGCTCTGGGGGGCAGCGAGGCATGGCGCCTGAAATGGATGCGCCGCGTGACGGTCATCTTCCTGACCGACACCTTGCGCCAGACCGTGAGCAACCTGCGGCGCGACGGCACCCTCTGGCAATGGAACACCTGGACGAGTGCGGCGCACTTCCTGTTGGGCAGGGGCGGCATGCTGCGCAGCAATATCAAGCCCTGGCGAGACTATTTCCGTGCAGACTTCCACCCAAGCCATCAGCACAGCGCCCTGTCGGCCACCTGGCTGCGCGAGAACGCCGGCAACTACACGGTGGTCGGACAGCCGGCCTGACGGCTCCGCGCCGCGGACCCATCCGCGAAAGAACGATCCGCCTCAGCCCCCCTGGCTGCCACGCGCGCGCTCGCCCTCCTGCCGCCACGACTCCCACTCCCGGCGCTGCTTGCACACGGGATGATCGCGGTTGGCGGCCAATTCGCACTGCTCCTTCAGGCAGGTCTCCAGGCCCAGCAGCATGCGCCCCTTGCAGGCCTCTTCAGGGTTGGTGGCGGCACTGACCGATGGCGTGGGCGGGGAAGCCGGTGCGGCAGGACGCGCCGCCGGGCGCAAGGCCTGGGCGCTGGCCCCGGGAACGGACGCCGACGCCGAGGCGACCAGGGCCGGGGACGATGCGCCGTGGCGCCGAACCGCAGCCACCGCTGAACTGGCGACCCGCGCCGCAGAGGCGACAGCGGCGACGGAGGCGACCGATGCCGCACCCTGAGGGGCTGCAACGACGCCGGACGCATTCACCCGCGGACCCCCGGTGGCCACCGCAGATGACGCCACGGGCAGCGCGGACACCGCAGAAGCCGCCGCCACCGGCGCCACCGGCTGCGCCTCAGGCAACGCCAGGGCCGCCGGATCGGTCGTGTTGCGCCAGCCGCCCATGAAGACCGCGGCGCCGGCCAGCACGGCCACCAGCACCCCCGCGATGAGGGCCCCGGTCCGCACCGGCGGCTTTCGGGACGTCGGGGCCTTCGGGACGCCCGCGCCGTCACCGGCCAAAGGCGCAGGCCGATCTTCCGGGGGAGGCGCTCCCCCGGATCCACCGGTTCCGAAATAGGTCACATCCTCGCCCGGCGGGCCGGGTTCCGAAGTGGGGCCGGGCGGCGTCGGCACAGGGGGAGATGCCTCAGCCGCGCCCGACAGAACCGAATCCGGCGCCCCGGCCGCCGCACCGTCCACCTGCGTCCGGGAATACGCCTGGGTCTGCGTCCAGGGCCCGGCTTCGCGTGCCGCAGGCACCGCCTGACCCGGCACCGAGGCGTCAGACGCTTCCCGGAGACGGCGCAAGCGCCGCCGTGCCAGATCGGCGTAGACACCGATCGGGAACTTGCGCAGGAAGGTCTCCAGTTCATGGGGATCGTCCGACTCGCGCACGTCTTTCCAGTAGACCAGCTCGAGTTCCTGCGTGACCGTGGAACCAGAGGAGTTCGTGGCCGCGTCGGTCAAGGACCCGCGCGACCCCGTGCCAAGCCCGGATTCGCTGCGCTGGCGCCGGGCGCTGAGCGGCGGAACGGCCGTGGTGTCGTAGCTCGACTGCACCGCCGCCTGCAGCGCCACCGAGAACTCCTGCGCCGATTGATACCGCCGCTCGCGGTCTTTGGCCAGGGCTCGCGCGACCACCGCATCGACCGCGAAAGGCAGTGCCGCGTTGAGCGTACTCGGCGGGGTGAGCTCCTCCTCCATGATGCGATGGATGATGGCGTATTCGGTGTCCCCGTCAAAGGGACGCACGTTGGTCAGCAGCTGGTAGAGCAGCACGCCGGCGGAAAACAGATCGGACCGCTGGTCAACCTTGTGGCCCTGCACCTGCTCGGGAGACATGTACTTGAGGGTTCCGACCATGCCGCCCTGGGTGCGCGTGGCCTCGCTGGAGTCCTGCATGCGCGCAACGCCGAAATCCGTGAGCTTCACCCGCCCCCCGGGTTCGATCAGCAGGTTGGCCGGCTTGATGTCACGATGCACGATGCCCTGGCTGTGCGAGTAGTCCAGCGCGCTGAGCAGGTCGCGGATGATGCGCAGCGACTCGGCCAGGGAATACCGCAGCCCCTGGTCAAGATGGTGCTTGAGGTCCTCCCCTTCGATGAACTCCATGACCAGGAAGGCCACGTCGCCGTCGCGGTCGGAATCGTAGACGCTGACGATATTGGGATGCTGCAGTCGCGCCGCCGAACGGGCCTCGGTGCGGAAGCGCGCGTCGTACTCGACCACTTCCTCGGCGCTGAGGTTCTCGATCCGGACGGTCTTGATGGCCACCCGTCGGTCCAGATTCGGGTCGCGTCCTTCGTAGACAACGCCCATCGCTCCCTTGCCGAGAACCCGGGTCAGTTCGTAGCGTCCCAATCGTTGAGGTGTCACAGCCGGTCAAGCCTCCAAGGTGCTGCTGGATTCTAGTGCGCCACGGCCTCAGCCGGCAGCACTCACGCGAAAAGTCACGCTCGCGGCAGCGTCGGCCCCGGCATCGCAACCGAGGGACATCATCCCGGCGCCAATGAGGAAGCACTGCGCCCGGCGCAGCACGATGGGCTCGGTCTGGCTGCCCAGGTACACCCAGGTCCCGAAGCTGGAAAAGTCGCTCAGCACGAACTGGTCGCCGCGCCATTCCACGGTCGCATGCAGGCGCGAGACGCGTCCATCGTTGACGGGCAATGAATTCGTCAGCGCCCGGCCAATCGACAGCGGCTCGCCCCCGGCAGCCAGGCTGACCTGCCGCGTGCCCATGGTGAGGCTCAGGCAATGGCCCGGCGCGGGCCGCGCCATCATCGACCGCCCCATCACCGTGGCATCCGCGTCGCGGTCGGCCTGCCACTGCACCCGGTACACGATGGACGGGCCGGACTTGCCGCGCAGGACCATCGGACCGAGGGAACGCAAGCTCTGCTGAAGAGACGGCTCCACGGCATCACGCACGCCCTGGGTGGTCAATATCTGCCCAGGTCCCGCAAGGCCGGACAGCCGCGCCGCGCAGTTGACGGCATCGCCGAAACAATCGCCCGCAATATCCACCACTTCACCGGTTTCCAGACCCATGCGGACCTGGACGGGCCGGCTGTCACCGTTGGGAAAGACTGGCGAGCGGGCCAGATCCGTCTGGATGGCCATGCAGGCCCGCAGGGCATCCGCTTCCTGCCGGAACACCACGAAAAGCCCATCCCCCAAGAGTTTCACCACGCGACCGTGGTGCTCTTCGAAGGTCGTTGTCAAGGCACCTGTGAACCCGGTGACAAAGCGCGACGCCGTGTCGTCGCCCAATCGCTCGAAGATGCCTGTGCTTCCGACCAGATCTGCAAATACAACCGCAGTCAATCTGGGCCCTCCGGAACGCCGATGCGGCCATTCTATGTGTTTGAAGCCGTGCCGACACACCCACGCAAGGGGGCTGCGAAACGCGTCGCCGCGCTCTAGACCCGCCTATTTCGGCAAGCTTTGGCGCAAGCGCTGGTGGCGCCACAACAAACCGCCCACGGCCACAAGACTGAACACGGCGCCCGCGGCAAAGGTCGCCGACGCGCCGAATCCCTGCCACAACACGCCGGCGATGACGCTGGCCAGCAACATCGCCAGACCGCTCATCAGGTTGAAGAAGCCGTAGGCCGTGCCGCGCAGGTCGGCCGGCGCCACGTCGGCCACCATGGCCGCCAGCAGGCCCTGGGTCATGCCCATGTGAACACCCCACAGCGCCACGCCGGCCAGCATGCCGGCCCAATGCGTGCTCACAGCCAGCACGACGTCGGCGGCCACCAATACCATCAGGCCCCAGAGCAGCAGCCGGGTGTGCGACAGGCGGTCCGAAAGCTTGCCAAAGGGGTAGGCGCTGGCCGCATAGACCAGGTTCATCGCGACCATCACCAGGGGCACCAGCGCCACGGCCACGCCGGTATGCTCGGCACGCAGCACGAGAAACGCCTCGGAAAAGCGTGCCAGCGTGAACACCGCGCCAATGCCCACCACCCACCAGTAGGCTGCATCCAGCCGCCTGAGGCTGGCTCGCGAAATCGGGTTGACGCGGGCGGCCCCCGGCGCTCGTTGCGGCTCGCGCACCCCAAACACCAGCAGCGCCACCGCCAGCGCCGCCGGAATCACTGCGACGGCAAACACGGCCCGGAAATCATTGGCCCACAGCAGCATCAGACCCACCGCCAGCAGCGGCCCCGTGAATGCGCCGACGGTGTCCAGCGACTGCCGCAGGCCAAACGCGGCGCCACGCTGCTCCGGTGGCGTGATGTCGGCCACCAGCGCGTCGCGCGGCGCGCCGCGGATGCCCTTGCCCACGCGGTCCAGCAGGCGCGCCGTGACGATGAGGCCGGCGCCGGACGCCAGCGCAAACAGCGGCTTGGTCAGCGCGCCCAGCCCGTAGCCGATCACCGCCAGCGTCTTGCGCTTGCCGAAATAGTCGCTGATGACGCCGGAGAACACCTTGGTAATCAGCGCCGTGGCCTCGGCCAGGCCCTCGATCAGGCCAACCACGGCCACGCTCACGCCCAGCGAGCCGACCATGAACAGGGGCAGCAGGCTGTGCACCATCTCGGACGAAATGTCCATCAGCAGGCTGACAAACCCCAGCACCCAGATGCCGGCTGGCAAGCGGCCCAGGGGGACCAGTGCTACGGGGGCGGCTTGGGGTGCGGGTTTCATCGGGTTGGCCTGCCGTGCGTGCGCAGGCATTGCACCCGATTCTGGCGCATTCGCCTGTTGCCGGGTGGCGTCCATGCGCACCAGCCGGTTTGTCGCAAAATGCGGATCATGCAGCTCAATTACATCGCCAACGCCTCCGCCCCTTCCTCGTCCGGCCGCACGATCCCCGTGATCGACCCGTCCGACGGGCAGGTTTTCGACGAGATCCAGCGCAGCAATGCGCAGGACATCGATGCCGCCGTGCACGCCGCGCGCCAGTGTTACGACGCCGTGTGGTGCAAGGTCAGCGCCGCCGAGCGCGGGCGCCTGCTGATGAAGCTGTCGGTCAAGGTGGCCGAGCACGCCGACGAACTGGCGGCCATCGAGCAGCGCGACTGCGGCAAGCCCACCAAACAGGCCAAGGCCGATGCCCTGGCGCTGGTGCGCTACTTCGAGTACTACGCCGGCGCCTGCGACAAGCTGCACGGCGAGACCATTCCCTACCAGGACGGCTACAGCGTCTTCACCTGGCGCGAGCCGCACGGGGTCACGGGTCACATCATTCCGTGGAACTACCCGATGCAGATCTTCGGGCGCAGCGTGGGCGGCGCGCTGGCCGCCGGCAACGTGAGCGTGGTCAAGCCGGCCGAGGACGCCTGCCTGTCGCTGATCCGCGTGGCGCAGCTGGCCGCCGAGGTGGGTTTTCCCGCAGGGGCCATCAATATCGTCACGGGCTACGGCCACGAGGTCGGCGACGCGCTGGCGCGCCACCCCGGCATCGACCACATCAGCTTCACCGGCAGCCCGACGGTGGGCACGATCATCCAGCAGGTGGCGGCCGAACGGCATTGCCCGGTCACGCTGGAGCTCGGCGGCAAGAGCCCGCAGATCATCTTCGCCGACGCCGACCTGGACGCGGCCATTCCGATGGTCATCAACGCCATCGTACAGAACGCCGGCCAGACCTGCAGCGCCGGCTCGCGCGTGCTGATCGACGAACTGATCTACGAGCCGCTGCTGGCGCGCCTGGGCAAGGCCTTCGAGCAACTGCGCGTCGGCCCGGCCATCCTCGACCTGGACGTCGGCCCGCTGATCCGCCAGAGCCAGCAGCAGCGCGTCTGGGATTTCCTGAGCGACGCGCATGTGGCCAACATCCCCATGGTGGCGCAGGGCCAGATCGTCGATGAAGCGCCCGAGACCGGCTTTTACCAGGCGCCCACCCTGCTGCGCGACGTGCCGGTGAATCACCGCCTGGCGCAGGATGAAGTCTTCGGCCCGGTGCTGGCAGCCATGCGCTTTCGCGACGAGGACCACGCGGTGGAACTGGCCAACGCGACGCGGTTCGGCCTGGTCGCCGGCGTCTGGACGCGCGACGGCGGCCGCCAGTTCCGCATGGCCAAACGCGTGAAAAGCGGCCAGATCTTCATCAACAACTATGGCGCGGGTGGCGGCGTGGAACTGCCGTTTGGCGGCGTGAAGTCGTCCGGCTACGGGCGCGAGAAGGGCTTCGAGGCGCTGCTCGGCTTCACGACATTGAAGACGGTGGCCATCCGGCACGGCTGAACGCGTGGAACACCCTGCGAGCAGGGTTTTCGATAATTTTCAGATAAAAATGGCCTATTCCCAGCGTGGAATGGTCATTTTTAGCTACTATTTAAATAGCACAACAGGAGCACTTCATGAGAGTCCAAGGCAAATCCATCATCGTCACCGGCTCCGGCGGCGGCATCGGCGAAGGCATTGCGAAGCGGCTGGCGGCTGAAGGCGCGAGCGTCATCGTCAATGACATCAACACCAGCATGGGTGAAAAAGTCGTCACCGACATCGTCGCGGCGGGTGGTAAGGCTTCGTTCTTCGCTGCCGACGTCACGAAGTCCGCCGAGGTCAAGGCGCTGGTGAATGCCGCGTTGCAGCGCCACGGCAAGCTCGACGTGATGGTCAACAATGCCGGCTGGACGCACCGCAACCGCCCGGCGCTGGAAGTGCCGGAGGATGAATTCGACAAGTGCTACGCGGTGAACATGAAGAGCATCTACCTGGCCACGATCCACGCCGTGCCGGCATTTCGCGCCAACGGCGGCGGCAGCTTCATCAACATCGCGTCCACCGCCGGCGTGCGCCCGCGCCCGGGACTGACCTGGTACAACGGCTCCAAAGGCGCGGTCATCACGACCAGCAAGTCGCTGGCGGCCGAATTGGGCCCCGACAACATCCGCGTGAACTGCATCAACCCGGTGTTCAACCCCGACACCGGCCTGTCGGCCGAGTTTGCCGGCGGCCCGCTGGACGAGGAGCGCAAGGCCAAGTTCCGCGCCAGCATTCCGCTGGGGCGCTTTTCCACCGCGCTGGATGTGGCGAATGCCGCGCTGTACCTGGCCAGCGACGAGGCGGCCTTCATCAGCGGCGTCTGCATCGAGGTAGACGGCGCGCGCTGCGTCTGAGCATCGGTTCAACAGGTCACCCGCTGAAGGGGTCATCGGGCGCGGCGGCCACGCGCCGGGGGCGGGTCATGAGACACTGCCGGCCTTTGGAGTCGCCTTTATGCTGATACAACTGACCTACGCCAGCCGCACCGCCCGGGCGCTCGGCCCCGCCGACATCAAGGACATCCTGGGGGCTTCGCAGCGCAACAACCTCAAGGCGGGAATTACCGGGTCGCTGTGCCTGAACAACGGCATCTTCCTGCAGCAGCTCGAAGGCGACCGTGCCGCCGTGAATGCGCTGTACCACCGGCTGCTCAAGGACATCCGTCACCGGGATACGGCTGTGCTCGATTTTTGCGAGATCCCGCATCGCCGGTTCACCGGCTGGTCGATGGGCTTGCTGACATCGGTGGAGGCCAACCGCCAGCTGTTTCTGAAGTACTCCAGCAGCGCCGACTTTGACCCCTACAGCATGAGCAC
The DNA here is from genome assembly GCA_011391155.1 of Burkholderiales bacterium. Classification (GTDB taxonomy): domain Bacteria; phylum Pseudomonadota; class Gammaproteobacteria; order Burkholderiales; family Burkholderiaceae_C; genus JAABQG01. The sequence goes on from JAABRA010000376.1 coordinate 11,526, forward strand.
CGCCACGCTGCGCAGCTTCTTTGAGGAGGTGATGCAAAACGTGCGCTGGCTTGAATGAAAATGCGGTGATGGCCGAAAAAGCACCTGCAACCGTGTCTGAACGCGTGATTCCCCTGATCGACGAGCGCATTGCCTCACTGGCTGCGCGCATTCCTGCGCAGCGCATCCTCGCCGATGGCCTGCTCGCCGATACGCTGGGCCGGCCCCTGAGCGACCTGCGCATCAGCGTCACCGACCGCTGCAACTTCCGCTGCAACTACTGCATGCCCAAGGAGGTGTTCGACAAGGACTACCCCTACCTGCCGCATGGCGCGCTGCTGTCGTTCGAGGAAATCACCCGCACCGCGAAGCTGTTCGTGGCGCATGGCGTGCGCAAGATCCGCCTGACCGGCGGCGAGCCTCTGCTGCGCAAGAACATCGAGGTGCTGATCGAACAGCTGGCCGCCCTGCGCACGCCGGACGGACAGCCACTGGACCTGACGCTCACGACCAATGGCTCGCTGCTGGCACGCAAGGCCCAGTCGCTGAAGGCGGCCGGCCTGAAGCGCGTGACCGTGAGCCTGGACGGGCTGGACGACGCAGTGTTCCGCGCGATGAACGACGTGGATTTCCCCGTGGCCGACGTGCTGGAAGGCATCGAAGCCGCGCGCGCAGCCGGGCTGGGCTCGGGCGAGCCGGGCCACAGCCTGAAGATCAACATGGTGGTCAAGCGCGGCACCAACGAGCATGAAATCCTGCGCATGGCACGGCACTTCCAGGGTAGCGGCATCGTGCTGCGCTTCATCGAGTACATGGACGTGGGCGCCACCAACGGCTGGCGCATGGACGAGGTGCTGCCCAGTGCCGAGGTCGTGAAGATGATCCACGCCGCGCTGCCGCTGGTGCAGCTCGACCCGTCTGCCCCGGGCGAGACCGCCGAGCGCTGGGGTTACGTCGGCGCTGATGGCCGGCACGACCCGGCGCTCGGCGAGATCGGTGTGATCAGCAGCGTGACGCAGGCCTTTTGCCGCGACTGCAACCGCGCGCGGCTGTCCACCGAGGGCAAGCTTTACCTGTGCCTGTTCGCGGGCCAGGGCTACGACCTGCGCGCGCTGGTCCGTGGCGGCGCGAGTGACGAAGACATCGCCTCGGCCATCGGCGCCATCTGGCAGGGCCGCAGCGACCGCTATTCCGAGTTGCGCGCAACGATGCCTGCGGACGCAGGTACCGGGGTTCGCCGGGTTGAGATGAGCTACATCGGCGGCTAGCGTGATGTGTGATGTGGCCCCCACGGTCGCCCGCTACGCGTGGCTCCCTGGCCTTGCAGGCCGCAGAGCCTCCAGAGTCGGCTCCTCTTCGGGCTGTCCCACCCTGCGCAGGCAGGCTGTGAGCCGCAGCCCTCAGCCCCAAGGGGGACGCATTTTGCCTTGGGGCGGCCCGGCGGCACAACAGGCCACCACGGTCGCCCGCCGCGCGTGGCTCCCTGCCCCCTTTCCAGGACAACACCCATGATCGAATCACAACAAATCACCGCGCTGGTGCTGGCCGGCGGACGAGGCTCCCGCATGGGGGGGGTGGACAAGGGCCTGCAGACCTTCAATGGCCTGCCGCTGGCGCTGCACACGCTGATGCGGCTGCAAATGCAGGAGGGCGCGCTGATCGGCGAGGTGATGCTCAACGCCAACCGTAACCTGGCGGCCTACGAAGCTTTTGGCGTGCCCGTCTGGCCGGACACGCTGGCCGACTACGCCGGGCCGCTGGCCGGCTTCATGACCGGACTGGAGCGCTGCGAGACCGCCTGGCTGATGACCGTGCCCTGTGACACACCGCTGTTTCCGCTGGACCTGGCCACGCGGCTGGCCCAGGCGCTGGACCGCGAGAACGCCGACATCGCCATGGCGGCCGCGAAAGAGGAAGATGGCCAGCTCCGCGCCCAGCCGGTGTTCTGTCTGCTGCGCGCCGACCTTCTGGAGAGCCTGGTGGCCTTCATCCAGGGTGGCGGCCGCAAGATCGACCGCTGGACGGCGTTGCACAAGACCGTGATCGTGCCGTTTGATGCGCCCGGCGACGACCCCAGGGCCTTTTTCAACGCCAATACGCTAGCCGAACTGCATTCGCTGGAAAGCCCATGAAGACGCTGGAACAGATTGCCGCCGAACTGCAGGGCTACGACCCGCAGGCGCTGCGCGCGACCGACGTGAATCAGTTTCTCGCCCGGCTGGTCGAGCCGGTGACCCAGACTGAGTCCGTGGGCCTTTTTGAAGCGCTGGACCGGGTGCTGGCGCAGGATGTGATCTCGCCCATCAGCGTGCCGCCGCACGACAACTCGGCCATGGACGGTTTTGCCTTTGACGGCGCAATGCTCCAGCCCGATACGCCCTTGCAGCTGAATATTGTCGGCACCGCCTTCGCCGGCAAGGCGTGGAAGGGCACGGTAGCCGCGGGCGAGTGCGTGAAGATCATGACCGGCGCCATCATGCCCGCCGGGCTGGACACCGTGGTGCCGCAGGAGTTCGTGACATTTCTCCCTCACCCCAGCCCTCTCCCGCGAGCGGGAGAGGGAGCAAGAGCAGGAGCCGGAGCGGTAGAGGGAGCAAGAGCAGGAGCCGGAGCGGTAGAGGGGACCAGCATCTCGATCCAGCCGGGCCTGCTGCAGCCCGGCGACAACCGGCGCAGGCTCGGCGAAGACCTCATGGCGGGCCGCCCGGCGCTGATGAAGGGTGTGCAGCTGACGCCCGCGGCCTGTGGACTTCTGGCCAGCCTGGGCATCGCCAGCGTGCCGGTGTTCCGCCGCCTGAAGGTCGCCTATTTTTCCACCGGCGACGAGATCCTGAGCCTGGGCGAGCCCCCACGCGAAGGCGCGGTGTACGACAGCAACCGCTACACCGTGTTCGGCCTGCTGACCCGCCTGGGCATCGAGGTGATCGACCTGGGCGTGGTGCGCGACGACCCCGCCCTGCTGGAAGCCGCCTTCACCCAAGCCGCAGCGCAGGCCGACGCCATCATCACCAGCGGCGGCGTGAGCGTGGGCGAGGCGGATTTCACCAAGACCATGATGAAGCAGCTCGGCGACGTGGCGTTCTGGCGCATTGCCATGCGCCCGGGCCGTCCGATGGCCGTGGGACGCATTTCAGGCATAAAAAATGCCTCTTCCCAGCATGGAATGGTCACAAGTAGCTATCAAGACGATAGTGACCAGCAATCGACGCAGGCCATTCTCTTCGGATTGCCCGGCAACCCGGTGGCGGTGATGGTGACCTTCCTCGCCTTTGTGCGCCCCGCCCTGCTGCGTTTGATGGGCAACACGTCAACGCCCCCGCCCCTGCTTAAGGCGCGCAGCGCCGAGGCCATCCGCAAGAAGCCCGGCCGCACCGAATACCAGCGCGGCACCGTCAGCACCGCGCCCGACGGCACGCTGCAGGTCCGGACCACCGGCAACCAGGGCTCGGGCGTGCTGCGTTCCATGGTGCAGGGCAACGGCCTGATCGTGCTGCACCACGGCCAGGGCAACGTGGCGGCAGGCGACGAAGTCGATGTGATGATGTTCGACGGCGTGATCTAAGGCCGGCGCGCGTGCTCAGGGATCCCTGGCGATCACCCGGCACGCCTTGCCGCTGCGCCCGCGCGGCACGGGCTGGCCCGACTCCTCGATCAGGCGCAGCGGCTTGACGCCCTGCGTGGCGGCGAAGGCCTGCAGCGCCGACCGGCAGCGCGCCATGGCTGAAACCGCGGCGTCGCCGGTAAGCGCCAGGCGCAGCACCAGCGTGCGCTCGTCCTGCTGGCGCACCTGAAAATCAAACACCCCGGCGTCTTCTTCCAGCACGGTGGTCAGCGCCATGGGCAGCAGCGTGACCGGCTCACCCTGCATACCGGCCATCACCAGCGAATCGTCGAGCCGCCCCTGCACCTCGATCACGGGCAGCGGCGAGCCGCACTCGCAGCACTCCGGTCGCATCGTGAGCTGGTCCCCCAGGTCATAACGAATCAGCGGTTGCACGGTATTGGCCAGGTGCGTCAACAGGGTGGAGCACGAGGGCTCGCCCGGCGGCACCGGCCGATGGCGCTCGTCCACCGGCTCCAGGATGGCCCAGTCGGCATTGAGGTGCATCCGGCCGTGCCCGCACTCCCAGCCCAGGGTGAGGAACTCCGACGCGCCGTAACTGTTGCGCACGGTGCAGTCCAGCGCCTGCTCCACCCGCCGGCGTACCGGGGCATCCAGGGTCTCGCCGCCGGTCCAGACCTCGCGCGGCGCGATGTGAAGCCCGCCGCGAGCCGCCTCCTGCGCCAGCAGCGCCGCCACGCTGGGGTAGGTGGCGATCACGGTGGGCGAAAAGTCGCTGAGCGCCGCCAGCAGGGCGCTGGTGGGCTGAAGAATCGAGAAACTGCGGATGCCCTGCGCCATCCAGGGGTTGAGCTGGCGCAAGCGCTCGATCGAGACATGGCTGGCAAAGTGCCCGCTGGTGGCACCGACAAACGCGATGCGCTCCGTCAGGTACAGCGGATCCATCCAGCGCAGCAGCGACATCGGCCGGCTGCGCCGCAGCGCCTCCAGCGCGTCGTACACCGCCATGGCCTGGACGTCCTGCACGAACACCCCAGGCTGACCGCTCGTGCCGGAGCTTTCCCAGACCACATAGCGGCCGAGCCAGGGCTCGGCGATGCGCGCCGGATCGGCCGTGAAGGCCTGAAGGTCCGCCAATTTGAGGCGCGGATCGGTGACCCAGTCGTCAAAGCGATGCATCAGTTCGCCACGGGTCACCACCGGCAACACGGCCAGCGGTGCGGCGGGGCCCAAGCCCTTGAAGCGCTCCCGATACAGGGCCGACCCGCGCAATGCCGCGCCCAGCAGGCTGGACAAGCGCGCCTTCTGGCGCAGGGCGATGGCGCCGGGCGTGGCACGACCGGCGGTCAGCACATCCAGCGAAACCGCGCTCAGGCGCAAAGGGTCAAATACCGGGGCCATGCCTTCATGCTAGGCGCCGGGGCACGGCAGATCTTGCGCTGGATCAAGTCGCGCGTAGGCTTCAGGCTGTGCGCCGGATCGAAAAGCCGGCGGGAAATCCGGTGTGGCAACCGGCAAATTGTCGCGATCTTGACCCGTATCAATCAACAGGGTCGCCGCGGCTTTCAAAATGAAGGTGGCCCTGTTCGAAGGCACGTCCAGTGCGCACAACCCCGACCCGGCCCGACCTCATGACCGCATCGAACAAGACCAAAACCCCCTACGTATCGCCGTCCAGAACGCCGGAAACGCCGACCCAGCGGCTCGACCGGCTGGTGCATTCGGCCGCCGCCCCGTTGACCGGTGGGCTGTCGCCCGTCTCGCTGTCGCTGGCCATGGCCGACTGGGCCTGGCACCTGGGGGTCTCGCCCGGGCGCCAGATGGAACTGG
>JAABRA010000377.1 GCA_011391155.1 Burkholderiales bacterium
AAAGGCCTTTGCCGAGCTGCAGCCGCTGTGGAAGGAAACCCTGCACGCCGCCGCCGCGCCGCTGGAAGCCGCGCAGAAGGACAGCCTGGCGCGGCGCCACGCCATGATCGAAGAGGCCAAGGTGCTGGGCGATGCTCCGATGCTGCGCATCGACGCGGTCAAGGCCCTGCAGCACCGCTGGCAGGCCGAGGCGCAGAGCGTGCCGCTGGAGCGCAAGTTTGAGCAGAAATTGTGGGACGCATTCCGCAAGCCGATCGACGATGCCTTCAACCGCAAGACGCAGGAACGCGAGAAGGCGGATCAGGCGCTGGGTCAGCGCGACCGCGTGGTGCTCGATGCCGCCAAGGCCCTGGAAGCCGCCAATGCCACGGGCGATGCGATGAAGATCCGCGCCGCCATGGCGGCGCTCGACGCCGCCCTGCGCGGACAAGCCCAGGCGGCGGCCGTGGTGGCCAGCATGGCGCCCATGGCCGCAGAAAATGAACAAAATGAGGCTCTTCCCAGCGTCAATGGGTCAGAGTCTGCTATGGATACGGGATCTCCTGACGCGGCCTCCGAGGCCGGGGCGGAGGCGCCCTCCGGGGCCACAACGCCGGCTGCGCAAGCCGCGGAAGCGGCCGATGGCGAACCCGCTGCCCCGGATGCACCTGCTGCCCCCACCGAGCCACCCAAGCCCGCGCCCAAGCGTGTGGTTGCCATGCGCGGTGACGACCGCCCCGGCATGAAGAAGGCTGAAGCGCCCGCCGGGCGTGGCGGCAAGTTTGGCGACCGCAAGGACGGCCCGCGCACCGCGCGCCCGGGCGACAACAAGTTCGAGCCAGTGCGTGACGAGCGCGCGCGCGGGCCAGGCGGCCCCGGCCGCCCGGGTGATCGCGGTCCGCGCGGCGATGACCGCGGCGGACGTTTTGGGGACCGGCCTGCGTTCGGCGATCGTGGCCCGCGCGACGGTTTCAGCGATGCGCCGCGTCTGGGCGACACCGCCTTCCGCGCCCAGCGGGAGGCGCTGGAGCACGCCGAAGCCGCGCTGCGCAAACTGGCGGCCCGGGCCCATGGCGAGGCCCTCACCAACCTGATGGCCGCCTGGGAACACCGCAAGGCCGACGAGGTGCCGGGCCAGCAGGAACTGGGCCGTGCCGTGACGCCCACCGTGCGCGGTGCCTGGGTGCAGGCCGTCAGCGCGGCGCCCCAAGGTGACGCTGCCGAGGCCATCCTGCGTCTGGAAATGGCCGCCGAACTGCCCACACCGGCCGAGCACCTCAATGCCCGCCGTGCGCTGCAACTCAAGCTGCTGACCCGCCGCAACGATCCGCCGCCCGCGCAGACCTGGGGCCAGGACGCCGCTACTGTGCTGGCCAGCCCGTTCGATGCGACCCATGCGCGCCGGGTGCAGAACGTGCTGAAGGCGCTGCTGAAGGGGTGAAGGGTTGCAGGCTTGAAAGGCGACGCTGGCGACTTGGCGCGAGCCCGGAACGCTTCGTGGAAGTGCTACTCTATAAGTAGCAAACTATGACCATATTGCGCTGGGAAGAGCCTGATTTTTCTTGAAATTGTGGCGATCACTGCCCCGTTGCCGTCACACTGCAGTTCAAGGTGAAGGTGGCGGTGGAACTGCCCGGCAGGGTAGGCACGATGATGCCCGTGGCCCCTTGCAGGTAGGCGATGGTGGTGCTGCCGGCGGTCGGGCAGACCGCGCCGCCGATGACGGCGGTGCAACTCACCGTGCCACAGCTCAGGCCCGTGACGGCCGGGTCCCTGATCGCCAGGCCATCCGCAGCCGAGGGCCCGGAATTGACCACCGTGAGCGTGTAGGTGGTGGTGCCCCCGGCCGCCAGGCTGTTCACGTTGTTGCTTTTGGCGATAGACAGGCTGGTGCACGAGGCGGCCGTGGTGCGGATCGAGGGAGCGGTCTGGCCCGTCAGGCCGGCGCTGCCGTCGGTTGAGCCGTTGCGCGGGAACTCGGTCAGTGAGCTCCCGTTGGTGGTGCCCCCTGCGCCGCCATTCGCCGTGCCTGCGGCCGTTATCAGCCCGCCGCCGCCACCGCCGCCCGGGCCTTCGGTCTCGGCAGTGGCGATGGCCTGGTTGCCGCCCGCTCCGCCATTGGCCGTGACGTTGCCGACGCTGCCGCTACCCGCTACGATAATCGTTCCGCCCGCGCCGCCCCCGCCGGGGCCGTCGTTGCCGCTACCCGTGGTGTTGGCCCCCGCACTGCCGTTGGCGGTGATGCTGCCCGCGCCAGAGAGGCTTCCCGCCTCGATCAAAATGATACCGCCCCCTGCGCCGCCAGCGCCGCCGGTGTTGCTCACGGGATTATTGCCGCCGGCTCCGCCGCCGCCGCCGAAGAAGAGCTTGCTGGCAAGCGTCTGGTCCAGGGGCCGCCCGCCCCAGCCGCCTAGCGCGCGCCGAAAATCGCCTCCCCAGGTGGTCAGGCCTGGCGCCCCGGCCGCCGTGGTGGCATTCAGGTTCGCCGAGCTAAAGGTGTAGCCGCCCCGCCCACCGCCGACAAAATTGGTCAGCGCGTTGCCATTGGCCTTGTAGCCGGGGTCCAACTGCCAGGCGACCGCGCCCGTCACACCGCCCGGCATGACGCCCTGGCCGCACCAGGTGATCGCCGGCAGGCCTGCCGTGGTGTAGGTCGATGTATTTGACGTGCAGTATGGCGTCAACGCCGCCGCCGCGTTGGCACCGCCGCCGCCACCACCGTTGTGCGAACCGCCGCCGCCACCGCCGTTGGCCGGCGCGCCGATGTCAAAACTGCCACCGGGATTGGTAAAGGGCACCGCGACGCCGCCGACGGTGTTGCCGGGCTCGCTGGCGATGCCTTCGCCCTTGGCACCGCCGGCTGGAGTGGCGTTTGAGGCGAACGTGACTGTCCGACTGGGAGCATCCTGATCGCGGTCCGTGCCGTCCCGGATGCCACCGCGAAAGCCCTGGCCGCTGACGCTGATGCTGCCGGCCACGCTCAGGGCGCCCTGCACCAGCGCCGAGACCACGCCGCCAGTCGATCCGTTCCAGGCCGACGCGACCATGCTGGCGCCGCCGTTGACGGTCAGGCTGCTGTACTGCGGCACGCGAATCACCTGGGCGCCGGCGCTGTAGCTGTTCTTCAGGCCGGCCACGCAGGCCGAGCCCGTGTTGGTGCCATCCAGTTCGATGACGTTCCCGGAAACACTGCGCACCGTGCGCAACTCGTAGTTGCCGGCGTTGCCATAGATGTTGATAGTGCCGTAGGCGGGGGTGTTGGTGGTGTCGATGGTTGCGCCACGGGCCTGGTACAGCATCACCACATCGCCTGTGGCCAGGGCGCCACCGCCCGTCGCCTCGCCACTGCTCAGGTTGGCAATGTTGTTCACGGTGATGGAGGTCGCGCCCGCGGCTGCGGCTGAGGCCAGTACGTCGTACTGGTTGATCACGGTGTTGGCTGCCGCGATGGTCCGTGCGCCGTTCTTGCCCGGGGCGTCAGCCCAGGCGCCCAGGGCCAGCAGGGTCAACACCACTGCGCATAGGAACTTTTGAATTCGTTTCATGCACCGGATTAAACCGCAAAACCTGCTCGGGGCGCGGCTCCAGGGGTGACGTTCTGAAAGTCCGCGCGAGCGATCGACGGCTGGCGTGGATCGGTTCCCGGGGGACCCAAGCCAGCCGGGCTACAGGCCCCGCGCCCATGCCGGCCGCAGACGGGCGCCGTCGGGCTGGGCGATGGCGCTGCGCACCTGCTGCAGCAGCCGGTCCTTTTCCGCGCCGAGCACGCCCTTGAGCACCAGCCAGTTGGAGGCGTGGTCACTGCGGAACACCGTGCGCGTGAGGTCCAGCGCCTGCAGGAACATCTCCATCTCGACGAACAGCCCGTGCTGATCCAGCGGCTCCCACGCGGGGAACGCGGTGCGGAAACGGTCTTCGCCCTGCGGAAAACTCACCACCAGCGTGGCCAGGAACTCCGGTTGCGTGGCGTTGGCCAGCCGCGCGGAGTATTCCGCGTGCTGGCGCGACAGCACCCGCCCGCCCAGCCCGTTGAGCAACATCACCGAGCGTGCGATGCCGGCGGCGCCCAGCTTGTCCAGCGCATCACGCGTGGTTTCGAAGGTCTCGCCTTTGTGCACGTTTTGCAGCACGGTGTCGTCGCCCGACTCCGCGCCGACATAGGCCAGCGACAGGCCGGCCGCGCGCAGCTCCGTCAGCTCGGCCACCGACTTGTTGCGCACGTTGCGCGGCAGGCAGTAGGTGGAGATGCGTCGCACTTTGGGCAAATGCGCCTTGATGGCCGTCAGCACGGTCATGAGCCGGCGCGTGGACAGCGCCATCGCGTCGCCATCGCCGAGGAACACCCGCTGCACCTGAGTGCCGAGTTGCTCGCCACAGCGGCGAATGGCGTCCAGCGTCTCGGCCTCTTCACGCAGGCCGAATTTCTTTTGCGGCGCGGTGTACATCTCGCAGTACGTGCACCGGTTCCACGAACAGCCATTGGTGACCGGCAGGATCAGCGACTCCGCCTCGCTGGGCGGGCGGAAGACCGGGTCGATGTAGCGGATGGGGAATTCAAGGTTCATGTCGGGGCGTTTCAGGGTTGCGCGATCGCCGCGGCAGCCGCCGCAACGCGCATTGTGACGCGCTGCCAGCCCATGCGCGGCGGACGCCGGTCAGGCCAGCGCAGCCAGCGGCGGCAACTCGCGGCGTGCCAACGCCTTCGCTTCGACGGGGTCCAGACCCAGGGCCCGCAGCAGCAGCTCGGCCGTGTCCGAGCCCATGTCGCGCCAGGTGCTGCGCCCGTCGAGCACCGGCAGCATGGCTGCCAGCGTAGCCCCGGCCAGCAGGCCCACCATGGCGGGAAGCTGCTCATGGGCGATTCGGTAGCGCCCCGAAGCGATGCCGGCCTCGAAGTCGGCGATGGGATCGCTGCCTTGCAGGGCATGGGTCAGTGCGGGGCTCATGCCGAAGCGGCTCATGAAGCGGCCCCACAGCGGCTCTTCGTGCGCGCGGCGGATGTACTGGCGCACCCCGATCGCCAGCCGTTGCGCCGGGTCGGCCAGGCCGGCAAATCCGGCCACCACCCTTTCGATCATTTCCCGCGCCAATTGGGCCGCCACGTCCTCGAACAGGCTGTCCACATCGGGCACGTGGCTGTAGATCGTTCCGCGAGCCATACCCGCAGCACTCGCCAGCTCGCTGATGGTGACCTTGGTGACACCGCGTTCAGCAAAGAGCTTCATCGCGGCGGCGTGAATACGGCGGCGGGCTTGGTTCAGAGGAATGGTGTGGGGATCGGCGGACATGTTTTAGGGGCCTCATATGCTGGTCATTAGACATCATTGTTCAAATACGAACAATATAAGGGTAAATACCGATGTTATTTGACGATCTATATTGAACACTTATGTTCATTAAAGATCATTAACGTTTATTAAGTTTGCCTCGAAACCCAAAGCCGCAGCAAACCCACCCAGGAGACCTCGCCACCATGACTGCCACGCAAACCAGCCCGACCACCCGCACGGTCGCCCTCGGCAACCGCCAGATTCATCTGCACGAGTTCGGCGCAGGCCCGCCCGTGCTGATGCTGCACGGCGGCGGGCCGGGCGCTTCGGGCCTTTCCAACTACTCACGTAATGTGGACGCGCTGGCCCAGCGCTTTCGTGTGCTGGTGCCCGACCTGCCCGGTTACGGACGCTCCAGCAAGGGGGTGAACAGCGACGATCCCTTTGGCGACCTGGCAGCGGCCATGCTGGCGCTGCTGGACGCGCTGGGCATCGATCGCGCCCACGTCGTCGGCAACTCGCTCGGCGGCGCCTGTGCGCTGCGCATGGCGCTGGAGCAGCCCGGGCGCATCGACCGCCTCGTGCTGATGGGGCCGGGTGGCATCGGCATCTCCCAGGCGGCGCCGACCGACGGGCTCAAGCGCCTGCTCGGCTACTACGCGGGCGAAGGGCCGACGCTGGAGAAGCTGCGCACCTTCATCTGCGAAGACCTTGTCTTCGACAGCAGCCGCATCCCCGAGGCGGTGTTGCGCGAGCGCTTCGAAGCCAGCATCGACCCGGAGGTTCTGGCGAACCCGCCGCTGCGCGCGCCGAAAGACCTTGAGGCCTTCAAGCGGCTGGACTTCCTGCTCGACCCCCGCCTGCCGGCCCTTGAGCACCGCACGCTGGTGCTGTGGGGCACCGCCGACCGCGTGAACCCGGCCACGGGTGCGATGGCCCTGCAGGCCAGGATGCCGGCCTGTGATGTCTACCTGTTCAGCCGCACTGGGCACTGGGTGCAGTGGGAGCGCGCCGACGAGTTCAACGCCGTCGCCGCCGCCTTCCTGAGCGCCAAAGCCTGACGGGGAGACCGAACATGATCAACCCTGTCAAGAGCCCCTCAATCCCCAGCCTGTTCGGCCGCGTCAGCCTCGGCTACGTGGTGGTCGAATCGCGCAAGCTGCCCGAATGGCGGCGCTTTGCCCAGGAAGGACTGGGCCTGCACGTCGACACTATCGGCGGCCAGACGCTGGCGATGCGCATCGACGACCACCAGCTGCGCCTGCTGGTGCGCGAAGGCGCCGCCGAGGACGTGGTCGCCTTCGGCTGGCAGCTGGATGGCGACGACGCGCTGCAACTGGCGCTGACCCGCTTGCGCGCGGCCGGCATTCAGGCGCGCGAAATCAGCGGTGCCGAAGCGGCCGAACGCGGGGTGGAGCGCCTGTTGGCGTTCACCGGCCCGAAGCGGCTGCGCTTCGAACTGTTCACCCGGCCGCTGATCAGTGCACGCCCGCTGGCCATGCAGGCCAGTGGTTTTGTCACCGGCGCCATGGGCCTGGGCCACTTCGCCATGACCACGCGAGAGCCCGAGGCGGCGCTGGCCTTCTTCCAGAGCCTGTTCGACGCACGGCTGTCCGACACCATCGAGGACAAGCTCAATGGCGTGACGCTGGAGCTGAGCTTTCTGCGGCTGAACCCGCGCCACCACTCGGTGGCGATTGCCGCCACCCGGGGCACCCGCATGAATCCGCTGCGCACCGCCATCCACCACTTGAACCTGCAGGCCAACAGCCTGGATGACGTTACCGAGGCCTACCGCCGCCTGCGCTGCATGGGTTTTTCCATCGCCAATGCCATCGGGCAGCACCCGAACGACCGTGAGCTGTCCTTCTACGTCGCATCGCCCTCGGGCTTCGAGATTGAACTAGGCTGGAATCCGATCGTCGTCAACGAGGAGGCGGAGTCCGGGTGGACAACCGGCCACTATGCGGGCATCAGTCTGTGGGGCCATTTCCCCGAGAACCTGACGCTGGCGTCCCGCCTCGGGCAGATGGGCCGGGGCCTGGCCTCGCTCGGCCGCAAGGAATACATCGCGGGAGCACAAGCATGAGCGCCGCCGTCAACACCTTTGATGTGGCCATCGTCGGCCTCGGGCCCACCGGGCTGACCCTGGCGCATTGCCTGGGCCAGCGCGGGCATCGTGTGCTGGTGCTGGAACGCGAGCCGAGTTTCTATGGTAACGCGCGCGCGGTCTACACCGACGGCGAGTGCCTGCGCATCTTCCAGTCCTTCGGCATGGCCGAGACCCTCGCGGCCGACATGCTGCAGGACGCCCCGGTGCAGATGCTGCTGCCGGATGGATCGGTGCTGTTCCAGCTCAAGAACACCCACCGCCCGCACGGCTGGGCCGCCAACAACTTCTTCTACCAGCCCCTGCTGGAGACCGCGTTGGCCGATGGGCTGGCGCGGTATCCCAACGTGACGGTGATGCGCGGCCGTGAAGTGACGCGGTTCGAGCAGGATGCCGATGGCGTCGATCTCTTCCACGTCGCGACTGAAGGCACCGGGTATGGCAAGGCGGCCCAGGCGCCGGCCGCCTGGGCCGAGCCCGTGCCTGGCGAGTTGCATCTGCGCGCCCGCTGGCTGGTCGGGGCGGACGGCGGCCGCAGCGCGGTGCGCGGCCAGCTGGGCATCGGCATGACCGGCAAGAGCTTTCCCAACCCCTGGCTGGTGGTCGACATCAAGGCCAAGGATCCGGCCGACGGCCTGCGCCACCTGCCGTATTTCAATTTCATCTGCGACCCCACCTGCCCGACGGTGAGCTGCGTTCAGCCCAACGGACACCACCGTTTCGAGTTCATGCTGATGCCGGGCCAGACCCGCGAACACATGGAACACCCCGACACCGTGCGCCACTACCTGTCGAAATACGTCAATGTAGACAAGTTCCACATTCTGCGCACGCTGGTCTACACCTTCAATGCGCTGATGGCCGAAAGGTGGCGCGAGGGCCGGGTGCTGCTGGCCGGCGACGCGGCGCACATGACGCCGCAATTCATCGGCCAAGGCATGAATGCCGGCGTGCGCGACGCCTACAACCTGGGCTGGAAGCTCGACGCGGTGCTGCGCGGGCAGGCTGGAGATGCCCTGCTGGACAGCTACGAACAGGAGCGTCGCCCGCACGCCGCGGCCATGACGCGCGAAGGCATCCGCATGAAAGACTTCGTGTCGATGGTCAACCCGGTAGGCACCTTACTGAGAAACGCGCTCACCCGCGTGGTGGTGCGCCTGCCGAAGCTCGGCACCTTCGTGCGCCAGGGCGACTTCATCCCGAAGCCGACCTATTCGAACGGCCGCTACGTTGGTCTGCGGCGCAGGCGCTGGGCGGGCGCCGAGGGCCGCCTGATGCCGCAGCCGCTGCTGCGCGGGCCGGACGGCCGGCGCCGCCTGCTGGATGAACTGATCGGGCCCGGCTTCGCGCTCATCGGCGCGGGCACGGACCCGCGCAGCGCCCTGGACGACGAATCGCTGGCCCTGTGGCAGTCGATGGGCACCACATTCGTGTCGGTCTATCCCTTCGGTGGCCTGCCGCAGGGTCCGGTGGCCCAGGCCGTGCCTGTGGGCCTGATCGAGGCCGAAGATCCCGACGGCAGCTTCCACGGCTGGTGGCGCCGCTGCGGCGCCGGCAAGGGCTTTGTGGCGGTGGTGCGCCCGGACCGCTTCGTGTTTGCGCTGGTCCCCGGGCAGCAGTTGCCCCAGGCCAGTCGCGAGTTCGCCCGCCAGATACACCGTGACCAGGCGAGACCGCAGCCGGCCGTGCACCAGATTTCCGCATCGATCCACCCATTGCCCAAGGCAGCTTGACCCATGAACCCACAGGATATTGCTCCCCAACCGACCGAGGCTGCCCTGCAGGCCGCTGCCACCGCGCTGCGCACGGCCCGAGCCGAGCGGCGCCCGATCGCGCCGCTCTCCGCATCCTTCGGGTTGTCGGGGCTCGATGCGGCCTATGCAGTGGCCGAGCTCAACACCCGGGCCGCGCTGGCCGCCGGTCGCCGGGTGCTCGGCAAGAAAGTGGGGCTGACCTCACGCGCAGTGCAACAGCAGCTCGGCGTGAACCAGCCAGACTTCGGCGTCCTGCTCGACGACATGGAATTTCTCGACGGCGACGAGGTGCCGATGGACCGCCTGGCGCAGCCCAAGGTCGAGGCCGAGGTCGCCTTTGTGGTCGATCGCGACCTGGACGCCAGCGCGCCGAGCTGGGGCGAGTTTCTCGGCTGCCTCGCCTATGCCCTGCCGGCGCTGGAGATCGTCGACAGCGCGATTGCCGACTGGAAGATCACGCTGGTGGACACGGTCGCCGACAACGCGTCCAGCGGCCTGTATGTGCTGGGCAACCAGCCTGTGGCGATCGGTCAGCTGGCCGGCTCGGAGTTGGGCATGCAGCTGGCGCTGAACGGGGTGGTGGTGTCGGTGGGCAGCGGCGCGGCCTGCCTGGGCCATCCCTTGCGGGCGGCGTACTGGCTGGCGCGCACGATGGCAGCTCGCGGCCAGCCCCTGCGCGCGGGCGAGGTGATCCTGTCGGGCGCACTGGGGCCGATGGTGCCGGTGGCCGCGGGCAACGTGGTGCAGACCCGAATCGGTGGCCTCGGCAACTGCAGCGTGCGCTTCGTCTGATCAGACCGAATGACCGCATCCCTATCATTCGTGCAAAAAGGAGATTCCATGCCAACTTCAAGCCCTGAGGCGCCAGAGCTGGCGCTCAACCGACGCGATTTCATGGCTGCGGCCGCCGCCCTTGCCGCGACCCCTTTCCCGGGCGCAGCGGCAGGGCAGGAGGGCGGACGCGCGCCGAACATCCTGTTCATCCTGACCGACCAGGAGCGCTTATTCCGCCCGGGCGAGTTGCCCTCCGGATTCGAGTTGCCCGCGCACGCGGAACTGATGCGCCGCGGCACCACCTTCGTGAACCACCGCATCGCCTCGTGCGTGTGCACGCCGTCGCGGTCGGTGATCTACACCGGGCGCCACATCCAGCAGACGCGGATGTTCGACAACACCAACTTCCCGTGGATCGACAGCCTGTCGACCGACGTGCCGACCGTCGGCCACCTGCTGCGGGCGGCCGGCTACACCACGGCCTACAAGGGCAAGTGGCACCTGACCAAGGAGTTCGAGACCGTCAACAAGCTCGGATCGCCGACGAAGATCTTCACCGAGGAGATGGAGGCCTATGGCTTTTCCGACTATTACGGGGTCGGTGACATCATTGCCCACGACCGCGGCGGTTACCTGCACGACGGCATCATCGCCTCGATGGGGGTGAGCTGGCTGCGCGGCAAGGGGCGTGCGCTCGCGGCGCAGGGAAAGCCGTGGTTTCTGGCCGTCAACCTGGTGAACCCGCACGACGTCATGTTCTACGACACCGATGCGCCGGGCACGCCGGTGCGGAGCAAGCGGGGACTGGTCCCCGTCGCGCGCGATCCGGTCGATCCGCTGTATGCGAAACAATGGCAGTTCAAGCTGCCGCCCAACCATTTCCAGCCCATCAACGCCGCCGGCCGGCCACCGGCCCACCATGATTTCCTGCGTTCGCACGATGCGATGGTCGGCGAGATTCCCGACGAGGCGGCGCGGTGGCGCCGGCGCCACAACTACTACCTGAACTGCCTGCGCGACGTGGACCGCAACATCGCCCTGGTGCTGGCCGAACTGGAAGCCTCCGGCCTGGCCGACCGCACGATCATCGTGCTCACCGCCGACCATGGCGACATGGACGGCGCCCACAAACTGCATGCCAAGGGGGCAGTCGCATACCGCGAGCAGAACAACGTGCCGTTGGTGGTCGTGCACCCGTCCTACCCGGGCGGTCGGCAGTGCCGCGCGGTGACCTCGCACGTGGACCTGGCGCCGACGCTGCTGGCGCTGACCGGTATCGGCCAGGCATGCGCGAGGGCGATCACCCAAGACCTGCCCGGCAAGGACTTCTCCGGGTTGCTGGCCGCGCCGGATCGGGCCGGCGAGACGTCGGTGCGCGACGGAGCGCTCTTTTGTTACAACATGCTGGCCTACCTGGACGGTGACTTCCTCTACAAGGCCGTCGAACACCTGAACCGCGGCGGCAAGCCCTCCGACCTCAAGTCCACCGGCGTGGTGCCGGATCTCGGCAAGCGCGGCGCGGTGCGATCGGTCTATGACGGGCGCTACGTGTTCGCGCGCTACTTCTCGCCCAAGCAGCACAACCGTCCGACCACGCTGGAGGCGCTGTTGCGCCTGAATGACCTGGAGCTCTACGACACGCTGGCCGATCCCCATGAGATGAACAACCTGGCTGCCGGCCCCCAGCGCCGCAGCGATCTGGTGCTGGCCATGAACGCCAAGCTCAACCGGCTGATCGACGCGGAGGTCGGCGAGGACCGCGGGCAGATGCTGCCCGGCGGCATTGACGCGGGCTGGGAAGTCTCGCCGGAAACGATGGCGGGGGCCTGAGCCAGGGGCACAGCCAGCCTGGCACCGCATCATGATCCGGCCGGGGCCCGGGGGGCTGGCGCAGCCGCTAGTCCAATGTCGGTCAGAGGTCTGGTTTGTCTTGTGCGCCGGTCACTCCCTCGGAAGGTTGCAGGCAGGCCTCCCGGGGCGGTCCAACGGCGCCGCGGCGACTCCCCAGATTTGCCGGTGCCGCTCCAGCGCCGTGATCAGCGTGTCGATCTTCGCCAGGAAATCTTCACGGCTGACACACGGATTTTCCGTGAACATCCGCGTCGCCCAGTCGGCGATATCGGTCTTGCCGGTCTGGCGTGCCCAGCTCTTGACCTCACAATAGGCGAGCAGGGCCAGTCGGCCGAGGTCCTGGTTCCGACGCGCGTGGACCAGGTCGGCCAGCAAGTCCTCAAGCACCCATGGGTTGGCAGGCAGTGTGTTCATGTTGCAGTGCAGCATAGAATCGTCGCCTGACGGCGCTCTGACACCGTCCTCATCCAGTTTTCAGAAGAAAATGCCATCTTCCCAGCGTCAAAAGGTCATTTATTGCTATCAATAGGGGATCACCTCTGAATGCATCGCTGCCTCCGCGACCGGATCCACGACTTGACGGGTGGTTGGGCCTACATTTGCGGCATGACTTTCATGGCCCGCGCGGCACGGACCGCAGCTTGAATCACGCCGTCTCGGTATTGCGCGCCGCGCGCCTGGCCGCCAGCTCCAAGCCGTTCGTGGCCCGCGGCTCGGGGGCGGGGCGCTGCACCGGCTGCCGCCTGATGCCCAGCCACTGCGTGTGCGCCCTGCGCCCCACGGTGCCCACGCGCGCGGGAGTGTGCCTGATCATGGGCGACATCGAGCCGCTCAAGCCCAGCAACACCGGCTGGCTGGTGGCGGACGTGGTGGCCGACACCGCCGCCTTCGGCTGGTCCCGCACCGCCGTGGACCCGGCCCTGCTGGCGCTGCTGGCCGATCCGCAGTGGCAACCCCTGCTGGTGTTCCCGGGTGAGTTTGTCGAGGCCCGCCGTGTGGTGAATGCCGTGCCCCCGGTGGCGGGGCCCGTGGCGCCCGGCAAGCGCCCCTTGTTCGTCCTGCTCGACGGCACCTGGTCGGAGGCGCGCAAGATGTTCCGCAAGAGCCCTTATCTCGATGCGCTACCCGTGCTGAGCCTGAATCCCGGGCAGGTGTCGGGCTACCGCTTGCGCCGCGCCGCGCACGGGCACCACTTCTGCACCGCCGAGGTGGCTGCGCAGTGCCTGGCACTGGCGGGGGAAACCCACGCGGGCGAAACGCTCAGCGCCTGGCTGGACGTGTTCAGCGCGCACTACCTGAGCGCCAAGCGAAACCTCCCACTGGACCGGGAGAGCGACGCGCACCAGCGGCTGCGCGGCCTGGCAGCCCTGACGGCCGGGGCGCCGCAGGATGAAGCCGACCCCGCGACGGGCAGCCCCGCGCGGGCTCAGGCGGCGAACCGGGCGTAATAGGCCGCCACGGCCGGGGTCTGCGCGATGCGCTGCAGGTGCGCGTTCAGCGCGGGGGCGACCTTCTCCACCAGGTCGGTGGGGATATGGTCCAGCCGGCCGGAATTCAGGCCGCGCACGTCCACGAACACCTTGAGGTCAGCGATGGTCAGGCGGTTGTCGGCAAAGTAGTCGCCGCCATGGGCCAGCAACTGCTTCTGCAGCCAGGCCAGGTACACCGGCATCGAGCCGTTGACCAGGGCCAGGCGGGCTTCCTTCTGGGCGTCGCCCTTCATGCCGAAGGTGGGGCCCATCTTGCCACTGGCCTCTTCCACCACATAGCTGATCTCGTCGCACAGCAGGGCCTGGTAGGGGTCGGTGGGGTACAGGCCGGCGAGCTTGCCCGCATAGCGCAGCATGGCATCGCACTGCGTGACCAGAACACCATCCACCTCCAGGGTCGGCACCTGGCCAAAGGGCGTGGTCTTGCGGAACTCGGCAAACGCGGGGAAGGCGAGTCGGTGGTCTTCAAAGCCGATGCCGCCGATGTGCAGGGCCAGGCGAATCGGCTCGGCGCGACCGCCGTGAACGTCGAAATAACTGAGTTTGAGCTGGGGCATGGAGCGCACCTTGAGGGTTGAGGCGACAGGGTCGCGTGGCAGATGCCGGGGATTTTATCGATGCCTGCGCCGCTCACGGGCGAGCCCTTCCGCGGGACCCCATTGGCCGCCGCGGTGCGATGGCCGGGCCACGCTATGGATCGCATTGACAAAACCAATGGGTCCGACCGGTGGCCACGCCCTACACTGGGCAAGTCGGGCCCGGCAAGCGCCCTTCACCTCCCCCAGCCCCCGAAGGAGAATCATGTCGACCGAAGCTGAAACCCAATGCCCGTTCACCGGTGGCGCACGCCCCAACGCCGTGGCCGGCGCCCGGACCCCTGCCGACTGGTGGCCCCACCAACTCAAGCTGAATATCCTGCACCAGCACTCGTCCCGATCCGACCCCATGGGTGAGGCGTTCAACTACGCCGAGGCGTTCAGGAGCCTCGACCTGGAGGCCGTGATCCGGGACCTCAAGGCCCTGATGACGGATTCACAAGACTGGTGGCCGGCGGACTTCGGCCACTACGGGCCCTTGTTCGTGCGCATGGCCTGGCACAGCGCTGGCACCTACCGCATCAGCGACGGCCGCGGTGGCGCCGGGACCGGCAACCAGCGCTTTGCGCCCCTGAACAGCTGGCCGGACAACGTCAACCTCGACAAGGCGCGCCGGCTGCTGTGGCCGGTCAAGCAGAAATATGGCCGCAAGATTTCCTGGGCCGACCTGATGATCCTGACCGGCAACGTCGCGCTGGAATCCATGGGCTTCAAGACCTTCGGTTTTGCCGGCGGCCGCGCGGACATCTGGGAGCCGGAAGAAGACGTTTACTGGGGCTCCGAGCGCCAATGGCTCGCTGACCAGCGCTACACCGGTGAGCGTGAACTGGAAAATCCGCTGGCTGCCGTGCAGATGGGATTGATCTACGTGAATCCGGAAGGCCCGAACGGCAATCCGGACCCGCTCGCCGCGGCGCGGGACATCCGCGAGACTTTCGCCCGCATGGCGATGAACGACGAAGAAACGGTGGCGCTTATCGCGGGTGGCCACACCTTCGGCAAGACCCATGGCGCCGGTGCTGCAAGCCACGTGGGGCCCGAGCCCGAGGCCGCCGGCATCGAGCAGCAGGGCCTGGGCTGGAAGAGCAGCTTCGGCACCGGCAACGCGGGCGATACGATTAGCAGCGGCCTGGAAGTCACCTGGACCACGACGCCCACGCGGTGGAGCAACAACTTCTTCTGGAACCTGTTCGGCTACGAATGGGAACTGACGAGGAGCCCGGCTGGCGCGCACCAGTGGACGCCGAAGCACGGCATGGGCGCCGGCACCGTGCCGGATGCGCACGACCCGTCGAAGCGCCACACGCCGGCCATGCTGACCACCGACCTTGCCCTGCGGTTCGACCCGGCCTACGAAAAGATTTCAAGGCGTTTTCATGAGCACCCGGAGCAGTTTGCCGACGCCTTTGCGCGCGCCTGGTTCAAGCTGACGCACCGGGACATGGGCCCCGTCGCGCGCTACCTGGGCCCGCTGGCGCCGGCGGAGGTGATGATCTGGCAGGACCCCATCCCCGCCGTGGATCACCCCTTGATCGATGCGCAGGACATCGCCACCCTGAAGGCTGCAGTCCTGGCATCGGGCCTGTCGATCGCCCAGCTGGTCGGCACGGCGTGGGCGTCGGCGGCCACGTTCCGCGGCAGCGACAAGCGCGGCGGGGCCAACGGCGCGCGCATTCGCCTGGCGCCGCAAAGGGATTGGGATGTCAACCAGCCGGCCGAACTGGCACAGGTTCTGGCCCGGCTGGAAGCGGTCCAGCACGACTTCAACACCGCGCAGGCCGGCGGCAAGAAGGTGTCGCTGGCGGACCTGATCGTTCTGGGCGGCTGTGCAGCCGTCGAGGCCGCGGCGAAGAAGGCGGGCGTGGCCGTGACGGTGCTTTTCACGCCCGGCCGCATGGACGCATCGCAGGCACAGACTGATGTGGACGCGTTCGCGGTGCTGGAGCCCGTCGCGGACGGGTTCCGCAACTACATCCGCACGGGACACGAGGCTTCAGCGGCGCAGCACCTGGTGGATCGGGCGCAGTTGCTGACCCTGACCGCGCCCGAGATGACGGTGCTGCTCGGCGGCCTGCGGGCCCTGAACGCCAACTTCGGGCAGTCGCCGCACGGCGTGTTCACCCAGCGGCCGGAGACGCTGAGCACGGACTTCTTCGTGAACCTGCTCGACATGAAAACGTTGTGGCAGCCGTCCGCCACGTCCGCAGGCGTGCTGGAAGGGCGGGATCGGGCGACGGGCGAGCTGCGGTGGACGGGCACCGTCGTGGATCTGGTCTTCGGTTCGAACTCGCAGCTCCGGGCGCTGGCGGAAGTCCATGCGTGCGGCGATTCACAGGAGGCGTTCGTGCACGACTTCGTGGCGGCCTGGAGCAAGGTGATGAACCTGGATCGCTTCGATCTGGCGTGAGGTCCGGGTCAGGGCCGCCTGACCCCGAATGCCCTAATGGGTGACGAATTCGTAGGCGACGTCTTCGCTCTCGACCCGGTCCAGGAAGTCGTTCAGGACATCATCGTCGCCGGTGCTGCTCCAGGTTTCCTCGGGATCGCTGGCAAACAGGGGCTCGATGGCAATGTCCATGAATTGCCCGTTCGGCAGCCTCACGACCTGCCCCCCTTCCGAGGTTTCGGCCAGTT
>JAABRA010000378.1 GCA_011391155.1 Burkholderiales bacterium
CCGAGGAACGTTTCATCACGGTCGAAGACTGCGAGAAAGTCACGCGCCAGCTGCAGTTTGCGCTGGAAGTGGACGGCGCCGAGTACCGCCGCCTGGAGGTGTCGTCTCCCGGCATTGACCGTCCCCTGCGCAATGAGCAGGACCTGCAGCGCTTTGCCGGTTCCCTGGTGGACATCACGCTGCGCGCACCGATTGGCAAGGAACTGGGCGCGGCCTCCGGCGGGCAGGTCAGCGCCAACCGCAAGAAGTTTCGCGGCACGCTGGAGCGTGTCGAGGTTGACGGCGTTGCCGGGTGGCAGGTGGTCTGGCGCGATGAGCCCGAGATCAAGCCCGGGCAGCGGGTGAGTCGCAAAAGGGTGCCTGCGCCGCTGCAGGCCCTGGGTTTCACGCTGGACGAAGTGCGGGACGTGCGTTTGGCACCCGTGGTGGATTTCAAGGGCCGCAGGCCCGTCGATGCGCCTGTGGCGGATTGAATTACTGATTTTGGACAGGAGAGCCGTGGCATGAATCGCGAAATGTTGATGTTGGTCGAAGCCATCTCGCGCGAGAAGAACGTCGAGCGTGATGTGGTGTTTGGTGCGGTGGAATCTGCCCTGGCGCAGGCCACCAAGAAGCTCTACAAGGGCGAGGTGGACATCCGCGTCGCGGTGGACCGTGACAGCGGCAACTACGAAACCTTCCGGCGCTGGCTGGTGGTGCCCGATGAGGCCGGCCTGCAGAATCCTGAAGCCGAAGAGCTGTTGATGGATGCCCGTGACCGTATCGCCGATGTGGAAGAGGGCGAGTACATCGAGGAACTGGTCGACTCCGTGCCGATCGGCCGGATTGGCGCGATGGCGGCCAAGCAGGTGATCCTGCAGAAGATCCGCGATGCCGAGCGCGAGATGCTGCTCAACGACTTCATGTCGCGCGGCGACAAGATCCTGGTCGGCACGGTCAAGCGCATGGACAAGGGCGACATCATCGTGGAGTCCGGCCGTGTCGAAGGCCGCCTGCGGCGCGGCGACATGATCCCCAAGGAAAACCTGCGCAGCGGCGACCGCGTGCGGGCCATGATCATGGAGGTCGACCTGACGCTGCGTGGCGCGCCCATCATCCTGTCGCGCTCTGCCCCCGAATTCATGATCGAGCTGTTCCGCCAGGAGGTGCCCGAGATCGAGCAGGGCCTGCTGGAGATCAAGACCTGCGCCCGCGACCCCGGCTCCCGCGCCAAGATCGCCGTGCTGTCGCACGACAAGCGCGTCGACCCGATCGGCACCTGTGTCGGCGTGCGTGGCACCCGCGTCAACGCGGTCACCAACGAGCTGGCCGGCGAGCGCGTCGACATCGTCCTGTGGAGCGAAGACCCGGCCCAGTTCGTGATCGGTGCGCTGGCGCCAGCCAACGTGTCGTCCATCGTGGTGGACGAGGAGCGCCATGCCATGGACGTGGTGGTGGATGAGGAAAACCTTGCCATCGCCATCGGCCGCGGCGGCCAGAACGTGCGCCTGGCGTCCGATCTGACCGGCTGGAAGATCAACATCATGGACGCCGCCGAGTCGGCCCAGAAGCATGCCGAGGAATCCGACACGATTCGCAAGCTGTTCATGGAAAAGCTCGATGTCGACCAGGAAATCGCCGACATCCTGTATGCCGAAGGCTTTACCAGCCTGGAAGAAGTGGCCTACGTCCCGATCCAGGAGATGCTGGAGATTGCCAGTTTCGATGAAGACACGGTGAGCGAGCTGCGCTCGCGTGCCAAGGATGCCCTGCTGACGATGGAAATCGCCCGCGAGGAAAGTGTCGAGGAAGTCTCGCAGGATCTGCGCGATCTGGAAGGCCTGACGCCTGAGCTGATCGCCACGCTCGCCGCAGGCGGCGTGCACAACCGCGAAGAACTGGCCGATCTGGCCGTCGACGAACTCACAGAACTCACCGGCCAGTCCGAGGACGACGCCAAGGCTTTGATCATGAAGGCACGCGAGCATTGGTTCGCGGGCCAAGAGTAATGGTCATGGAGGCAAGAACCGAATATGTCCAGTACCACCGTAGCCGAGTTTGCAAGCGAACTCAAAAAATCGACCGAAACGCTGCTTGACCAGCTGAAGTCCGCAGGCGTTCCCAAGGGGGCGGCCTCCGATGCGCTGACCGAGGGCGACAAGCACAAGCTGTTGAGCTACCTTCAGGCCAGCCACGGCACAGCCAGCGTCGACCGCAAGAAGATCACGCTGGTGAAGAAGTCCACCAGTGAAATCAAGCAGGCGGACTCCACCGGCAAGGCCCGCACCATCCAGGTGGAAGTGCGCAAGAAGCGCACCTTCATCAAGCGCGATGACGAGGTGGCCGACGCGCCGGAATTTGCCGCCGCGGAACCCGAAGAAGCGATTTCCGCCGCGCCCCTGATCGACGAAGCCGAATTGGCTCGTCGGGAGGAGGAGGCGCGGCACCAGGCCGAGTTCATCCGGCGCCAGGAAGAAGAGCTCGCCCAGCGACGTCAGCAGCGCGAAGCCCAGGAAGCCCGCGAGCGCGAGCAGATCGAACAGGCGGAAAAGGCCGAGATAGAGGCTGCCGCTGTCGCAGCAGCTGCATCCGCTGCCGCTGCTGCCGCCGCAGTGGCGGCCCGCCCTGCCGCCGTGGCTGGCGATCGGGCGTCGGGTGCCGCTGTCGAGGCGGCACCCGCGCCGCCGCCGGCCCCGGCCGCCGAGCCGGCGCATGCCGTTGAGGCCCGGGAACGCGCCGCTGCCACGGAAAAAGCGCGGGAGGCTGCGCGCGCCAAGGTCGCTGCCGAGTCGAAGGCGCGCGCGGATGAAGAAGCCGCCCGGGCCACGGATCTGAACGCCCGGCGCAACAAGGCCCTGGCCGAAGCCGAGGCCATTCGCGCCATGATGAGCGCGCCCAAGCGGGTGCTCGTGCCACACAAGGCCGAGCCCCCCAAGCCTGTGGTGAAGGCAGACGACGCCAAGCCGGGCATGAAGGGCACGCTGCACAAGCCCGCCGGTGCAGCGGCAGGCCCGCCCGCCCGTCCCGGTGGCGCACCGGCAACCCCCGCGGGAGGCGCCGCGCCCGGCAACAAGGAAGTCAAATCCGCCAAGCTGTCGTCCAGCTGGGCCGGCGATCCCGCCAAGAAAAAGGCGATTCCGACCCGGGGCGACGCCAGTGGCGGTGTCGGGCGCCCGGGCAGCAACTGGCGCAGCGGGCCGCGGGGCCGTCGCGGCAACGACCGTGATCGCGGCGACTTCCATACCCAGGCCGCGCCGGTGGAAGCCCGCATGATTGAAGTGCATGTGCCGGAGACCATCACGGTGGCTGAACTGGCGCACAAGATGGCCATCAAGGCGTCCGAGGTGATCAAGCAGCTCATGAAGCTGGGCCAGATGGTCACCATCAACCAGCCGCTGGACCAGGACACCGCCATGATCCTGGTGGAAGAGCTCGGTCACAAGGCGGTGGTTGCCGCGCTGGACGATCCGGAAGCTTTCACCGATGAAGAAGTGTTGCAACAGAGCGCGGAATCGTTGCCGCGCGCACCGGTGGTCACGGTCATGGGCCACGTCGATCACGGCAAGACCTCGTTGCTCGACTACATCCGCACCGCCAAGGTGGCCGCAGGCGAAGCCGGCGGCATCACCCAGCACATTGGCGCCTACCACGTGGAAACGCCGCGCGGCATGGTGTCTTTCCTGGACACTCCCGGTCACGAAGCCTTCACGGCCATGCGTGCCCGCGGCGCGAAGGCCACCGATATCGTGATCCTGGTGGTGGCGGCCGATGACGGCGTCATGCCCCAGACCAAGGAAGCCATCAAGCACGCGAAGGCGGCGGGTGTGCCGATCGTGGTGGCGATCAACAAGATCGACAAGCCGGGTGCCAACGCTGACCGCGTCAAGCAGGAACTCGTGGTTGAAGACGTCGTGCCCGAGGAATTTGGCGGTTCGTCGCCGTTCGTGTCAGTGTCGGCCAAGACCGGTCAGGGCATTGACGAGTTGCTCGAACAGGTCTTGTTGCAGGCTGAAGTGCTGGAGCTCAAGGCGCCGGTCGACGCCATGGCCAAGGGCCTGGTGATCGAAGCGCGGCTCGACAAGGGTCGCGGCCCGGTGGCCACCGTATTGATCCAGTCCGGCACGCTCAAGACTGGCGATGTGGTGCTGGCGGGGCAGACCTATGGCCGGGTTCGCGCCATGCTGGACGAAAACGGCCGGGCCATCAAGGATGCCGGCCCGTCCATTCCGGTGGAAATCCAGGGCCTGACCGAGGTTCCTCAGGCCGGCGACGAGTTCATGGTCCTGACCGACGAGCGCCGCGCCCGTGAAATTGCCACCTACCGTGCCGGCAAATTCCGCAACACCAAACTGGCCCGCCAGCAGGCGGCCAAGATGGACAACATGTTCTCCGATCTGTCGGCCGGCGAGGTCAAGATGGTGCCAATCATCATCAAGGCCGACGTTCAGGGCTCGCAGGAGGCGCTCGGGCAGTCGCTGCTCAAGCTGTCGAACGACGAAGTCAAGGTCCAGCTGGTGTATTCCGCCGTCGGCGGGATCAGCGAGTCGGACGTGAACCTGGCCATCGCCTCGAAGGCCCTCATCATCGGCTTCAACACCCGTGCCGATGCGGGAGCCCGCAAGCTGGCCGAGAGCAATGGTGTCGAGATCCGCTACTACAGCATCATCTATGACGCCGTGGACGAGCTCAAGGTCGCGATGTCCGGGATGCTGGCGCCCGACAAGCGCGAGGAAGTCATCGGCACGGCCGAAATCCGCACGGTGTTCGTGGCGACCAAGATCGGCACCGTGGCCGGTTGCATGGTCACTTCCGGATTTGTCAACCGCAGCGCGCATTTCCGCCTGCTGCGCGACAACGTCGTGGTGTACACCGGCGAACTGGACTCGCTCAAGCGCATGAAGGACGATGTCCGCGAAGTCCGCGAAGGCTTCGAGTGCGGTATCAAGCTCAAGAACTACAACGACATTTCCGTGGGCGACCAGCTGGAGTTCTTCGAGATCAAGGAAATCGCCCGGACGCTGTAAGGCGCTCCTGCAACGATGCACTGACAGATGCCGGCCAAGAAATCAACCACGCCCAACCGCGCCTTCAAGGTGGCCGACCAGATCCAGCGCGATCTGGCCGACTTGATCGCGCGCGAGCTCAAGGATCCGCGGGTCGGTATGGTGACGATCCAGGCCGTGGAGGTCACGCCCGACTACGCGCACGCCAAGGTGTTCTTCAGCCTGCTGACCGGCGATCCGGTGGAAGCGGCTCAGGGCCTGAACGCCGCGGCCGGCTTCCTGCGCAGCGGCCTGTTCAAGCGCCTGCACATCCACACCGTGCCGACCCTGCATTTCGTCTACGACCGCACCACCGAGCGCGCGGCCGACATGAACGCCTTGATCGCCAAGGCCGTTTCTTCCCGCGCCAAGGAAGACTGAATATGAACGCGCCTCGCACACGGGTGCAGCGGCGCCCTGTGCATGGGGTGCTGTTGCTGGACAAGCCTTTGGGGCTGTCGAGCAATGACGCCCTGCAAAAAGCGAAATGGCTGTTGCGTGCCGAAAAGGCCGGCCATACCGGCACGCTGGATCCCCTGGCGACCGGTGTGTTGCCCCTGTGCTTCGGGGCCGCAACCAAGTTCAGCCAGATGCATCTGGACGCCAACAAGACTTACGAGGCAGTCATCCAGTTCGGCGTCAAGACGTCGACCGGCGACGCGGAAGGCGATGTGATCGAAAAGCGGCCTGTGACGCACGGGCCGGCGGAGCTGGAGTCGGTCGTGAAGCGATTCACCGGGCCGATCCGGCAAGTGCCGCCGATGCACAGCGCACTCAAGAAAGACGGGAAAGCGCTGTACGAATACGCGCGCGCCGGCATCGAAATCGAGCGCGCAGCACGGCAGGTCGAGATTTTTGCGCTGAAAGTGATTGATCCCAGCGTCAATGGGTCATTGACTGCTATCAAGATCAGAGTCTCCTGCAGCAAGGGAACCTATATCCGCACGCTGGGCGAAGACCTGGGCGAGGCGCTCGGCTGTGGCGCCCATCTCACGGACTTGCGGCGCGTCGTCACCGGCCCGTTCGAGGTATCGCATTGCGTGACGCTGGCGGCGCTGGAAGCCATGACCGAGACCGAACGTGCGGCGTGCCTGCTGCCGGTGGAGTCGCTGCTGGCGGATCACACGCCCGTCATGCTGGATGCAGAAAATACCACCCGGTTCCTCAGCGGTCTGCGCCGCCGCGGCGCCTGGCCGGACCAGCCGCGTGTGGCGGTCTACGGCGCGCTGCCCCGCGCCTTGCTGGGCACGGCCCATGTGGTGGCGGGTGAGTTGATTCCCGGCCGGTTGCTGAGTCCGCCCGAAGTCGAGCAAATTTTGAAAAGTTCGCCGCAAGCCCTGTGCGCGGCATAAGGAGAATCCATGACCAAGCAAATTCGCAATATCGCCATCATCGCCCACGTCGACCACGGCAAGACCACGATGGTCGACCAGTTGCTGCGCCAGTCCGGCACGTTCGCCAGCCACGAAAAGGTGGTGGATACCGTGATGGACAACAACGCGATCGAGAAAGAACGCGGCATCACGATTCTGGCCAAGAACTGCGCCGTGACCTGGGAAGGCACCCACATCAACATCGTCGATACCCCCGGCCACGCCGACTTCGGCGGCGAGGTGGAGCGCGCGCTGTCCATGGTCGATGGCGTGGTGCTGCTGATCGATGCGCAGGAGGGCCCCATGCCCCAGACCCGCTTCGTGACCAAGAAGGCGCTGGCCCTGGGCCTGAAGCCCATTCTGGTCGTGAACAAGGTCGACAAGCCCGGTGCGCGCCCGCAGTTCGTGGTGAATGCCGCCTTCGACCTGTTTGACAAGCTTGGCGCCACGGATGAGCAGCTGGATTTCCCGGTGGTCTATGCATCGGGCATCAATGGCTGGTCTTCGATGGAAGAGGGCGGACAGGGCGAGCAATGGGGCCCCGACATGTCGGCCCTGTTCAATACCATTCTCAAACATGTACCGCACCAGGAAGGCGACCCTGCAGCGCCCTTGCAGCTGCAGATTTCCGCGCTCGACTTCTCGACCTTCGTCGGCCGCATTGGCGTAGGCCGCATCAGCCAGGGCACGATCCGACCCATGATGGACGTGGTGGTCATGGAGGGGCCGGATGGCAAGCCCGTCAAGGGGCGCGTCAACCAGGTGCTGACCTTCGAGGGCCTGGAGCGCATGCAGACCACGGAAGCCGGCCCGGGCGAAATCGTGCTGATCAACGGCCTGGAAGACATCGGCATTGGCGTGACCATCACCGATCCGCTCAATCCGATGCCGCTGCCGATGCTGAAAGTCGATGAGCCGACCCTGACCATGAACTTCTGCGTCAACACCAGCCCGCTGGCCGGCCGCGACGGCAAGTACGTCACCAGCCGTCAGATCTGGGACCGCCTGCAGAAGGAACTGCAGCACAACGTGGCCCTGCGCGTCAAGGAAACCGACGAAGAAGGCATCTTTGAAGTCATGGGCCGCGGCGAACTGCACCTGACTATTCTGCTGGAAAACATGCGTCGCGAAGGTTTTGAGTTGGCGGTGTCCAAGCCGCGCGTGGTGTTCAAGGACGTGGACGGTGTGCGCCATGAGCCGATCGAACTGGTGACCGCCGACATCGAAGAGCAGCACCAGGGCGGCGTGATGCAGGCCCTGGGCGAGCGCAAGGGCGAGCTGAGCAACATGGAGCCCGACGGCCGGGGCCGCGTGCGCCTGGAGTACCGCATCCCGGCGCGCGGACTGATTGGTTTCACCAACGAATTCCTGAACCTGACCCGCGGCACGGGCCTGATCAGTAACATCTTTGACGGCTACGAGCCGCACAAGGGTGACATTGGCGGGCGCAAGAACGGCGTGCTGATTTCCATGGACGCGGGTGAAATCTTCACCTACGCGCTGGGCAAGCTGGACGATCGCGGGCGCATGTTCGTGCGCGCCAACGACCCGGTCTATGAAGGCATGATCGTGGGCATCCACAGCCGCGAGAACGACCTGGTGGTCAACGCCACGCGCACCAAGCAGCTGACCAACTTCCGCGTCAGCGGCAAGGAAGACGCGATCAAGATCACGCCGCCGATCGACTGCACGCTGGAGTACGGCGTGGAGTTCATCGAGGAGGACGAACTGGTCGAGATCACGCCCAAGTCGATCCGCCTGCGCAAGCGCCACCTGAAGGAAAGCGACCGCAAGCGCGCCTCGCGCTGATCGCACGTCCGGCGCGCGCAGGCCAGCCCGAAACCGGCAGCCAACGCGCACAGCGCCAGGCGACACAGGATGCAGCAGTCATGAAGCTCAGCCATGGACAGGCCGTCTGGGGCATGGTGGCGGTGACGGCGATGTGGTCCATCGCGGGCGTGGTCACGCGCCAGCTGGAGCATGCCCGCAGTTTTGAAGTCACTTTCTGGCGCAGCTTTTTCACCATGCTGTCGCTGCTGGTGATCCTGCCGGTGTGGCAACGCAAGTTCGCGGCCAGAGCCCCGGTCCGAGCGGAGGGCGCGGGCTGGCAGGGCTGGATGTTGCGCAACTGGGGCTTGACGCCCAGCTCCCGCTCGCTCTGGTACTCCGGTCTCTGCTGGAGCGTGATGTTCACCGCGTTCATGGTGGCGCTCACCCTGACCAGTGTGGCCAACGTGCTGATCACGCTGGCCATCGGGCCCCTGCTGACGGCACTGATCGCCCGCATCTTCATCGGCCACCGTCTGCCGGTGCGCACTTGGATGGCGATTGCGGTTGCCGGCGCAGGCATCGCGTGGATGTATGGCGCCCAGGTGGAACTCGGGCAGGGCACCCAGCAGATCGGGATGCTCGTGGCGCTGTGCGTGCCGATTGCGGGCGCCACCCAATGGACCATCGTGCAACGATGCCAGGCCCGTGGCGAGCGCATCGACCTGGTGTCATCAGTCCTTCTGGGGGCGGTTATTTCCGCGCTGGCCACGCTGCCACTGGCGTTTCCGCTGGCGGCCACGCGCACGGACGTGGCCTGGCTGGCCCTGCTGGGGCTGGTCCAGCTGGCGATTCCCTGTGTGTTGTCGGTGATATGCGCCCGGGTGCTCAAGGCACCGGAAGTAGCGCTGTTGGCACTGCTGGAGGTGATCTTCGGCATCACGCTGGCCTGGATCGGGGCGAACGAGGCGCCGGGATTCACGGTCCTCGCCGGTGGCGCGCTGGTCATCGGCGCGCTTGCCGTCAATGAATTGTTGGGATGGAGGCAGAGAAATGTCTGATGTGATGACTGAGCTGCAAGGCCGTATCGGCTTTGTCACGCTGAACCGGGCCCGCGCGCTGAATGCGCTGTCGCTGGCGATGATCCGCGACCTCACTGCCATCCTGCTGGCCTGGCGCGACAACCCGCAGGTGCTGGCCGTGGCCGTGCGCGGCATGGGCCGGGACGGCCCGTTCGGGGCTTTCTGCGCGGGCGGCGATATCCGCTTTTTCCACCAGGCGGCCTTGTCCGGCAACCCGGAACTGGAAGACTTCTTTACCGAAGAGTACGCACTCAACCACCTGATCTACAAGTACCCCAAGCCCTACATTGCCTTCATGGACGGCGTCGTCATGGGCGGCGGCATGGGTATCAGTCAGGGTGGCAGCGTGCGCATCGTCACCGAGCGCACGAAGATGGCGATGCCGGAAACCCACATTGGCCTGTTTCCCGACGTGGGTGGCGGCTACTTCCTCAGCCGGTGTCCGGGCCGCCTGGGCGAGTACCTGGCACTCACGGGCCACACGCTCGGCGGACATGAGGCGGTGGCGGCAGGGCTGGCCGACGGTTATATCGATTCCGGCCGCCTGCCCATCCTGTGGGACACCCTGGCGGCAACACCGTTTGAATCCAGCGAGGCCATCGAGCACTGGGTTGCTACAAGTTTCGCAGCTAACAACGACCGTCCGACGCTGGGAGTGAAGCAAATTGACGCATTTTTTGCGCGGGAAACGGTGGTCGCCATCGTCCATGCCCTCGAAGCCGACCCCGGCGACTGGGCACAGGGAACCGCCGCCGTGCTGCGCAAACGCTCGCCCCTGATGCTGCATGTGGTGCTGGAACAGGTTCGCCGTGCCCGCGTCATGGGGCTTGCCGATGATTTGCGCATGGAGCGCGACATGGTGCGCCATTGCTTCAACACCGTGCATCTGGGGCGAACCGGCAGTGGCAGCGAAACCGTCGAGGGCGTTCGCGCGCTCGCCGTGGACAAGGACCACAGCCCGCGCTGGAATCCGCGGCGTGTCGAGGACGTGACGGCTGAGATTGTGGCGCCTTTCTTCGCCAGTCCCTGGCCGGCGCACGCGCACCCTCTGCGCATGCTGGCTTGAATGCCGGCGCCCGTTTGAACGCGGCCAGCGTTCAGCGATGGCGCGATTTCATGGCGCGCTCCACTTCGCGCTTGCCTTCGCGGTCCTTGATGGTGTCGCGCTTGTCGTGTTCGGCCTTGCCTTTGGCCAGCCCGATGTCGCATTTCACCCGGCCGTTTTTCCAGTGCAGGTTCAGCGGCACCAGGGTGTAGCCCTTCTGCTCCACCTTGCCGACCAGCCGCTTGATTTCTTCCTTGTGCAACAGCAGCTTCTTGGTTCGCACGGAATCCGGGTTGACATGGCTGGACGCCGTGTTCAAGGGGTTGATCTGGCAGCCGATGATGAACAGTTCACCGTTGCGGATCACCACGTAGCCGTCGGTCAACTGCACCTTGCCTTCGCGCAGGGACTTGATTTCCCAGCCTTCGAGCACCATACCGGCTTCGAAGCGTTCCTCGATGAAATAATTGAACGCGGCTTTCTTGTTGTCGGCGATGCGTTTGGCGGGATCGGGTTTTTGGGTAGCCATGAATCAATGTGGGGTGTCAGCGGAAGTTGTCAACAGACGTGCAAGGCAAACTTACAATCCGCTTCGAGTCGTGCATTCTATGAAAAACGTCAACAAGTCCGTCCTGATCTGGTACAGCCCCGAAGAGATGTATGCGCTGGTCACGGATGTGGCGCGCTATCCGGAGTTCCTGCCCTGGTGCGACCACGGGCGCGTGGTGGAGCAGGACGACGGCGGCATGGTGGCCGAGATGGGCATCACCTTCAGCGGCATCCGGCAGGTGTTCACCACCCGCAACGAGCATGTCCCGGGGCGCGTGGTGCATATGCGCCTGCTCAAGGGGCCGTTTTCGCGGCTCGACGGCGGCTGGCATTTCGTGCCCCTGGGCGACGGTTCGCAGCGGGCCTGCCGGGTCGAGTTCAAGATGGACTATGGATTCGACAACCGGGCGCTGGCGGCCGTGGTCGGGCCGGTCTTTGACAAGATTGCGGCCAGCCTGGTGGATGCGTTTGTCAAGCGTGCCGAGCAGGTTTATGGCTGAAGCATGACCATAACCGTCAGCATCGTCTATTCACCAGGCCCCCGGCAGGTTTTTGAGGAGCAGTTGGTTCTGGACGATGGCGCTACCGCGCGGCAGGCCGTGATGGCCAGCCGCCTGCTGGCGGCATTTCCGGCACTGGATCTGGGCCACGCCCCGGTGGGCGTCTGGGGCAGAAAGGCTGCTGCGAGCCAGGTACTGCGAGATCGGGACCGGATTGAAATCTACCGTCCCTTGCAGGTCGACCCCAAGGTCGCTCGGCGCGAACGCTTCCGCAAGCAGGGCGCACGCTCCACGGGTCTGTTCGCGCGTCAGCGCGCCGGCGGCAAGGCCGGATACTGAAAGGGGCTCAGGTCCTGCGCAGCGCGCAGGCGCGCCTTGAGCCTAGTTGCACTCCGACTGAATCACGTTCTGCAGACGCTTCGTTTCAGCGGCCCGGGCGTCGTCGTCCAGAATGATCCTCTCGCCGGCCTTGTTTGTGGTGGCGATGCGGGCACCGGAATCAAAGCCGGCCTTGGCCTGGCGTGCGCGGGCGCAGTTATCTGCCCGTGTCTTCTGGAACTTTTCCTGTTCCGCCTGTTGTCGTGCGGCCTCGGCCTGCTCAGCCTGTTTCTTCTTTTCTTCCAGTGCCGCATCCTTGCCCGCCGGCCTGGGCGCGGGGGCGGCTGCCGCTGCGGCTGCATTCGCGGGGGCGGAAGCCGTGCTGGCGGGCGGTGGCGCGGCGGGCGGTGGCGCGGCGACCGGCGCGGCGCCGGGCCGCACGCCCGGTTGCTTCAGGATGTTTTTTTCCGGGGTGTCCAGGGGCGGCGGCCGGTCGCTGTAGACCTTTCGGCCATCCTTGTCGAGCCACTGCCACTGGGCCAGGGCCGTCATCGAGGCAAGGCTTAACGCCGCCAGAAGCACAGCACGTTTGAGTTTCATCCCGCCAGTTTAGCGCCGCTTCAGCGTCCGGACCACCAAAAAACGTAACCGTGGCGGACCGGTCCGGGCAGGGCCGGTGCCGGCAGGCCTGTGGAGAAGGGTAAACACCGATGCGGCGGGTACAATCCGTTTTTTGGAGCTTTCCCATGCGCCTTTTAGGAAAAGCGCTCACCTTCGACGATGTGTTGCTGGTGCCAGCGTTCTCCGAGGTCCTGCCCAAGGACACCTCTCTTGCCACCCGCTTTACCCGCAATATCGAACTGAAGCTGCCGCTGGTGTCCGCCGCCATGGATACCGTCACGGAGGCCCGCCTGGCCATTGCCATTGCCCAGGAAGGCGGCATCGGCATCGTCCACAAGAACCTCACCCCCGCCGAACAGGCCGCCCACGTGGCGAAGGTCAAACGCTACGAGAGCGGCCTGCTGCGTGATCCGGTGGTCATCACGCCGACCACGACGGTGCGCGAGGTGATGGCCTTGTCGGCGCAACTCGGCGTCTCGGGCTTTCCCGTGTGCGACGCCGGCAAGGTGGTTGGCATCGTCACCGGGCGCGACCTGCGCTTCGAGACCCGCTACGACCAGCCCGTGCGTGAAATCATGACTCCGCGCGAACGCCTGATCACGGTGCCGGACGGCACCACACCAGAGGATGCCAAGGCGCTGCTGAACAAACACCGGCTGGAGCGCCTGCTGGTGGTCAACGACGCCTTCGAGCTCAAGGGTCTGATCACGGTGAAGGACATCACCAAGCAGCTCAACTTCCCGAATGCGGCGCGTGATGCCACGGGTCGTCTGCGCGTCGGCGCGGCTGTCGGCGTGGGCGAGGGCACCGAGGAGCGCGTGGCCGCGCTGGTCAAGGCCGGTGTGGATGCCATCGTGGTCGATACGGCACACGGCCACAGCAAGGG
Organism: Burkholderiales bacterium; assembly: GCA_011391155.1. Taxonomy (GTDB): domain Bacteria; phylum Pseudomonadota; class Gammaproteobacteria; order Burkholderiales; family Burkholderiaceae_C; genus JAABQG01. Next base: position 13,163 of record JAABRA010000378.1, read on the forward strand.
TGTGATCGAGCGGGTGCGCTGGGTCAAACGGAACTACCCGCAGATCGAGGTCATAGGCGGCAACATTGCCACCGGCGCTGCGGCGCTGGCGCTGGTGGAGGCGGGTGCGGATGCGGTCAAGGTTGGCATCGGCCCGGGGTCGATCTGCACGACGCGCATCGTGGCGGGCGTGGGCGTGCCGCAGATCATGGCCATTGACAACGTCGCCACGGCGCTCAGGGGCACGGGTGTGCCGCTGATTGCCGACGGTGGCATCCGCTTCAGCGGCGACATCGCCAAGGCGATTGCGGCGGGCGCCGGCACGGTGATGATGGGCGGCATGTTCGCTGGCACCGAAGAGGCGCCGGGCGAGGTCATCCTGTACCAGGGCCGCAGCTACAAGAGCTACCGCGGCATGGGCAGCATCGGCGCCATGCAGCAGGGCAGCGCCGACCGCTACTTCCAGGAGTCCAGCACCGGCAACCCCAATGCCGACAAGCTGGTGCCCGAAGGCATTGAAGGCCGGGTGCCCTACAAGGGCTCGGTGGTGGCCATCATTTACCAGATGGCCGGCGGTCTGCGCGCCAGCATGGGCTACTGTGGCTGCGCCACGATTGCCGAGATGCATGACCGCGCCGAATTCGTCGAGATCACCACCGCCGGCATCCGCGAGAGCCACGTGCACGACGTACAGATCACCAAGGAAGCGCCCAACTACCGGGCGGAATGACCGTCCAGGGACAGTTCCAATCATTCGCGCCGCCGTCATTCGCGTCTCTGTCATCCCCGCGAAAGCGGGGATCCATCGTCGCCGTGCAAACCCAGCTTTTGCGAGAAAGTGGATTCCCGGTCCAGCCGGGAATGACCGATTTGCAGAAGTGCCATTTTGTGACTGATACCGCCATGCAGCACTCCAAGATTCTCATCCTCGATTTCGGCTCCCAGGTCACCCAGCTGATCGCACGGCGTGTGCGCGAAGCCCATGTCTTCTGCGAAGTCCATCCCTGCGACGTGACCGACGACTGGGTCCGTGAATACGCCAAAGATGGCGCGCTCAAGGGCGTGATCCTCTCCGGCAGCCACGCCAGCGTCTATGAAGACAGCACCGACCGCGCGCCCCAGGCCGTGTTCGAGCTCGGCGTGCCGGTGCTGGGCATCTGCTACGGCATGCAGACCATGGCGCAGCAGCTCGGCGGTAAGGTCGAGGGCGGGCACACCCGCGAGTTCGGTTACGCCGAAGTGCGGGCGCGCGGCCACACGGCACTGCTCAGGAACATTGCGGACTTCACCACGCCTGAAGGCCACGGCATGCTCAAGGTGTGGATGAGCCACGGCGACAAGGTCACCGAACTGCCGCCCGGCTTCAAGCTCATGGCGTCCACGGACAGCTGCCCGATTGCCGGCATGGCCGACGAGGCGCGCCGCTACTACGCCGTGCAGTTCCACCCCGAAGTCACGCATACGGTGCAGGGCCAGGCGCTGCTGGAGCGCTTCGTGCTGGAGATCTGCGCCGCCACGCCCGACTGGGTCATGCGCGACCATGTTGCCGAGGCCGTGGCCAAGATCCGTACCCAGGTCGGTGACGAAGAAGTGATCCTGGGTCTTTCCGGTGGCGTCGATTCGTCGGTGGCCGCCGCGCTGATCCACCGCGCCATCGGCGACCAGCTCACCTGCGTGTTTGTCGATCACGGCCTGCTGCGCCTGAACGAAGGCGACATGGTGATGGACATGTTCGTCGGCAAGCTGCACGCGAAGGTCATCCGCGTGGATGCGGCCGACCAGTTCCTCGGCCATCTGGCCGGCGTCAGTGACCCCGAGGCCAAGCGCAAGATCATCGGCCGCGAGTTCGTCGAGGTGTTCAAGGCCGAGGCCGCCAGGCTCAAGGCCGGCACCGATGGCCACAAGGGCGCGAAATGGCTGGCCCAGGGCACGATTTATCCCGACGTGATCGAATCCGGCGGTGCCAAGAGCAAGAAGGCCGTCACCATCAAGAGCCACCACAACGTCGGCGGCCTGCCCGAGCAGTTGGGCCTCAAATTGCTGGAGCCGCTGCGCGATCTGTTCAAGGACGAGGTGCGCGAGCTTGGCGTGGCCCTGGGCCTGCCGCACGACATGGTCTACCGCCACCCCTTCCCCGGCCCCGGCCTGGGCGTGCGCATCCTGGGCGAAGTCAAGAAGGAATACGCCGACCTGCTGCGCCGCGCCGACGCCATCTTCATCGAGGAACTGCGCTCGACCATCGAACCGAACTCCGGCAAGACCTGGTACGACCTGACCAGCCAGGCCTTCACCGTGTTCCTGCCCGTCAAGAGCGTGGGCGTGATGGGCGACGGCCGCACCTACGACTACGTGGTGGCGCTGCGCGCGGTGCAGACCAGCGACTTCATGACGGCCGACTGGGCCGAACTACCCTATGCCCTGCTCAAGAAGGTGTCGAGCCGCATCATCAATGAGGTGCGCGGCATTAACCGCGTGACTTACGACGTGTCGAGCAAGCCCCCGGCGACGATTGAGTGGGAATAGGTTTCGAGAACGATCCGAACGTCGATCCAGCCCCGGCGACCCTCTGCAACAGCCAGCCGTGGCGAATGCTCAATCCGACCCGCGGGGAGCCCACGGCCATTGCGCATTGAATGCTCCTAAGCAGCTCCACTCCTGGGGACAGCCGGTGTTCCGCGTTGACCGCGAACCGTCAACTCATCTTCGTGATATCGCCCGGCTTCCAGGTCCTCCTGAGCGCCGGCTCGGTCGGCCCGTAGAGCCGCAGGATGGCGAAGTACCCTTTTCCGGGCACCGTGGCGAGCCAGTTCTTCTCCTGGCCACCCGGGGCTTTCGGCCCCAGGAAAAGGTCGGTGGCGCCATCGGCGTTCTTGACCGGCTGGTCACGCGAACCGAGTGAGGGGAAGGGCTGGCCGTTGGCAAGGCCCGAGGCGTTCTCGGCTTCGTACAGCGTCACCGACCAGAAGTTCGCGGCCGGCACGTCCTTCGGCAGGTTCAGCTTGTAGTTGATCCCGCCGGTCAGCGCCACGCCATCGCTGTCAGTGAAGACGATGACGTAGAACGCTCCCTTGCCGGGAATCTGCGAAAGCATGCCGGGGCTGACCGAGTAGTAGTTCGAGAAAAACCACGGGCGGCAATTCACATCAAGCGCCCCGCCGCGATCCACGCGCCGCCAGCTCA
>JAABRA010000379.1 GCA_011391155.1 Burkholderiales bacterium
GGCGTGGTGACCAACACCGCCGCAGGCACCAGCACCACGCCGGACCCGACGCCGGGCAACACCGTGACGGTGCCGATCCCGGTGGCCGCGGTGGCTGACCTGCAAGTGACCAAGGTGGCCAGCAGCGCCGCCGGCACGGCCGGGGGCACCATCAGCTACACGGTGACGCTGGTCAACCTGGGCCCCAGCGTGGCGGCCAACGTGACCCTCACCGACGTGCTCAGCGCGGGCCTGAGCCGCATCGGCTCCAGCAGCAACAACGGCGCGACCACCAACGTGGACGCCAGCACGACCCGCGTGGGCACCACCAGCCTGGCGGTGGGCCAGACCCTCACGATGGTGATCAACGCCACGGTGACGGCCAGCACGGGCGTGGTGACCAACACCGCCGCAGGCACCAGCACCACGCCGGACCCGACGCCGGGCAACACCGTGACGGTGCCGATCCCGGTGGCCGCGGTGGCTGACGTTTCCGCGTCCTTCAGCGTGACGGCCAATGGCACGCCGGGCAGTTCCATCACGGCCACGGCAACCTTTACCAACAACGGTCCAAGCGCCGCTCAGGACGTCACCGCCACGATTGTGTTGCCGGGCGGCGGCATCCAGACCCTGCCCATCGGCAGCCTGGCCAGCGGAGCCAGCACGGTGACCGTGGTCACCTACAGCGTGCCGGCCACGGCCACGGCCAGCCAGAGCTGGACGGCAGGCGTGGCAACCACGACACCCGAGAGCACGACGGCCAACAACACGGTGACGTCGGCTGTGACAGGCCTGTATTCCCTGGCCGATGTTGGCGTGACTGTGATTGTCCCGGCGTCGTCCGCACCCGGCACGACGGTTCAGGCGACGGTGACGTTCACGAACAACGGCCCCAGCCTCGCTCAGTTTGTGACTGGAACCTTGACCCTTCCGAATGGCAGTTCTACCGTAGTCTTCACCACCACCGCGATGCCTGGTGGATCGACGTCTGTTGTCATCGTGTCCTATGCGGTTCCTGCAGCCCAGTCGTCGGGAATGAGCTGGACGGCGACGATAGCCACCACGACGCCTGAAACCCAGCTTGGCAACAATATTGCCGTTGCGACGACTGGCCTCACGACTGCGACTAACGCGACCGTTTCAGGCTTTGTCTGGTACGACATCAACCGCAACCGGATTTTTGATAGCCCGCCGGTCGACCAGCCGCTGGCCGGGTTCCGCGTCGAACTGCTGAAAGGCACGACCGTGGTCGGAACGGCTACGACAGCGGTGAATGGCAGTTACCAGATTGGTGGCCAGGTTCCAGGGTCTGGCTATTCCCTGCGTTTCCTGGATCCAACCGGTAAGCAGGTTTACGGAACGCCGTTCAACCAGAGTTCGCAGACCTTGCTGGCCAATCCATCAACAGGGACGGGATCGTTGACGTCGCCGGTTTCTCCCGGTCAGTTGATTCCTCCAGCCGGCGTGATCAGCAACGTGACGCTCTACGCGGGTGACAATGTTGTGCAGCAAAACCTGCCGGTTGATCCCAACGGAGTGGTTTACGACTCAGTGACACGGCAACCGCTGGTCGGTGCTGCCGTAACGCTGAGTGGTCCGACCGGGTTCGATCCAGCCGTTCACCTGATTGGTGGATCCAATGTATCTACGACACAAGTCGGCGGCTTCTATCAATTCCTGCTGGCGGCCACGGCGCCTTCGGGTGTGTACAGCCTGCAGGTGGCTCCCCCGGCGGGTTACGCAGCCGGTCCGGCCACCCTGGGCGAGGTGGCGGAACCAGGCAGCTTGAATCCGGTCCCTGCGGGTGTCGTGAATGTCCAGCCACAGTCCACAGCGCCGGCGGTGGGCGTGAACGGAGCTGCAACCCAGTACTACCTGTCGTTCGGTTTTGTCTTCCCGACGTCAGGGCAGGTGTTCAACAATCACATTCCGCTTGATCCCCTGGCCGTAGGCGCGATCCTGGTCAACAAGATCGGTAATAAGACCATTGCAGAAATTGGTGATTCTGTTCAATACACGATCCGCCTGCGCAATACGTCCAGCAGTCCGATTGCCAACGTGGTGCTCGAAGACCTGTTGCCCGCCGGCTTCCGCTACATCCCCGGCTCCGCCCGTCTGAGCACCGGCAGCGGAACCAGCACAGTCTCCGATCCAGCTGGCAGTGATGGCCGTCAGTTGAACTTCGTGATTGGGTCGATGCCGCCCGCATCAGTGCCAGAACTGACATATTTTGTTCGTGTGGGAGCCGGTTCGCAGACGGGGGATGGCATCAACCGCGCCACCGCGGTCTTCCCTGGTCCGGGCAATGCCACGGTTCGTTCGAACACTGCCGTCTTCAAGGTCAATGTTCAGGGGGGCGTGTTCACGAATCAGGGTTGCATCATTGGCAAGGTTTACGTCGACTGCGATGGCAATGCGGTCCAGAACAATACCAGTGGATCGCGGGACCTGGGCATTCCCGGCGTGCGTCTTGTGCTTCTGGACGGCACCTACGTCATCACGGATGTCGAGGGCAAATACAGCCTGTGCGGCATCAAGTCGCAGACGCAGGTGATCAAGGTGGATCGATCCACGTTGCCAGCAGGTTCGCGCCTGGTTCCTTCCAGCAACCGCAATGCCGGTGTGGGCGACAGCCTCTTCGTCGACATGCGAGGCGGCGAGATGGCGAGGGCCGACTTCATCGAAGGTTCGTGCAGTCCGGACGTTATGGATCAGGTCAAGGCGCGACGCGGCCAGGGTGTTGTGATCGTTCCTGCTGCACCCGTCACGGTGCTGCCCGGTGCGCAGGGAGTTCTGCGATGAAGGGCCAGCGCCTCACACTCTCACGGCGTCTGACGCCGATTGCCGTGACAATCGCGTTGATCCACGGCGCGGCCTCCGCACAGGTCGCCCACGACACGACCAGTGCAGACGTCCTGGGCAACCCCAATCCATTTGCCACGGGCGGGCAGGAGGGCATCGGCCCCCGGCCTTTCACGTCCTTCATGGATCGCCTTTCATCGCCGGTCAGCAAGATCGTGGTCAAAGTCGCCGGGGACAATATCCCCGCTGACGGGCTGACGGGCACGGCTGTCGTGATTCAACTCCTTGACAGCAAGGGCGTTCAGTTGACGCAGGACGCTGATGTGACGATCGAGGTCGATGGCGGGGCGCGCATTCTTTTGCCCGGTCGCAATACCTCGGAGTCGGCTGCGGACAGGGGCGACATTGACCGTATCCAGCCTGGTGTTCAAGCCACGGTCAAAGGCGGCTCGTTGCAGTTTCAGTTGATCGCCCCCTACAAACCTGCGGACGTCACTTTGCGGGTTTCTGTGAAGGGTTCGGCCGAAAAGCTTGTCGTACGCTACGTCGCGGAGTTGCGCGACATGATCGCGGTGGGCCTGCTTGAAGCGGGTATCCGCACGAACAAGTTCGATCCGAGCCAGATTGTGCCGGCCGGCGGTAACGATGGTTTCGACCAGGAACTTCGGGGCTTCACCAGGGATTTCAACGGTGGCAAAGGTCTTGTCGGGGCGCGTGCCGCGTTGTACCTCAAGGGCAAGGTCAAAGGCGACTACCTGCTGACGCTGGCCTATGACTCGGCCAAGTACACGCAGAACATCCTTTTTCAGGATATCGACCCCAATGCCTTCTATCCGATCTATGGTGATTCGAGCGTGGTCGGGGTGGACGCCCAGAGTTCCGGCAAGTTGTATGTACGTGTTGACAACAAGCTGAGCTACCTGCTTTATGGCGATTACACGACGCAGGATTCAAACCCGGCGCGCGTTCTGAGCCAGTACAGCCGGTCTCTGACGGGGGTTAAAGCGCACTACGAGGAAGGCAATGTCATTGCCGATGGGTTTGTCTCCCAGCAAACCTTCCGGCGAGTGATTGACGAGTTTGCGGGCCGCGGGGTGTCAGGGCCTTATTCAGTGTCCAACCCGCGGGGCATTTCGGGTTCCGAGAAGATCGAAATCCTGGTTCGTGATCGCTTCCAGCCCCAGGTGGTGCTGAAACTCACCAGCCTGACGCGCTATTCCGATTACGAGTTCGAGCCTTTTGGCGGGCAGATCTTGTTCAAGGCAGCCATTCCCAGCATCGATGATCAGGGCAACCCGGTATCGATCAGGATCACTTATGAAGTCGACCAGGGTGGCGACAGCTATACGGTCTATGGCGGCGATGTGAATCTCCGCCTGTCGAACGCGCTGACCCTCGGGCTGGCCGGTGCCAGGGATAACAACCCAATCGTTCCCTATGAGGTGACAGGCGCCAATCTGCAGTATTCGTTCGGTCCGAATACGATTCTGCAGGCGGAATTGGCCCGAACGAGCAACACCCTCAATCTGGACGCGACCGCTCTCGGATCCAACCCGGCTTTTGCCGGCAAGGTCGGCGAAATATCGGGAAATGCCGCACGCGCAGAAATCCGGCATTCCGATGACACCTTGCGTCTGCGCGGCTATGCCATCAAGACCGATTCCGGTTTCTACAACCCCACGGCGGGTATCAATGGCGGGGTCACCGAATATGGCGCTTCGGGGGCTTACAGGATCAATGACAAGCTGACCGTCAACGCAGAATACATCCAGTCGGAAAACACTATCTTGAACACCCAAAGGCAGGCGGCACAGGCTGGGCTGGATCTGGTGATGACGGACCGTCTGACGGTGGGTGGTGGTGTTCGCTGGGCGAGTCAGGACGCCCTGACGCTCGTTTCATCGTCGCTCACACCTTGTGCCAGTCCATCGCTGACGGGCGCTTCGGGCACCAGCAGTGGCTACGGATTGGGGTCACCGGGGAACCAGCAGATCGACCCGACAACCGGGCGGACCGTGGCCTGTGCGGCGGCAGCGCTCAATGGTTCCGTAGCGCAGACTGATCTGGAACAGACCGCCCTGTACGCCAGGGCCTCGTATCGTATGACGGATACCGTCATGGTGCTCGGCGAAATCCAGAAAGAGGCTGGTGGCAACAACAATCTGCTCTACAGCATTGGCGCCGACTGGCGCGTTGCGGAACGAACCCGTGTTTACGGGCGTTACGCGCACGCCCGCAGCTGGGGCGGCGCCTATGGTCTGGGGGTCGGCGAGGCCAGCGGCATCTTCTCCGTCGGCATCGACACGCAGTACATGCAGGACGGCTCGGTTTTCAGCGAATACCGGTTGCGCGACTCCTCGGCGGGCCGGGAAGTCCAGGCGGCCATCGGTTTGCGCAATGGCTGGCTGCTCGCGGACGGCTTGCGCCTGTTGACGAACATCGAGCGTGTGAACGGGGTTGGCGGCGACACCACGGCGGCCGGCGCCGGACTGGAGTACACCGCCAACGAATTGTGGAAAGCCTCAGGGCGCCTGGAATGGCGCGAGGACCCGAGCACCACGAACTGGCTCATGACGCTGGCTGCGGCGCGCAAGCTTGACAGCAACTGGAGCCTTCTGGCGCGCGACTATGCGACCTGGACCCAGGGACGCGGCCCCCTCGGACTCGACAGCAGCCAGAACCGTTTCCAGGTCGGCTTTGCGTTCCGACCGGTGGATACCAATAATTTCGACGCGCTCGGCCTGTATGAACGCAAGGCCTACAAAGGCCTGGCTTCGGGCAACAACGCCACGGCCGATATCATCAGTCTGCGTGCCAACTATCATCCCAGCCGGCCGTGGTGGGTATCTGGACGGTATGCCTACAAGAGCGTTGATGAACTTCTGCTGGGCACCCTGCGGGACAAATATTCTGCGCAGTTGCTGGGGGCACGGGTGACCTACGACATCACCAACCAATGGACCGTCGGGGCGTTGTTCAGCGGTCTTCAAGGGCGTGGCGGTGCCCTGCAGTACGCCTACGGGCTTGAAGTCGGCTATGTCGTCGCCGACAATATGCTGGCCACACTGGGCTACAACTGGCGTGGCTTCAAGGACGCCGATCTGACCGGCACCGATTACACCAACCAGGGCTGGGTGCTGGGCATGCGCTACAAGTTCGATGAAACCCTGTTCAAAGGCAGCGATGCCAACGCGAACAGGACACTCAACCCCACCGTGGCACCTGCCAAACCCTGACGAGGATGGCCATGCACCAACTTTTCTCTCTCACACTTGCCGCGTTGCTGGTTTCCAGTTGTGCGATCGGGCCCGCAAACAACGAAGGCCCCGGGCCTGCCGCTGGCGCAACGGGATTGACCCCGGCACCTGAACGCACCACTGACACGCGCGTCCGCGCAGACATCCAGACCCTCGATCAGGCCCAGTTGCGCTTGCGCAAACTCAACGAGGCGGGTGTGCCGCAAGCCAGTTATTCGCTGGGCAAGGCGCAATGCTGGCTGGACAGCGCACGCACGCAATACGCGGAAAACGATCGCACCGGCTATGTCGAGGAATCACTGGCCGAGTCCATCAAGATCATTCAGGCGCTCGAAGCCGACAAAGCGGCCAAGGCCGGCTTCGACACGCCGCTGGTTGCACGCAGCAGCCGTGTGCGCGATGACCTGTGGGCCCAGTTCGGCCAATTGAAGGCGCAAGGCCATGCGCTGGCGTGTTATGGCCGCAGCGTGGCCTGCGGAGAAGTCCGGCTGGTACGAGCGGGCCACGCTGATCAGCAGACCGGCTGGCGTGCCGCAGTCCCTTATGTGCAGATGGCGGAAGAGGGCATCCTGCGGGCGCGCGCTGAAGCGGCAAACTGCCAGCAACCCGTGGCTGTCGCCCCGGCGGTGGTCATGCCGCCCGCGGCCGCGCCCAAGGCCCCGACTGTGAAGCGGGAAACGACGACGCTGGAAACCGACACCCTGTTCCAGTACCGCAAAGCTGACCTGTCCGACTTGCCCCCGGCCAGCGCGAAAAAATTCGCCATGCTCGCGGGCAGGCTGAAAGAACTCGGCACGATCCAGGCGGTCCGGGTCGTGGGACATACGGACCGCATCGCCAGCGATGCCTACAACCTCAAACTGTCTCAGGCGCGGGCGGACGCCGTTCTGGCGCATCTGAAGTCGCTGGGCATCAATCCCGCATCCGCCGTGGCGCAAGGCGTCGGGGAGCGTGAGCCGGTCACGACGCATTGCAGTGACAAACTTCCCCGGCAAGCGCTCATTGATTGCCTGCAGCCGGACCGCCGCGTCACCATCGAGGTGACCGCTATCCCGTAGTTCCAGGCCTGTTTCGGTTCAGGCCTCGTCCGGCACCACGGCGGTGACCTCGATTTCAACCTGCGCGCGGGCTTCCATCAAGGCGGACACTTCCACACAGGTCATGGCCGGGAAATTCCGGCCCATCACCGCGCGGTAGGCCGCGCCCAGTTCGGGCAGGCGTCGCAAATACGCATCGCGGCTGGTCACGTACCAGGTCATGCGCACCATATGCTCCGGACTGCCGCCCGCTTCCTGCAACACAGCCGCGACATTGCGCAAAGCCTGTTCGACCTGGGCGATGAAGTCATCGGTCTCGAACACCTGCTGGGCGTTCCAGCCGATCTGCCCGCCAACGAACACCAGCGTGCCGCGCGCGGCCACGCCGTTGGCATAACCCTTGGGGGGCGCCCATCCGGGCGGTTGCAGGAACTTCATGGGGCGGGCCTCAGCTTGAAACGTTGCAGTTTGCCGGTCTCGGTGCGCGGCAGGCTGTCGCGGAACTCGATCTGGCGCGGGTATTTGAACGGGGCGATGGTGGCCTTGACGTGCTCCTGCAGGGTCTTGACCAAGGCATCGTCTCCGGTTACGCCGGGCTTGAGCACGCAAAATGCCTTGACCACCATGCCGCGCTCGGCGTCGGGCAGGCCGATCACCGCGCATTCGGCCACCGCCGGGTGGCGCAGCAGCGCGTCTTCGACCTCTGGGCCGCCGACGTTGTAGCCGGCGGTGATGATCATGTCGTCGTCGCGCGCCTGGTAGAAGAAGTAGCCGTCGGCGTCCTGCACGAAGGCGTCGCCGGGGTAGTTCCAGCCATCCTTCACGTAGCGGCTCTGGCGTTCGTCGGCGAGGTATTTGCAGCCCGTCGGGCCGATCACCGCCAGCTTGCCGACGGTGCCGGGCGGCAGCGCTTCGCCGGCGTCGTTGACCACTTTCGCGGTGTAGCCGGGCACCACCTTGCCGATCGCCCCGTGCCGCACCTCGGCGCCTGCGGCGGAGATGAAGATGTGGAACATTTCGGTGGCGCCAATGCCGTCGATCATCTCGATGCCGGTGGCCTCGCGCCAGAGCGTGCGCGTGGCGTCCGGCAGGGCTTCGCCGGCGCTCACGCACAGGCGCAACGAGGGAATCCCCAGGGCCCTGGCAAAGGGCGCCATCTGCCGGTAAAACGTCGGTGCGGTGTAGCAGATGGTTGCGCCCACGGCGCCAATCAGGCGCACCATGGCCTCGGGCGTGTAGGCGATGTCGGGGTAATACACCGAGGCGCCGGCCCACATTGGAAAGATCAGCATCCCGCCCAGCCCGAAGGTAAAAGCCAGCGGCGGCGAGCCCATGACGATGTCGTCGGGCGTGGCGCGCAGGATGTGGCGCGGCCAGGCCTCGCAGGCCGCCAGAACGTCGCGGTGGGTGTGCACGGCGGCTTTGGGCTTGCCCGTGGTGCCCGACGTGAAGGCCATCAGCGCGATGTCGTCGGCGGCGGTCGGGCAGGGCGAAAACACCCCGGATTTGGCGGCGCACAGGGCGCCGAGGTCGCCCGGATCATCCGGCGCGTTGAACTTCAGGATCGTGCGCAGCGCGGGGTGATCCTGCCGGGCCTGTTCCAGTTCCAGCAGCAGGGTGGCATCGCAGATCGCCACCACGGGCTGTGCCTTGTCGATGATGTCGCCCAGCTCGCGGGCCCTCAACAGCGGCATGGTGGCCACGGCGATCAGGCCGGCCTTGACCACCGCCAGCCAGGCCAGCGCCATGCCGATGGAATTGCCGCCGCGCAACAGCACACGGTTGCCGGGAACCAGCCCCATGTCTTCGGTCAGCAACTGGGCGATGCGGTTGACGCGCTCCAGCGCTTGCGCATAGCTGAAGGTGACGCGACTGGACCGCAGCAGCGGGTTGTCGCCAAACCCCTTGGCGGGCGCCTTGTCCAGCAGTTCCTCGACGAGATTCAGGTGCGCAGGGAACTGCAACTCCGGGCGGTCGTAGCGCAGGCTCGGCCACTGGGCGGGCGGCGGCAGGCGCTCGTGGACGAAACGGTCGGCCTGTGCGCTGACGCCTCGGGACTGGGCATTGGTCTCAGGAAAGGTGGGCGTCTGGGTCATGGTCTTACCCCTGCAAGACGGCCTTGCCGATGATGAGTTGCTGCACTTCGGTCGCGCCCTCGTAGATGCGCAGCGAGCGGATGTCGCGGTACAGGCTTTCGACCTTGGTGCCGACCTTCACGCCCAGGCCGCCATGCAACTGCAGCGCCATGTCGATCACGCGCTGGGCGTTTTCGGTGGCGGTCATCTTGGCCATGGCCGCACAGACACTGCGTTGCCGGACTTCTGCGGCATTCCCGCCACCGCGTTGCAGGGCCTCGTCCCGCATCCAGGCGGCGCGGTAGGTTAGCAGCGCGGCGGCGTCGATGAGCGCGGCCATTTCGCCAATTTTGGCTTGCGTGAGCTGGAAATCCGCCAGCGTCTGACCAAACATCTTTCGCTGGCGGGCATGGGCGACTGCCTCGGCCAAGGCGCGGCGCGCAAAGCCCAGGGCGGCGCCCGCCACCGAGGCGCGAAAGATATCCAGCGTCTGCATCGCCAGCTTGAAACCGCCGTTGAGTGCGCCCAGCTGCGCGGTGGCCGGCACAGCGCAAGCATCGAACGTCAGCGTGGCCAGCGGATGCGGGGCCATGACATGGATGTGCAACGAGGTATCGAGCCCCGGCGTGGCGGCATCGACGATGAAGGCGGTGATGCCCCGGCTGCCGGCCGCGGGCTCGGTCTTGGCGAACACGCAGTAGAAATCGGCGATGCCGCCGTTGCTGATCCAGGTTTTTGTGCCTTCCAGCGTGAAATTCAAGCTTTTTTGGCCACTTCCCATCGTGGAACGGTCATAGTTTGCTATTGTTTTCATTGCGGCCACATCGGAGCCCGCATCGGTCTCGCTCAGGGCAAACGCCGCGATCTTCTCGCCGCGCGCCACTGCCGGCAGGTAGGCCGCCTGCTGCGCGGGTGTGCCGGCCAGGGTGATGGCGCCGCTGCCCAGGCCCTGCATGGCAAAGGCGAAATCGGCCAGCGGCGAGTGGAAGGCCAGGGTCTCGCGCAGCAGCACCAGTGCGCGCGAGTCCAGCGCGGGCAGGGTGCCGCCATGCGTGGCCGGGACGCAATAGCGCAGCCAGCCAGCGTCACCCAGGCGGCGCACCCATTCGCGGCAGGCGGCGCGGTCGTCGCGCTCGTCCACGGCCTGCGCGGGGGCCCAGGCCACGAGATCCTGGGCGAGGGCGCGGTGGACATCGTCAAAGAAAGGCAGGTTCAAGTGATCGTTCGGCGCGCGCAGGGCGTCGCCGGAGCCAGGTTCAAGGGCACTCATGCTCAGTCGCCCCCAAAGACGGGTTTCTGCTTCGCGGCGAAGGCCTCATAGGCGCGCCGGAAGTCCTGCGTCTGCATGCAGATCGCCTGTGCCTGCGCTTCGGCTTCAATCGCCTGCTCGATGGTCATGGCCCATTCCTGCTGCAGCATGGTCTTGGTCATGCCGTGGGCAAAGGTGGGGCCGGCGGCGAGGTCGCGCGCCATGGCGGTGGCGGCGCCAAGCAGGTCGGCGCTGTCGTGCAGCGCGTTGAAGAAGCCCCAGGCAAGGCCCTCGGAAGCCGTCATGGCTCGGCCGCTGAACAGCAGTTCGGACGCGCGGCCCTGGCCAATCAGACGCGGCAGCAGCGCGCAGGCGCCCATGTCGGCGCCGGCCAGCCCGACGCGGGTGAACAGGAAGGCGGTCTTGGTGGCCGGCGTGCCGTAACGCAGGTCGCAGGCCAGCGCCATCATGGCACCCGCGCCCGCGCAGATGCCGTCGATGGCGCCAATGATGGGTTGCGGGCAGCAACGCATGGTCTTGATCAGGTCGCCGGTCATGCGGGTGAACTCCAGCATCTCGGGCATGCTCATCTGGGTCAGCGGGCCGATGATCTCGTGCACGTCGCCGCCCGAGCAGAAGTTGCCGCCCGCGCCGGTGACCACCACTGCTTTCACGTCGGTGGCGAACTTGAGCGCATGAAACAGGTCGCGCAGTTCGGCGTAGGAGTCGAAGGTCAGCGGGTTCTTGCGTTCGGGCCGGTTGAGCGTGACGGTGCCGACGCCATCTTCAAACGACCAGGCGAAGTGGCGCGCGGCATACCCCGCCTTGGATTCGAACTGGGCGCGCATGGGGTTGGTGGAGCCGATAAAGTGCTTCATGTCAGGACTCCTGCCGAGTCGTCTCAAAGGAGGCCTCGGCCCCCTCGGGGGGCAGCGAATGAATGTGAGCGTGGGGGTTCATATATCTTCCTGGAAACGGGTTTTGACCTTGCCCAGCAGCTGATGCAAGTGGGTGATTTCGGGGGCGTTCAGGCCGGCGAAGGCCTCAACGATCCAGGCTTCGTGGGCGCGCGCCATGTCGGCGAACGTCTGATGGCCTTTGGACGTGAGGCGCACCCGGTACGCCCGGCGGTCGCCTTCCACGTCGATGCGTTCCACCAGGCCCTCAGTCACCAGCTGGTCGGTGATGCCGGTGATGTTGCCGCCGGTCACCATCATCCGCCGCGACAGTTCGTTCATGCGCAGGCCGTCGGGTGCACGTTCGAGCTGGGCCATCAAGTCAAAACGCGGCAGCGTGGTGTCGAACTGTTCGCGCAGGGCGGTGCGCACCTGCTTCTCCACCAGCTGGGTGCAGGTCAGCAGGCGCAGCCACAGGCGCAGTTCTTCCGGGTGCTCGCTGTGCGCGCGGGCTTCCATATCCATCGGGATGGCTTCCATTGTGCTCTCTAATCAATAGCTGAAAATGACCATTTCATGCTGGGATAGACTTGTTTTTGTTCGATATGTCGCGGTACAGCTGGTCGCGGCCGCTCTCGTACGGCCGGGGCCAGGTCACGGCCCGGCTTTGCAGCTTTGCGGCTTCGTGCAGCGTCCAGGCCGGGTCGGCCAGGTGCGGGCGGCCGACGGCGCACAGGTCGGCGCGGCCGGCGGCGATGATGCTGTTGGCATGGTCGGCCTCACTGATGGCCCCGACCGCCATGGTCGCGATGTCCACCGCGTTGCGGATGCGGTCGGCAAACGGCGTCTGGTACATGCGGCCATACACCGGCTTGGCGTCCCGGGTGGTCTGGCCGGACGACACATCGATCAGATCGCAGCCCGCGGCCTTGAACAGGCGGGCGATCTGCACCGCGTCGCCGGCCGTGTTGCCGCCGGGCGCCCAGTCGTGGGCCGAGATGCGCACGCTCATCGGCCGGTCGGCGGGCCAGGCGGCGCGCATGGCGGCGAACACCTCCAGCGGGTAGCGGCAGCGCTTGTCGATGGTGCCGCCGTAGTCGTCGGTGCGCTGGTTGGTCAGTGGGCAGATGAAGCTGGAGAGCAAATAGCCGTGCGCGCAATGCAGCTCCAGCCAGTCAAAACCTGCGGCCGCGGCGCGCCGGGTGGATTCCACAAACTGTGCGGTCAGTAGATCCATGTCGGCGCGGGTCATGGCACGCGGCGTCTGGTTTTGGGCGCCGTAGGCCACGGCGCTGGCGGCCAGCAGCGGCCAGTTGCCCTCAGCAAGCGGCTCGTCGTTGCCCTCCCAGCCGACGCGGGTGGAGCCCTTGGGGCCGCTGTGGCCGAGCTGCAGGCCGATCTTCGCGCTGCTCTGGCCATGCACGAAATCGACAATGCGCCGGAAGGCGGTGGTCTGCGTGTCGCTCCATAGGCCGGGGCAGCCCGGGGTGATGCGGCCCTCGGGTGTGGGGCTGGTCATCTCGACCATCACCAGCGCGGCGCCGCCCAGCGCACGCGCGCCCAGGTGCACCAGGTGGTAGTCCTGCACCACGCCGTCCACCGCGCTGTACTGGGCCATCGGCGAGACGACGATGCGGTTCTTCAGCGTGAGCGCACGCAGCTTGAAGGGGGTGAGCATCGGCGGCATGACGGTGCCGCCCGAGAACCAGGCCTCGTAACCTTCCAGCCATGCCGCGTCGCGCAGGCGCAGGTTCTCATGGCTGATGCGCTGGCTGCGCGTGAGCATCGAATACATGAACTGCTGCGGCGCAAAGCGGTCGCAATACCGCGCGCCGCACACTTCGAACCACTCCATCGCGTTCCAGGCGGCGTTCTGCAGCTTGAGCACTTCCACCCCGCGCACTTCCTGGTAACGCGCCAGCACGGTGGGGATGTGCTCGGCGGTGTCGCCCATCTCCACAAACAGGCGCGTCAGCTCGATCGCGTCCTCGATCGCCAGCTTGGTGCCCGAACCGATGGCGAAGTGCGCGGTGTGCACCGCGTCGCCCATCAGCACCACATGGCTCTGGCCGTTGAACAGCGACCATTGTTCGCACTTGACCCGCTGGAAGTTCAGCCAGGCCGAGCCGCGCAGGTGCCGCGCGTTGGTCATCAGCTTGGCGCCCTGCAGGTTCTTCGCGAAGACTTTCTCACAGAACGCGATGGATTCGGCCTGGTCCGCTTGGTCCAGGCGGTGCGCCTGCCAGACGTGTTCCGGGCATTCCACAATGAACGTGGTGGTGTTTTCGTCGAACTTGTAGATGTGGGCCTGGAACCAGCCGTGCTCGGTCTTTTCGAACAGGAAGGTGAAGGCGTCGTAGAGCTTGTGCGTGCCGAGCCAGATGTAGCGGTTGGGGCGCACCACGATGTCGGGCTTGAAGACGGCCTCGTATTTGTCCCGAATGCGCGAGTTGATGCCGTCGCTGGCGATGATGAGGTCGGCATCGGGGAAGTCTTCGTCGGATTGCACATCGGTGTCGAAGACCAGCTTCACGCCCAATTGTTCACAGCGCGCCTGCAGGATGTTCAGCAGCTTCTTGCGACCGATGCCCACAAATCCGTGGCCGCCCGAGCGAATCACCTCGCCCTTGAACTCCAGTTCGATATCGTCCCAGTGGTTGAAGGCCTGCTGGATCTCGGCGGCGGTGACCGGGTCCCACTGGCGCATGTTGTCCATGGTGGCGTCGGAGAACACCACGCCCCAGCCAAAGGTGTCGTAGGGCTTGTTGCGTTCGACCACGGTGATGTCGTGCGCCGGGTTGCGCATTTTCATCAGCAGGCCGAAATACAGGCCGGCCGGGCCGCCGCCGATGCAGACGATGTTCATGGACGTTCCAGTGACAGGTGTTTTATCTCCGAATAGTTTAGGTCTAAACAAAGTCGCGACAACACGGGAAAACCCGCAGGAAAACAGGGCGCCGGGCGCACAATGCAGGCTGTTCCAGCTTCAGCGAGTCATCATGCTTTACAAGTTCAAATCACGGGTCACGGGCGACGTGATCATGCTCGAGCCCAACGGGCGCCGCCTACTGGAAATCATCGGCAAGGACCCGGGCGCGCCGGGGATCATCGAAGCGGGGGACGCGTCGGCAGCCATCCATGCGCTGGAGGCGGCCATCGCCCGGGAAGAGGCCGATCAGCTAGCCGCCACAACGCAAGCGGCCGAGCAAGGAGAACCCGCGCCCCATTTTGAGGGCATCTCATTGCGTCAACGCGCCGTGCCGCTGATCGACATGCTGCGGCGCAGCGAAAAGGCCGGCAAAGAGGTGGTCTGGGGCGTGTAGAAAGCAAAACGCCTGGCGCAACGCAGCCAGGCGTAATGAGCGGTACGCGTGCGGGGTTCAGTCCACTTTGGCACCAGACGCCTTGACGACCGCCGCCCACTTGATGTGTTCCGCGTCGATCATTTTCGCGAATTCCTGCGGGGTGTTGCCGCCGGGAATGGCGCCTTGCGCCAGCAGTTTCTCCTTGATGGCCGGTGACGCGAGCGCCTTGGCGGTTTCCTGCTGAATGCGGTTGATGATGTCGGCCGGCGTACCGGCAGGTGCCAGCAGGCCGAACCACGAACTGGCATCAAATCCCTTGAGTCCCGCCGCTTCTTCAATCGTTGGAAGTTCCGGCATCGCCGTTGAGCGTACCGCGCTGGTGACGGCGAAGGCCTTGAGCTTGCCCCCCTTGATTTGCGGCAGGGCCGACGGCAGGTTGTCGAACATCACATCGGTGTTGCCGCTGACCATGTCCAGCATGGCCGGGCCGGAGCCGCGGTAGGGGATGTGCGTCATGAAGATGCCGGTGCGCGCCTTGAACAGTTCACCGGCCAGATGGATGGAGGTGCCGTTGCCGCTGGACGCCATGCTGAGCTTGCCGGGGTTGGCCTTGGCGTACTTGATGAAGTCGGGCACGGTGTTGATGCCGAGGGTTTTTGCGCGCTCGGCGTTCATGACCATGACATTGGGCACACCCGCCACCAGCGTGATCGGGGCAAAGTCCTTTTGCGGGTCATAGGGCAGCTTGTTGTACAGCGCCTTGTTGATGCCATGCGTGCCCACCGTGCCCATCAGCACGGTGTAGCCATCCGCCGACGACTTGGCCACGATGTCCGCGCCGACGTTGCCGCCCGCGCCGGCCCGGTTGTCCACGATGAATTGCTGGCCAAAGGCCCGGGATAGTTCGGGGGCGATCGCGCGCGCCAGAATGTCGGTGGTGCCTCCAGGGGCGAAAGGCACCACAATCTTGACAGGCTTGGTCGGCCATGCACCCTGGGCGAAAGCCTTCGGGGCGGTCAGGAGCAGGCTGGCGACAGCAAGCGCGGAAAGGGCAGCGCGGCGATGGAAGGCGGATCTATGGGTCATTCAGGTCTCCTGGATTGATCGCCCATTGTCCATCAGCCGGCGCGAAGTTCAATCCGCAAAAACGCCAGCAGCCTTGATGACCGGGCTCCACTTGGCAATTTCGGCGGCCACGAACTTCTTGTGTTCGGCCGGCTCCACGCGCTTGTCCGTCACGACCACGGCGCCTAGGCCTTCCTGCTTCTTGATGAACTCGGGATCTTTCAACGCCGCCTTGAGTGCGGTGTTGATTTTCACCGCCACATCGGCGGGCGTTCCCTTCGGTGCGTAGAGGCCATGCCAGATCGTGACCTGGAAATTCTTCAGGCCCGACTCGTCCAGTGTGGGCAAGTCCTTGAGCGCTGGAGTCGTCAGGCGCTTCAGGGTCGTCACGCCAAAGGCCTTGACCTTCTTGCC
>JAABRA010000380.1 GCA_011391155.1 Burkholderiales bacterium
AGCCCTTGGCCACGCGCTGCAGCACGTCAGTCTCGCGTTCGGTCAGCTTGACCTCGTTCTCGATGTGGCGCATCAGCGTCATCTGGCGCTGGGGGCTGTTGGCAAAGTGCGAGAGCACGCGGCGCGCGATCGGCGGCGACAGCGGCGGCTCGCCCTGGGTCATGCGCAGCAGCTGCGCCACCAGCGTTTCCCGGGGCTGCTCCTTGAGCAGGTAGCCAAAGGCGCCCGCCTGCAGGGCGGGAAAGAGGTGATCGTCATCGTCATAGATCGTCACCACCACCGACAGGGCCTTGGGCTGGTGATGGCGCAGCGCGCCCACCACGTCAATGCCGGAACCGTCGGGCAGGCCCAGGTCGATCAGCGCCAGATCAAAAGTGCGCTCGGCCACGCGGGCCAGCGCCTGGTCCACGCGCGCCGCGGTGGTGACCTGCACCTCGGGAAAGGCGGCGCGCGCTACATCGGCCAGCCATTCGCGGATCTGGGGCAGGTCTTCAACGATCAGGGCGTTTTGCATGGCGCGATGGTAGCGGATGCCTCTTTCACAGCGCTTGCGGCGCATCCTCGGCGGGAACACCTTCCAGCGGCACAGTGACGTGCACCCGGACGCCGCCCAGGCGCGACACGGCAAACCGGTGCCGGCCGCCGAGCTTGCGCGCGCGGCGCTCGATACTGGCCTGGCCCAGGCCCGTTGCCCCGGGCGATGCGGCTTGCGCAGCCAGATCAGGCGCTGGCGGCAGGCCCCGGCCGTCGTCTTCCACGTCGATGGCGCACTCGCCCCCGGCAAACGCAATCCCGATGCGGCAGGTCCGTCCACCACTGTGGCGCACCACGTTGGAGACCGATTCGCGCAGCACGCGGGTCAGTTGCAGGTGGATGCGGGGCGACAGGATCAGCCCGGCGGGCGGATCCGACGCCTCCCACTGCACAGCGAAGCCTGCCGCATCGAGCCGCCCGACCAGCTCGGCCCGCCAGTCGGCCAGGACGTCAGACGCCGCCACCGGCTGCCCGGCCATGCCGCGCACGCTCTGGCGCATGTCTTCGAGGGCCTGGCGGGCCAGCCCGGCCGTGCCGTCGGCGGTGCCGGCCTGCACGATGCCCAGCAGCTTGGCGCCCAGGTCGTCGTGCAGGTCGGAAGCGATGCGCAGCCGCTCCTGGTCCACCGCCGCCTGGGTCTGGCGCTGCTGGGACAGGCCCAGATCCAGCAGTTGCCAGAGCTGCATCGCGACCTGAACATGGTCTTCGGTGAACAGCTGGCGCCCGCGGCGCGCCAGCGTCAGCCGCCAGCGCCCCTGGCCGCCGACATCGGGCACCTGAAGTTCGCGCCCCCTGTCAAGAATGCGCACGGGCACGGCCGCCACAGTCGCCGCAGTCGCCGCAGGTGCCGGATCGTGCGACTCCCGGGTCATCGCCAGCGGGTCGAACACCCGCTCCAGCAGTTGCCGCCACGCCTGCCGGGATGCCTGCTCGCCCGCCAGGCCGGCGTTGACGGCGCCAATCAGGTCCGGCATGTAGCTGCTGACGCGCGGCCGGCTGGACTGCTGCAGCCGCCCCAGCAGCCACTGGCGTGCCGGGAAATAGAGCCAGCCAATCACCAGCAGCGACAGCGTGATCGCCGCGCCGGCGTCCACCCGCAGCAGCGTCACCAGCGCCAGGTCGGTGAAGACCACCAGCGTGCCGCCCAGGTACCACAGGCACAGCGGCACCCACCAGCGCTCCAGCTCGAACAGGTTGGCCCGGCCCACCGACACCATCAGGCCGACATACAACAGCGGCACCGACACCCAGCGGTAGCTGTTGCTGACCACTTGCACGTCGTACACCAGCGAGACCACGAAGGCGTAGATGACGACGCTGAAGGCCACCAGCGCGCTGGCCGCCAGCCAGCGCCCGGCCGCGCGGTGCACCGGATCGTCGCGGTGCACCAGGCTCTGGCGGATGGCCAGCCCGATCAGGCTGGCGCTGGCCACCACCAGCCAGAGCTTGTAGCGCAGCGCCTGGCTGTCCGGCCACTGCAGGATGTTGAGCACCAGCAGGGCGAGCAGCAGCGCGGCGCTGCCCCAGGTCCAGGCCCGGGCCTGGCGCAGCGGCGTGGGGTAGTGCAGCATCATCATCGTGAAGGCCCAGACCGCGACCAGCGAGGTGCAGCGCACGAAGATCTGCCCAGCCTCGGCAAACCACGGGGCCAGCAGCAACAGCCGCCCGGTGACGACGGCCACCTCGGCCAGCGCCAGCAGCGCCATGACGCTGGCCAGGCCGAGAAAACGCGCGCCCACGCTCTGCCAGCGCCACGCGCACACCCCCATGCCCACGACAAAAGGCACCATGCCGCACAGCAGCGGCACCCAGTACAGCCAGCCGAGCTCGTCCCACCGGCGCGGATGCACCTCGCGCGATATCCATGACCCGTCCGCCAGTTGCACCTCCACCGGCAACCCGCGGTCCAGGGCGCCGGCCAGCAGCCCCCAGACGCGGCGCTGCAGGACGAAGAAGCGATCCAGGTCTTCCTGGCGTGACAGCATGGACGGTGCCTCGACCGCGATCAGGCTGTCGAGCCGGATCGCGCCGCGCTCGCCGGCACCCTCGCCGACGGCCTCCCGCCCCGCGGCATCAGCCAGCGCCGGGCGAATCGCCAGCAAACGCTGTTCGGCCTGGGCGCGCTCGGCCACCTTGACCGCCTTGTGCGGGTCGTAGGCCAGCACGCCCTGTCCCTCAGGATCCGGCACGAAGCGCCAGCCCAGGCTGGGCTCGCGCAGCGCGATGCTCACGGAAAGCCAGGCCCAGAACACCAGGAACGCCAGCCCGAGCGCCAGGAAACGGCCCTCGCGCCCGGCCAGAAAAGGGGGGTCAGACCGGGTCGGGGTCATGGCCCGTGCGCTCCAGCGATGAAAACGGTGATGCGCCCTGCGGCGCGTCACTCCCCAGCGGCACCCAGACCTGCAGCCAGGTCCCGCCCAGGGGGCCTGTTTGCCAGGTGTGCCGGCCCGCCAGGATGCGCACGCGCCGCTCGATGCCGCCGAGCCCGTTGCCTTTGGCGCCAAGCGCTGCTGCATCCATGCCGCAGCCATCGTCTTCAACCGACAGGGTCATGGCCTCCGGCGGGAAGCCGATCACGACCCGGCCGTGGCGCCCGCCGCTGTGCCGGATCAGGTTGGATACCGCCTCGCGCAGCACGCGGGTCAACTGCACCTGGGTGCGCGCGGGCAGCAACAGGCCGGCCGGCGGCTCGGCGGCCTGCCAGTCCACCGAGAAACCGGCGGCGGTCAGGCGCTGCACGGTTTCGGCGCGCCAGTCCGCCAGCACATCCGCCGCGCGCAAGGGTTCGCTGACCATGCCCCGCACCGACAGGCGCATTTCATCGAGCGCCTGGCGGGCCATGCCCGCGAGTTTCCCGCGATCGTCCACGCGGCTGCTTTCATGGGCGATGCCCAGCAATTTGGCCCCCAGGTCGTCGTGCAGGTCGGAGGCGATGCGCTGGCGCTCGTCCTGGACGGCCTCGCGCGCGCGCAGGTTGGCAAGCTCCGCGTAGTTGCGCTCGATCTCGGTGGACTTCTCGGTCACGCGGCGCTCGAGTTCGACATTGAGTTCTTCACTGCGGCGCAGGTTGTCGCTGAAGACCCAGATCAGGCGCAGACAAAGGGGCAGCAGCGTGATCGGCCCCCCCAGATGCCCCATGTGCATCTTCAGGGGCAAGCCCAGGAAGGCGGCCGCCAGTTCGACCAGCGTGATCGCCACCATCGTCAGCAGGATCACCGAGAACAGCCAGAAATCACGCCGCGACACCCGCCACGACACCGCCAGGAACCAGGCCACCGCCACCAGGAACTGCGGCACCAGCCAGTAGTAATTCCAACGGGCAGTCTGATAGATGCGCTCCGGCCCGCCGAGCAGGAAAACCAGCGGAATCACCAGCAGCTGCCACCACAAGATCTGATTGATCCAGCCCACGTTGCGCCCGAGAAAGCGCATCAGGAAAAGCACGAAGCCCGACACGCACAGCGGCGCCGTTGCTGGCACCAGCATCTCAATCCAGGGGCCGGGCAGGGGCGGATCAATGACATACAGGCGGGTGGTGTTGAGCGTCCACCAGCCGATCCACAGCGTGAAGTAGCCGTAATAGGTGTCCTTCGGACGCGTCAGCCACAGCGCGCCAATGAATATCGCAAAAGCCCCGAGCAAGGCCGTGATGACCTTGGGCAGCGTGATGTTCCACCACAGTGCCTGGTCGTACAGCGGCCGCAGTGCTTCGGATGCGCCGACGCGCACCACCGACAACCCGGAAGACCGCTGCGCGGCCGACACCTGACGCAGGGGATAGCCCACGACCTGAATATGGATCGTGTTGACGCCCGGCTTCAGCAGGGCCTGGGGCAGCGTGAACATCTGCGGCGTGAAGCAATTGCGGCTGTAAGGCAGCGTGAGCTGCCCGCCGGAGCCCACCAACGATCCGTTCAGGTAGACCGCCAGGTTGCTGCAGACGCGCTCCACATAAATCGCCGGGACCTGGCTGCCCTTGACCAGGTGCGTGGTCTCCAGCGAGAGGCGGTACCACAGCTCGCCGCCGAATTCGGGCCGGGTGAGACCCCAGTCGTCCGGCAGGGCCTGCGCGCGCCAGGCCGGCGCCGGCACGCCTCCGCCCGGCACTTCCGACACCTCGGCCAGCCGGATCAGGAGGACTTCGGCCTGCGCGGGCGCCACGGCGAGCCAGCCCAGCACACCGGCCAGGGCCAGCGTACGGGAAAGCGCGACAATAAAAGACAGCATCCACTTCACGCCATGATTGTCCGTCACACCTTCACCCCCCATAACAACACCCGCCTGGGCCACCTCTGCGGCCCCTTGGACGCCAACCTGCGCACCATCGAGGCGGCCCTTCAGGTGAGCGTCGCGCACCGGCACGAGCAGTTCAAGGTGGACGGCCCCAAGGCCAAGGCCACGCGCGCGATGGAGGTGCTGCAGGCGCTCTACGAGATGGCCGAGCGCGCGATTCCGGTGGACAAGATCCAGCTGATGCTCGCCGGGGACGCGGCCACGCTGGTTGCCGGCGACGACAGCGGCCTGGTGCTGCAGACGCGCCGCGCCGACCTGCGCGCGCGCACGCCGAACCAGGCCACCTACCTGGAAGCGATGGCCACGCACGACATCACCTTCGGCATCGGGCCGGCGGGCACCGGCAAGACCTATCTGGCGGTGGCCGCCGCGGTGGACGCGCTGGAGCGGGCTTCGGTGCAGCGCATCGTGCTGACGCGTCCGGCGGTGGAGGCTGGCGAGCGCCTGGGCTACCTGCCTGGCGACCTGAACCAGAAGGTGGATCCGTACCTGCGCCCGCTCTACGACGCGCTGTATGACCTGATGGGCTTCGACAAGGTCAGCAAGGCTTTCGAGCGCGGCGCGCTGGAGATCGCGCCGCTGGGCTTCATGCGCGGGCGCACGCTGAACCACGCCTTCGTGATCCTGGACGAGGCGCAGAACACCACGCCGGAGCAGATGAAGATGTTCCTGACGCGCATCGGCTTTGGCGCCAAGGCCGTGGTCACCGGTGACGTGAGCCAGATCGACCTGCCCAAGACCCAGCTCAGCGGGCTGATCGACGCCGAGCGCGTGCTGCGCCGGGTCAAGGGCATCGCCATGTGCCACTTCACCTCGGTGGACGTGGTGCGCCATCCGCTGGTGGCGCGCATCGTGGATGCCTACGACATGCGCGGGCGCACGGCGGCGTCGCGCAAAGCCGCGGAATGACTCCCCGGTTGATAGCAGACAACGACCACCCGACGATGGGATGAGCCTGGTTTTATTCAAATTCACAACTTATTACGGCTCAAGCCCTGACTCTCGACTACAGTCTGAGAAGTGCATTGCCAACGAATCGGAATGCACAGCGAACAAGGTCGCTCTGACGGGCTTCCAGGCGCGCAAGAGGCGGGGGAGGAAGCAGTCAAAGACGCGCCGGCATGCTGCCATGCCGCAGTTTGGGACGTGGATTCTCTGCCGGGTATTGGTTGGCAGAAAGAGCATCAAAATCCATGCGAACAACGAAGTTGAAGCAGGCAGTGCACGTTCTTGCATTGATGGCCGGGCTCCTGCTTGTCAGCGCGACCATGCCTTCGGCGGCCCAGACAACCGTTGCCGGCACCACGCCGGGCGCATTCAGCGTATCCGAGTCGGGTGCCGCCACCTACCGCATTCCGATCAAGGTGCCGCCGGGCATTGCCGGCATGGAGCCCAAGCTCGAACTCGCCTACAACAGCCTGGGCGGCAATGGGCTGCTGGGCCCGGGCTGGGGCCTGAGCGGCTTGTCGGCGATCACACGTTGCCCTCAAACCGTGGCCACCGACGGCGTTCGCGGCAGCGTTGCCTACACCGTCGCAGACCGGTTCTGCCTCGACGGGCAGCGACTCATCGTCATCAATGCAGGAACCTATGGCGCGGCGGGAACGGAATACCGCACCGAAGTGGATTCCTTCAGCCGTGTGGTTGCCAATGGCGCGGCGAACGGCAACGCTTCCAATGGGCCTGACAACTTCGTCGTAAAGACCAAAACCGGGGTGTCCCTGGAGTACGGAACCACGGCTGATTCTCGGATTGAAGCCCAAGGCAAGGCCGTGGTGCGGGTCTGGGCGCTCCGAAAGATGACCGATACCAAGGGCAATTACCTCACTGTCAGTTACACAGAAGACTCCACCACCGGGGAGTTTTATCCACTCCGTATCGACTACACCGGCTATGGCAATCAGGCCCCTGGCAACTCCGTGAGGTTCGTCATGGAGACGTGTGGGTTCCGACTGGGCCCTTTGACCCAAGCAAAGGTGATTCGCACGGCGGCTCTCATTGGGATGTTCAGACTCCCGGCGGTGGTTACGTGAATGTCTATCCTGGTGGAGGGCGGCGTTGATGAGCACATTGCCAACAATCATTGAAATTGAGGCTGTCGGAGTTCGTTTCTATTCGCAAGGCGACGAGAGTGCATTTTTTGGATGGCTTAATAAGTTGCCGTTCGTAGAGCGATACGAGGGGCGCGGACGGACTTTGCATATCTCGATCAACTCGCTGGCTGTCGATGAAGACGGCCTGCGCGATATCCTTGCCTTGTTCCGTCGATATGGAGTGGAGTTGCGGCAACTCGCCTTGTTTGATCGTGACGAGTTCGCTGACTGGTTCCGCGACAAGCATGCATATTGGTACAAGGATGTTTTTGGTTGAGTCTCGGCGAGACTAATTGCCTGGGCTAAATCCTATTTCTTCCAAAATATGGTCCGCCCCACCTCTGGACGCCTGCGCACCCTGCTGCCCGCCCCGCTGCTGGCCAGCGTGTCGGCCGCCATGGTGGCGCTGTTGCTGGTGCCCATGGGCGCGCACGCCGACACCCAGACGCGCAGCGTCAGCTTCGAATACGACGCCAGCAGCGGACTGCTGACCCGGGAAACCGTCGAGCCCGACACCCCGAACAACTGCCTGCAGACCACTTACAGCTACGACCCCGTTGGCAACAAACAAAGCGTCAGCACGGCCACCTGCGCCGGTGCCAGCGGCACCGCCACCTGGAGCGCCACCGCGGCACGCACGGCCAACAGCACGTACTACTCGCAAGTCGTGACCATCGACGGGCAGACCTACAACACCCCGGCGGGCACCTTCCCCACCTACAGCGCCAACGCACTGGGCCAAAGCGAATACAAGTCCCACGACCCGCGATTCGGCGCGCTCATCCAGCTTACCGGCCCCAACGCCCTGAACACCTACTGGAGCTACGACGGCTTCGGGCGCAAGACCCGCGAGACCCGCGCGGACGCCACCTACACCACCTGGGCCTACCGGCTGTGCACGGACGCTGGCGCCAGCTGCCCCGGCCCCATCGGCGGCGCAGCCATCGCCTGGGTGGCTATCGAGCAAAGCTACAGCACCACCGGCGTGGCCAGCGCCCCGGAGAAGCGCATCTTCTACGACACCCTGAGCCGCCCGGTGCGCAGCCAGACCCAGGGCTTTGACGGTGCGGGCGTCGCCCCGGTGCTGGTACAGGACACCCAGTACAACGCCCTCGGACAGGTCTGGAAGAAATCCAGCACCTATGCCGTGGGCGCCACGGCGTACTGGACCACCTACACCTACGACGTGCTGGGGCGCGTGACGCGCGAAGAAAGCCCGGACCCGGCCAACACTGGCGGCGTGGCCATCACCACCATGGACTACAACGGGCTGGTCAGCACCGTCACCAATTCCAAGAGCCAGACCAAAACCACCCTTCAAAACGCGCAAGGCCAGGTCGCCCAGGTCACCGATGCCCAGGGCAACACCACCAGCTACACCTACGACGCGCTGGGCCAGCTGACCCAGACCAACGCGGCCGGCTCCATCACCCAGCTGAGCTACAACCAGCGCGGCCAGAAGACCGCCATGGTTGACCCGGCCATGGGCGCCTGGCAATACGCCTACAACGTCTTCGGCGAACTGGTCTGGCAGCGCGACAGTCTGAGCCAGGCCACCACCATGACCTACGACGTGCTGGGGCGCATGACCCAGCGCACGGAAACCGACCTGACCAGCAACTGGTACTACGACAAGAAGGCCGACACCACCTCTTGCGGCAAAGGCATCGGCAAACTCTGCGAAGCCAAGTCCAACAACGGCTACGACCGCATCCACACCTACGACAGCCTGGGGCGCGCCAGCAGCACCGCCACCGTGCTGGACAACCCGCTGGCCCCGGCCACCGTCAGCGTCAGCTTTGAGGCATCCACCGGACGGCTTGCCACCAGGACCTGGCCCACCGGCTACCAGGCCGGCTATCAGTACAGTGCCCTGGGCTACCTGAAGAAGGTCACCGGTGGCGGCACCGGCGGCTTTACCCAGACCGTGAGCGTGGAGATCCAGGCGATGAACGCCCTGGGCCAGATCACGCAGGTCCTGCAGGGCAACCAGGTCACCACCGTGCGGAGCATCGATCCCGCGACCGGGCGCCTGCGCAGCCAGAGCGCCACCCTGGCAGGCCAGGCAACGGGCAACGTGCTCAACCACGGCTACACCTACGACAGCCTGGGCAACCTGAGCGGGCGCAGTGACGACAGCCCGGGCGTGGGCACGCAGGAGATCTTTGGCTACGACACGCTGAACCGGCTGACCTTGAGCACCATCGTGGGCGGCAGCGTCAGCGCCGTTGCCGGCACCGAAGTGATGTACGACGCACGCGGCAACGTCACTTACAAGAGCGATGTGGGTCGGTATTTCTACGACCCGGCCCGACCCAACCGGATGACCAACGTCACCCTGGAGACGGCCCCGGGCGCGACCTACCCGCTCACCGGCACCCGGGTGCTCACCTACGCGTTTGACGACACCAAAACGGGCGCGCAGAACGTGGGCGGCACCACCTTTGGCAACGGCAACCTCTGGTACACCGTCAGCCAGGACACCGTCAACGCCCGCCACAACGTTCGCTGGGAGACCTACACCAGCTTCAACATGCCCGCCCAGCTGCTGTTTGGCAGTCTGCTGGACGTCGGCGAGCCCACCAACACGGTGGCCGATCGCACGCTGACCTTCGCCTATGGCCCGGAGCACCAGCGCATCCAGCAGCAGGTGCAGTTGAGTACCAACGGCACCAGCGCCTACAGCGCGGGCACGACCTGGTACCTCAACGGTGAAGACGGCCAGGGCCTGAGCTTTGAGCGCGAGATCAAGACCAGCGGGCTGACCGAGAACCGGCACTATGTGAGCGCTGGCGGCCTGGTGTTCTCGCTGTTCGTCAGCCGCACCGGCACGCTGGGCACGCAAAGCGCCACCACCACGCGCTACTTCCACCACGACCAGCTGGGCAGCATCGCGGCCATCAGCGACACCGCAGGCGCGGTGGTCGAGCGCCTGGCCTATGACCCCTGGGGCAAGCGGCGCTTCATCAACACCACGCCGGGCCTGCCAGACAACCTGGACGCCATCGTGGGCGTCAGCACGGATCGCGGCTACACGATGCACGAGCATCTGGACGAGATGGGCGTGATCCACATGAACGGGCGCATCTACGACCCGTTGATCGGGCGCTTCATGAGCGCCGATCCGTTCATCCAGAGTCCGGGCCATCTGCAGAGTTACAACCGCTATGCCTATGTGATGAACAATCCGCTGGCGTTCACGGATCCCAGCGGGTTCAGTGCCTGGACCAGGTTCCGCGATCGCGTGTTGAAGCCGGCGGCGGCCATTGTGGTGGCGATCTATGCGCCGGAGCTTATTTCCAGCGTGTTTGGTGCGGCATCGGCTGGCGCATCCACGGCGTTTGGCAGCTGGGCTGTCAGTGGAACCGGAGCGACGTTTCAGCTTTCCGCCTTGGGCAGCGTGGTTTCAGGCGCAGCCAGCGGGTTCGCGGCAGGTGCTGTAAGCAGCGGCAATTTGCAGGGAGCACTGCAAGGCGGGTTGACGGGTGGATTGTTTGGTGCCGCCGGTTCGTTGACGGAAGGGTTCAGCGCCGGTAGTCTGGAAAAAATAGCCTCCCATGCCGGAGCGGGGTGTATCTCGGGTGCGGTTGGCGGAAGTGGTTGCGGCACTGGTGCGCTTTCCGCAGGCTTCGCGGAAATGGCTGGGCCAGCTCTGGGTGATTGGGGTCGGGGCGCCGGGAACACGACCAAGTACGCGATTCTGGGTGGGGTTGGATCAGTGCTGGGTGGTGGCAAGTTCGAAAATGGGGCTGTGACTGGGGCGTTTGGGTACCTCTTTAATGAGTTGCTACATGAACAGAATGGACGCTACTTGAGCGGCTATGAAACTCGGGACAGCAAATCAAATGATCGAATTTGGAAGCTCGATCCATCAGGGGTAGACCCTTCGATAAAACTGGATGTTGTGACCGCCCTTAACGCATCGGAAGCATACGGCGGCGGTTCACTTCGAGTGGCCCAGGGATACCGAACATCGGCCGAACAGGATGCCCTATATGCACAGGGTCGAACGACTCCTGGTTCGATCGTAACGTGGGCGCGGGGCGGCGAGAGCATTCATAACTTGGGCCTGGCTGTTGATGTGTTCAGAGTGGATGGGCGCAATCTTTTCGCTCCCTCTCCGACTACAGTCGAGACCTTCAAGCGATACGGTTTTTCATGGGGCGGCGACTGGGCAGCGCCAAAGACCGACCGTCCCCACTTCCAACGCTAGGACTCTGGTAATGGCATTTCACGACTCGACCGTCTGGATCAAGCTTGGCATTGTCGCTATTCTCTCCTGGGCAGCAATTTGCGGCGCATCTGTACCGCCTCAGATACAGGCGGTGAAGGTGCGAATGTTTCTGCAGTACAGCGGTGAGCTTTCGCCCCCTCTGAGCGGAAATGAGGTGCTTTGGAATGTCGTGGCAGGAGGGGGTGACGTTTCGCAGCCAACGAGCGCGGCCCTAGTGGATGTGGTGGTCTCCGGAACAGTCGATAAATTTGACCGCAAGCAGTTAGTCGAACTCGTAGTCAAGAGCGAACGAACCGGGCGCGTATTGGAGCGGCGCAAGGGGACGTTGGGACTTTTTGGCCCTTCTTCTGAGACTCACGTCGGATTCTGGTTGTCCTCGGTTGGATGTGAACCTCTGGTCATCACGGCCTCAATCGCCGGAAACTCAAAGGTGCTGACCGTGCCGTTTAGGTGTGGCGAGTAATGACTATTGACAATTTCGAAATTCATGAAATCCGAAGCCATAAATGCACATCCACACTCATCGCCCTACCAGTAGCCGGGATCAGTGTTCTGTCATGTTGGCGGCTGGGGCGCGTGCTGCGCCGGGTCAAGGGCATCGCGATGTGCCACTTCACCTCCGATGCTGGGATAGCCCTTATTTGATTCAAAAATGCCGCTGAACACCCTGCAACTCTCCCTCCAGTTCGGCGCGCTGGCCGACCCGGCGCCCCACCGCGCCGCCCTGCCCCGCCACAAGGTCGCGCGCTGGATCCGCCACGCGCTCGCCACGGACGCCGAAATCACCGTGCGCATCGTCGATCTTGCGGAAGGCCAGGCGCTGAACCGCGACTACCGCAAGAAAGACACCGCCACCAACGTGCTGACCTTCGATTACACGCAGGCGCCATTGGTCGCCGCCGACCTTGTGCTGTGCGCCCCGGTGGTCGAGCAGGAAGCGCGCGAGCAGGGCAAGACGCTGCAGGCCCATTACGCGCACCTGCTGGTGCACGGCACGCTGCACGCGCAGGGCTGGGACCACGAAACCGGCCAGGCCGACGCCGACGCCATGGAAGCGTATGAAATAGAGATTTTGGCCGGGCTGGGGCTGCCGAACCCCTATTTATGAAGTTTTTTGGCACTATCCCAGCGTGAAATGGTCGTTTTAAGCTATCGAATTGAGAGTTACCGGGGGCTGAGCCCGGCGCTCCGCCGCTTCAATTCACCCGTAACGGAATCGTCACCGGCCCGTCGTTGACCAGGTGCACCTGCATGTCGGCGGCGAACCGGCCGGTCTGCACGACCGGATGCGCGGCGCGGGCCTGGGCCACGAAATAGTCGTAGAGACGCCGGCCCTCGTCGGGCGGCGCGGCCTTGGTGAAGCTGGGCCGGTTGCCGCCCGAGGCGTCGGCGGCCAGCGTGAACTGGCTGACGATCAGCAGGCCGCCGCAAGCCCCCTGCCCGTCCAGATCCTGCACGCAACGGTTCATCTTCCCGGCGTCGTCGCTGAAGATGCGCAGTTTGAGCACTTTGGCCAGCAGCTTGTCGGCCAGCGCGTCGGTGTCGCCACGCTCGGCGCAGACCAGCACCAGCAGGCCGGCGCCGATGTCGCCGACCACTGCGCCATCCACCAGCACGCGCGCTTCGCTGACGCGCTGCAACAGGCTGATCAAATCAGCGCCCGCCCGGCCGCCCGAAGGGCACTGAGGCCCCCTCGGGGGGCAGAGATACACGAAGTGATGAGCGTGGGGGCTTCATATCAGATCCTTCAGGCTGTCGAAGTGCGCCTCAACGTCGCTGGGCAGCAGCTGGATGCTGGCCCGCAGTCCTGGAACAGCGCTCATCAGCGCCTGCTCCACGCTGGTTCGCACGGCTGCGGCGCGCCCGAGCGACCAGCTGGCGGGCATGTGCATGTGCAAGTCGACAAAGCGGCGCTGGCCGGCCTTGCGCGTGGCGACGTGGTCGAAGCGGATGATCTGGGTCTCGCCGCGGCTGGAGGCAAATCCGTCCAGCGTCTGCTGGATGGTGGCCATCACCTCGGGCTCCACCGCCTCGTCCATCAGACCCTGCGACGAGCGCCACATCAGGTGGAAGCCCTCCCGCAGGATGTTGAGCGCCACGCCGATCGCCACCACCGGGTCGAGCCAGAGCCAGCCGGTGAAATACACCAGCGTGATGCCCACGACCACGCCGGCCGAGGTCCAGACGTCGGTCACCAGATGCTTCGCGTCGGCCTCCAGTGCGATGGACCGGTGCTCCTTCGCCGAGCGGAACATCACCCAGGCCAGCAGGCCGTTGAGGGCGGAGCTGGCCACCGACAGCGCCAGGCCCCAGCCCACCTGCTCGATCGGCCGGGGGTCGAAGATCCGGTGACCGGCCGCCCAGATGATGCCCAGCGCCGCGGCAATGATCAGCACACCTTCGAAACCGGAAGAAAAATACTCGGCCTTATGGTGCCCGTAGGGGTGCTCTTCGTCAGCCGGGCGCGCCGCAATTGTCACCATGACCAGTCCGAAGATCGCGCTGGCCAGGTTGACCAGGGATTCCATGGCATCCGACAGCAGGCCGACCGAATCGGTCACGTACCAGGCCAGCGTCTTGAGCGTGATGGTGATGATGGCCACCACCACGGAGGCCATGAGCAGGCGTTGCGGCGTCAGGAAGCGTGCGGTGGCAGGGGTCATGGCGCTATTGTCGCGCAGCCCCGGCAACGGGCCGTGCCAGAATCCCGCCGATGCGGCCCTCATGGAAACCAAATCGCGGATGGGTTCTGGCCTGGGCGGTGATCACCCTGGCTGGCGCTGTCGCGCTTGCACGCCTGGAACTGGCGCAGTTGCAGGACGCGTTCGACACCAACGCGCGGATCATGCACCGTCTGCTGAGCCAGCGCGTGGTGCAGCACGATGCCATTCTGGCCACCCTGGCGCTGCTGCAGCCGGGCCCGGACGGGCCTGCCGACGCAGCCCCCGAGCAGCGCCTGCCCGCGCTGTATGCACAGATCCTGTCGGTGCAGCGTCGTGATCGGGGCACCGAGTGGACCGAGCCCGCCCTGCGGGCGGCCGAAATCACCTCGCGCAACCAGAAACGCCCCGTGCTGGGGCCAGTGGACTTTGCCGCCGGCCGCTTCCAGTTGCTGCTGGCCGCACAGCCCGCCAGTTACGCCCTCACCATCGACCTGCGCGCCATGGTGCCGTGGGCCGAGTGGCCCCTGCCGCCGGCCACCAGCCCGGTGCGTGTGGCGCTGGAACACGCCGGGCAAAGTTTCGTGCTGCAGTCGGGTCGGCCGGCCCGCGGCGGCTGGGCCTTCGCGTTTCACAAGCATCTGGCCGCCGACAGCCAGCCTTTCGACGTGGTGGTGCAGCAGACCGTGGGCTGGACAGCCCTGCCCTGGGGACGAACGGCCGTATGGGCGCTGTTCGTGGCGGCCGTCATCGTCTTTGCGCGTCTTGGCCTGCGCCAGCGCGCCGCACGCAGCCGGGCCGAGGAGTTGCTGCGCCTGGGCCAGGTGGCGCGGCTGAACACGCTGGGCGAGCTGGCCGCCGGCATGGCGCACGAACTGAACCAGCCTCTGACGGCGGTGTTGGCCAACACCCAGGCCGCGCGCCGCCTGCTCGATGACGACCCACCCGAGCTGGACATCGCCCGCGGCGCCATGGCGCAAGCCGTGGAGCAGGCGCGCCGCGCAGCCGACGTGGTGGGGCGCCTGCGCCGTGTGGTGGAACGGCCTGACCTGAGCGCAAGCACCCAGGCCGTGAACCTGAATGAGGCGGCGCGGCGCGCCCTGTACCTGCTGGAGCCCGAATGCCAGCGCCGGGGCGTGACGCCGTTGCTGGAATCGCAAGAACCAGTGACCGTGCAGGCCGAGCCCGTGGCGCTGGACCAGATCGTGCACAACCTGCTGATGAACGCGCTGCAGGCGCTGGAGAAGGCCGATAGCGGCGCGCGCCACCTCACGCTGACGGTCAACACCCGCGGCGGACGAGGCCAGCTGGGCGTGGCCGACACCGGTCCCGGCATCGCCCCGGAGGTCCTGCCCCGCATCTTCGAGCCCTTCTTTTCCACCCGGGAGGACGGCCTGGGTCTGGGACTGAGCCTGTGTGAAACCCTGGCCTCGAACATGGGCGGATCGCTGACGGCCACGCCGAATGCCCCGCACGGCGCCGTGTTTGCGCTGAGCCTGCCGCTTGCCGGAGAAACCCCTTGAGCGCATCAACCCCGATACAGCCTTCAAACGCCGGTAGCGCCCCGCTGTCGCCGCTGATCCATCTGATCGATGACGACGCGGCCGTCCGGGACAGCCTGGCGTTGCTGATCGGCACCGTGGGCCTGCGGGTGCAGACCTGGGCCGATCCGCTGGCATTCATCAAGGGCTTTGACCGGCAGGGCATTGGCGCCATCCTGCTCGATGTGCGCATGCCGGGCATCAGCGGCCTGACGGTGCTCGACGACCTGGTGGCCCAGGGCGTGGACCAGCCGGTGATCCTGCTCACCGGCCACGGCACCGTGGAAATGTGCCGGCGCGCCTTCAAATCTGGAGCGGCGGAGTTTCTGGAAAAACCGGTGAATGACGAGCAACTGCTCGAAGCCCTGCAAAACGCGGTGCGCCAGCATGTGCAGTCGCGCCAGCGGAACCAGGCTGACCGGCAGGCGCGCGAACGCTATGCCCAGCTGTCGGAGCGCGAACGCGAGGTCCTCGGGCTGATCGTCGCCGGCCTCACCAACAAGGAGATCGGCCGGGCGCTGGCTCTGTCGCCGCGTACCGTGGAGACGCACCGCGCCAACCTCTTCGCCAAGCTCGAAGCCGAATCGCTGGCGCAACTGATCCGGCATTACGCGTCGCTGGTCGATGCGCAAACCTGACCCGGCATTGGCGGCCGAGGCGCGCGCCGCAGGCTGCAACGCCAACGTTGCTCCGTAGTTCTACGGAGCGCGGCGCGTAGCCAT
>JAABRA010000392.1 GCA_011391155.1 Burkholderiales bacterium
CGCCGAGGAGCGCGGGGACATCAAGCCGGGGGACACGCTGATCGAGGCGACCTCGGGCAACACCGGCATTGCGCTGGCCATGGCGGCGGCGATCAAGGGCTACCGCATGGTGCTGATCATGCCGGAGGACCTGTCCATCGAGCGGGCGCAGACCATGAAGGCCTTTGGCGCCGAACTCATCCTGACGCCCAAGAGCGGTGGCATGGAGTCCGCCCGCGATCTGGCCGAGAACATGCAGAAGTCCGGCAAGGGCCGGGTGCTCGACCAGTTCGCCAATGCCGACAACCCGCGCATTCACTACGAGACCACCGGCCCCGAACTGTGGGAGCAGACCGGCGGGCGCATCACGCATTTCGTCAGCGCCATGGGCACCACCGGCACCATCACCGGGGTGTCGCGGTTCCTGAAGGAAAAGAACCCGGCGGTGCGCATCATCGGCGCGCAGCCCAGTGAGGGTTCGCGCATTCCCGGCATCCGCAAATGGCCGCAGGCCTACCTGCCCAAGATCTACGACCCGCGGGCGGTCGATGAACTGGTGCTGGTGAGCCAGGATGACGCCGAGGAGATGTGTCGCCGGCTGGCGCGCGAGGAAGGCATCTTCGCCGGCATCTCGGCGGCGGGCGCGTGCTGGGTGGCGCAGGAAACTGCAAAAACCGTGGAGAACGCGACCATTGTCTTTATCGTCTGCGACCGGGGTGACCGCTACCTGTCCACCGGCGTGTTTCCGGCGTGATTTTTGAATTTCGTGGACAAAATGGCACTATCCCATCGTGGAATGGTCATTGTTAGCTATAAAAATAGTACTATTTGAAGCGCCGCCATGACCCACGCCTTCCGTTATTGCCCCAGTTGCGCGACGCCGCTGGCCCTGATTTCCCAGATGGAAGACGGCGGCGAAAAGGCCCGGCTGCGCTGCCCGGCCTGTGACTACACGCACTGGAACAATCCGACGCCGGTGCTGGCAGCGGTGATCGAATACGACGGAAAAATCCTGCTGGCGCGCAATGCCGCCTGGCCGGGGCGATTGTTCGCGCTGATCACGGGTTTCATGGAAGCCGGGGAGACGCCCGAGCAGGGCATCACGCGCGAGATCCAGGAGGAAACCAGTCTCACGGTGCACGCGCTCAAGCTGATCGGCGTCTATGACTTCCAGCGCATGAACCAGATCATCATTGCTTACCATGCAGTGGCCAGCGGTGACATTCGCCTGTCGCCCGAACTGGTCGAATACCAGTTGTACGCCCCCGAGAAAGTCAAGTGCTGGCCTGCGGGCACGGGGTACGCGCTGGCCGACTGGTTGCGCTCGCGCGGCCACGAGCCCAGCTTCATTGAGCCGTTCAAGGCCTGAATGCAGTAAATTCGCGCATTATCTGGAAACCCCATGAACATCGACAAAGAAATCGACACCCGCGGCCTGAACTGCCCCTTGCCCATCCTGAAAGCCAAGAAGGCGCTGAGCGAGATGACCAGTGGCCAGTTGCTGAAGGTGGTGGCAACCGATGGCGGCTCCGTGCGTGACTTCCAGGCCTTTGCCCGGCAGACCGCCAACGACCTGGTCGAGCAGACCACCGAAGGCAGTGACTTCATCCACGTGCTGCGCCGCCGCTAGCCAGCGGGGGGCGACGCCGGTCGACCGGATTGCGTCGGCTCAGGGCTTGAGCGCGCGCAGGTATTCGCGGAAGTGGGCGCCGACCTGCGGGTGCTGCAGGGCGAGTTCGACGGTGGCCTCCAGAAAGCCTTCCTTGCTCCCGCAGTCGTAGCGTTTGCCCTCGTACTGGAAGGCGTACACGGCCTCGTGGGTCAGCAGGCGGCTGATGGCATCGGTCAACTGGATTTCGCCCCCCACGCCCGTGGGCTGGTTGCGGATCTCCTGAAAGATGCGCGGCGTCAGGATGTAGCGCCCGGCCACGCCCATGCGCGAGGGCGCTTCTTCCGGCGACGGTTTCTCGACGATTTTTTCCAGTCGGATCAGGTTGCGGCCGGCGGGCTCGCCATCCACGATGCCGTAGCGGCGCACCTGGTCCAGCGGCACCTCTTGCACGGCGAGCATGGAGCGGCCCATTTTCTCAAACGCGGCCACCATCTGGCCCAGCACACCGGGCCCACCGGCGATGCCGGTCATCAAGTCATCGGCCAGCAGCACGGCAAAGGGCTCGTTGCCCACCAGGCGCTCGGCACACAGCACGGCATGCCCCAGTCCCAGCGATCGCGCCTGGCGCACGTAGCTGCAGATCATGTCGGCCGGCTGCACGGAACGCAGCAGGCTCAACAGTTCGTCCTTGTGGGCGGCGGCCAGTTCATGCTCAAGCTCGTAGGCCGTGTCGAAATGGTCTTCGATCGCCCGCTTGCTGCGCCCGGTCACGAACACCATGTGCCGGATGCCGGCGGCATAGGCTTCCTCCACAGCGTACTGGATCAGCGGCTTGTCCACCACCGGCAGCATTTCCTTGGGCGCGGCCTTGGTGGCGGGCAGAAAGCGGGTTCCCAGGCCGGCGACCGGGAAAACGGCGGTGTTGATTTTTTGAACGTTGCTCATGGCGCCCGAGCATACCGCCTCGCGAACCGCCGGCAGCCGGGTGAATGGCCCCGGCTTGACCGGGATCAACCGGTGTTGCGCAGACCGGCGGCGATGCCGTTGATGGAGATGTGGATGCCGCGGCGCACGCGCTCGTCGGCCTTGCCCTCGCGGTAACGCCGCACCAGTTCGACCTGCAGGTGATGCAGGGGGTCGATGTAGGGAAAGCGGTGGCGCATGGAGCGTGCCAGCGCCGCGTTGCTGGCCAGGCGCTGCTTTTCTCCGGTGATATGGCCCAGGGCGTCCGCGGTGCGGTGCCATTCGGCTTCAATGGCGGTAAAGACGCGCTTGCGCAGACGCGCATCGGCGACCAGTTCGCTGTAGCGTGAGGCCAGCGCCAGATCGCTCTTGGCCAGCACCATGTCCATGTTCGACAGCAGGGCACGGAAGAACGGCCACTGGCGGTACATCTTCTGCAGCAAAACCAGCGCCTCCTTGCGCGCCGCGGGCGTGGGCTGCTCCAGGAAGGTCTCCACGGCCGATCCGAAGCCGTACCAGCCGGGCAGCGTCAGGCGGCACTGGCCCCAGCTGAAGCCCCAGGGGATGGCGCGCAAGTCCTCGATCTTGTGCGTGGCCTTGCGCGAGGCCGGGCGCGAGCCGATGTTGAGCTCGGCAATTTCGCGGATCGGGGTGGCGCTGAAAAAATAGTCGGTGAAGCCCGGGGTTTCATACACCAGCGCCCGGTAGGCGGCCATGCTGGCCTGCGACAGGGCCATGGCCGCGTCCAGAAAGGTGGGCGGAGCCGGCTTGGTGGGTTGCAGCAGGGAGGCCTCCAGCGTGGCGGCGACCAGGGTTTCAAGGTTGCGCCGGCCGATCTCGGGGTTGGCGTACTTGGAACCGATGACCTCGCCCTGTTCGGTCAGGCGGATCTGGCCACGCACAGTGCCGGGCGGCTGGGCCAGGATCGCCTGGTAGCTCGGGCCACCGCCACGGCCCACGGTGCCGCCACGGCCGTGGAACATGCGCAGCTGGATGTTGTGGCTGTTGGCCAGTTCATCGAACAGGTCGACCAGCGCGATCTCGGCGCGGTACAGCTCCCAGTTGCTGGTGAAGATGCCGCCGTCCTTGTTGCTGTCGGAGTAGCCCAGCATAATGTCCTGCTCCGCACCCGAGCGCTGCACCAGTTTCGCGATGCCGGGCAGTGCGTAGAAGGCGCGCATGATGGGCGCGGCATTGCGCAGGTCTTCGATGGTCTCGAACAGCGGCACGACGATGAGGTCGTTGGTGGATGCCGCCGCGCCGGGCCGCCCCAGGCACGGCACGGCCCCCTCGGGGGGCAGCGAGGACACGCCAGTGCCGAGCGTGGGGGCCCCATACGCATCCAGCGTGCCGCGCATCAGCCCCACTTCCTTTTGCAGCAGCAGCACCTCGAGCAGGTCGCTCACGGCTTCGGTGTGGCTGATGATGTAGTGGCGGATGGCCTGGCGGCCGAAACGCTCCAGCATGAGCTTGGCGGTCTCGAAGATGGCGAGCTCGTCGCGGGTCAGGGCGCCGTACTCGGCACCATGGACCCGAAGCGGCCGCGCGTCGTTGAGCAACTCCAGCAGCACCGCACGTTTGGCGCCTTCGTCCAGGCTGGCATAGGCCGGCTCGATGCGGGCCGTGGCCAGCAGTTCGGCCACGACGGCTTCGTGCTGGTCGGAACTCTGGCGCAGATCGACCGTGGCCAGGTGGAAGCCGAAAACCTCGACAGCACGGATCAGCGGGTGCAGGCGCTGCACCGCCAGCGGTGCCCCGTGGTGCGTGCGCAGCGAGGCCTCGATCACCTGCAGGTCGGCCAGGAAGGCCTCGGGCCCGGGGTAGGCGTTTTGCGGCGCCACCGCATGGCGTGCGGCCTCGCCGCCCGTCAGCGTCTTCAGCGTGGCGGCCAGGCGCGCGTAGATGCCGGTGAGCGCGCGGCGATAGGGCTCGTCCTGGCGATGTTCGTTGGTGTCGGGCGAGCGTTCAGCCAGCGCCTGCATGGCCGGGGACACGTCGATCAGCATCGCTGACAGCGATAACTCGCCGCCCAGGTAGTGCACCTCGGTGAGGTAGTGGCGCAGGGCCACGTCGGCCTGGCGGCGCAGCGCGTAGGCCAGCGTTTCCGCGGTGACGTTGGGGTTGCCGTCACGGTCGCCACCGATCCATTGCCCCATGCGCAGGAAACTGGCGACCGGCTGGCCGCCGAGTTCGCGTTCGAGTTCCGCGTAGATCTTCGGGATTTCGCGCAGGAAGGTGGACTCGTAGTAGCTCAGCGCGTTCTCGATCTCGTCGGCCACCGTGAGCTTGGTGAAGCGCAGCAGGCGGGTCTGCCAGAGCTGCATCACGCGGGCACGCAACTGGGCCTCGTTGCCGGCAAGTTCACGGGGCGTGAGGGCGTCCTTGGCGGCGCTGATCGCGGCTGCAGCGGCGCGCGCGCGAATTTCGTCACGTTCCGTGAGCAATTTGGCAATATCGCGCTCGGCGTCCAGGATGCTCTTGCGCTGCACTTCGGTGGGGTGGGCGGTGAGCACCGGTGAGACGAAGCTGTGGGCCAGCGTGCCGGCGATGGTGCGCGGCGTGATGCCGGCCCAGCGCAGGCGCTGCAGCGCGACCTCGATGCTGCCTTCCTGGGTGTTGCCTGCGCGTTCGTGGATGGCACGACGGCGGATGTGGTGGCGGTCCTCGGCCAGGTTGGCCAGGTGGCTGAAGTAGGTGAAGGCGCGGATCACGCTGACCGCCTGGTCGCCCGACAGGCCCTTGAGCAGTTTTTTCAGCGCGCGATCCGCCTCGTGATCCGCGTCGCGGCGAAAGGCGACCGACAGCTTGCGGATCTGCTCGATCAGCTCGAACGCCTCGGCACCTTCCTGCTCGCGGATCACGTCACCCAGGATGCGACCGAGCAGGCGGATATCGTCCACCAGCGGGCGCTCGTTGTCGCGGGGTCGCGCGCCGGGGCGCTTCGGGGTGGCCGCGCTTTGGGCCGGGGAGGCCGGTTCTGCCGTTTTCATGGGAATGGGTCCTGGTTTCGTGACGTCGCTCTGACCGGATCTGCAAGCAAGACCCATGCTAGCATCGTGGCCCCCCAGCGGATTACCAACGAGTTACGACCTTGAGCACTTCCCCCGCACCCCTGGTGATTGCCACCCGTGAAAGCCGCCTGGCGCTGTGGCAGGCCGAACACGTGAAGGCGCTGCTGGAGGCGCGCGGGCACCGCGTCAGCCTGCTGGGCATGACCACGCTGGGTGACCAGATCCTGGATCGCTCGTTGAGCAAGGTGGGCGGCAAGGGCCTGTTTGTCAAGGAACTGGAGGTCGCCCTGGAGCAGGGTCGGGCCGACATCGCGGTGCATTCGTTGAAAGACGTGCCGATGGACCTGCCGGAGGGCTTTGCGCTGGCCTGCGTGATGGAACGCGAAGACCCGCGCGACGCCTGGGTCTCGGCGCAATGTGCATCGCTGGCCGCGTTGCCAGCCGGCGCGGTGGTCGGAACCTCCAGCCTGCGCCGCACGGTGCTGCTGCGGGCATTGCGGCCCGACCTGAAGATCGAGCCCCTGCGCGGCAACCTCGACACCCGGCTGCGCAAGCTCGACGAGGGCCAGTATGCGGGCATTGTGCTGGCTGCGGCCGGCTTGAAGCGGCTCGGTCTGGGCGCAAGGATTCGCCAACTCTTCGAGCCCGGCGAGATGCTGCCAGCTGCCGGGCAGGGCGCGTTGGGCATCGAAATTCGTGCCGACCGCGCTGACCTGGTGGCCGCGCTGGCGCCGCTGGCGCACCCGCAGTCCTGGCACGCCGTGACGGCGGAACGCGCTGTCAGCCGCGCCATGGGCGGCAGTTGTTCCATGCCGCTGGCGGCCTTTGCGACGCTGGAGGGCGGACTGATCCGCCTGAATGCCGCCTGGGGTGACCCCGGGGGCAGCGCGACGCTGGTCACCGCCAGCGCCACGGCGCCCGTGGGCGAGCTCTCCGGCGCCGCCGCCTTGGGCGAGCAGGTCGCCGCCCAGTTGCGCGCGCAAGGCGCTGGCTGAAGTCGCCAGGCGCAGCGGCCGGTCAAAGCGTGCGGCCTGGCTCCCTCATGTCTGACCGTTCCACAGCCTCCTCAGGCGGGCCCGTCTCCCGGGTGGTGGTCACGCGCCCGGCCCGTGAAGCCCGGCGATGGGTGGCGCAACTGCAGGAGCGCGGGATCGACGCTGTGGCACTGCCGCTGATCGACATCGGCCCGGTGGACGACCGGTATCCCTTGCAAGAGGCGTGGCGACGGCTCGGGGACTATGCGGCAGTCATGTTTGTCAGCGCCAATGCGGTGGAACACTTTTTGAAGGAAAAAGAGGTATTACCCAGCGTCAAATGGTGCTGTCCAGCTATCAAGACAAGAGCTTGGGCGACCGGGCCCGGCACCGCGCAGGCGCTGCTGCAGGCGGGCCTGGCCCGCACCCAGATCGACGCGCCGGGCGACGATGCCCGCCAGTTTGACTCCGAGGCGCTCTGGGCACGGGTCTGCACCCAGGTGCACCCGGGCCAGCGGGTGCTGATGGTGCGTGGCGGCGATGCGACCGGGCAAGGCGCCGGACGGGACTGGCTGGCCGATCAGCTGGCCGCCGCGGGGGCTCAGGTGGAGCGCCTGATTGCCTACCGGCGCTTGCCCCCCGCGTTTGCGGGGGATCAGCGGGCATGGGCGCAGGAGGCGGCCAGCGACGGATCGGTGTGGCTTTTCAGCAGCTCGGAGGCCGTTGGCCACCTGGCGGCGTTGTGTCCCGCGCAGGACTGGAGTCGGGCCCGGGCCGTGGCCACGCACCCGCGTATCGCCGAGACCGCCCGCCGCCTCGGCTTTGGTGTTGTTTGCGAGTCACGTCCGACGCTGGACGCGGTGGTGTCGTCGATAAA
Source organism: Burkholderiales bacterium (assembly GCA_011391155.1). GTDB lineage: Bacteria > Pseudomonadota > Gammaproteobacteria > Burkholderiales > Burkholderiaceae_C > JAABQG01. The sequence continues at coordinate 7,417 of JAABRA010000392.1, forward strand.
ATCACTCGAATGACCCCGGCGCCTACCCCCGATATCCCCGCAGAAGTTGCGGCGTCCGGGGTGGGGGCCGCAGGGGCGATGCCCGATGGGGCGCGGCCAGCAGCGATTTCCCGGGTGTTGCTGGCCCTTCTGGGGTGCCTGGCGGTGGCAGCGCTGTTGGCCAGCGGTTTGCTGTGGCAGAAGGTGACGGGCATGCAGGAGCAGCTGGCGCGCCAGAGCGCCGAGGCCGGGGCATCCTCGGTCGAAGCGCGCACGCTGGCCCGGCAGGCGCTGGAGCAAACCCGGGAGACCGCAGCCCGGCAGGCGCTCTCGGAAGTCAAGCTCAGTGAGGTGTCGCTGCAGCGCACGCAACTTGAAGAGCTCATGCAGAGCCTGTCGCGATCACGGGACGAAAACCTGGTGGTCGACATCGAGTCGGCGCTGCGCCTGGCCCAGCAGCAGGCGCAACTCACGGGCAGCGTGGAACCGCTGCTGGCCGCACTCAAGAGCGCCGAGCAGCGGGTCGGCCGCGCCGGCCAGCCCCGCCTCACGCCGCTTCAACGCGCCATTGGCCGTGATGTCGACCGCATCAAGGCGGCCAGCCTGGCCGATCTGCCCGGCTTGCTCGTCAAGCTCGACGAAATGGTGCGCCTGGTGGACGAACTGCCCGTGGTGAATGCGGTGCCTGGTGTCATGGGGTCGAATCGACCCCCGGCCGCCAGCGATGCCAGGCCCCAGGTCTGGTGGGAGCGTGCGCTGGCGATCCTCGCGCAGGAGACCCGCAAGCTGGTCCGTGTGAGTCGCATCGAGCAACCGGAGGCGGCGCTGCTGTCGCCTGAGCAGTCATTCTTCCTGCGGGAGAACCTCAAGCTCAAGCTGCTGAACGCCCGTCTGGGGCTGCTTGCGCGGCAACTTGAATCCGCGCGTGCGGACCTGGCCGCCGCATCGGCTGCCCTCAACAAGTACTTCGATCCGGGCTCCCGCAAAACCCAGACCGCATCAAGCTTGCTGCAACAGGTGCAGAGCCAGATGAAGGCCACCGAACTGCCGCGCGTGGATGACACCCTTGCGGCATTGGCCACGGCGGCGGCGGGCCGATGAACATGCGACACCCCGGTAGGCCCCTCGTGCGCCAGCTTGATGGCCGTCGGACCCTGCCCATGGGGCAACCGGCCAGGCACTGAATGCGCGCCGCACTCTGGCTCCTGGCGCTGTTTGGCGTGGCCGTGGCCCTGGCCCTGTTCGCCGGCAACAACCAGAGCACGATCACCCTGTTCTGGCCGCCTTACCGGATTGACCTGTCCCTGAATCTGGTGGTGTTGTTGCTGATGGCCACTTTTGTGGCGCTGCACGTGGCCTTGCGGGCCCTGGCGGCACTGTTCGAGATGCCGCGCCAGGCCCGGCGCTGGCGGGCTCAGCAGAGGGAGCGTGCCACCCACACCGCCTTGCTCGACGCGCTGGGGCACCTGCTGGCGGGGCGTTTCATCCGCGCGAGGAAGGCGGCGCTGGCGGCGCTCGCGCGTGAAAAGGCACTGAAGACCGGCGGCCAGCGTCTGGCCCACGCCGTGCAGCTGCGGGCCCTGGCGCACCTCGTGGCGGCGGAAAGCGCCCAGGCCCTGCAGGACAAGGCCAGCCGGGACGAGCACCTCCAGCAGGCACTGACCCACACGGCGAGTCGCAGCACGCCCGCCGTGCAGGAGATTCGGGAAGGCACGCAATTGCGGGCCGCCCGGTGGGCCCTCGACGAGCGCGACATGCAGGCCTCGCTGGACTGGCTCGATGCCTTGCCGCAAGGGGCGCAGCGCCGCACGGTGGCGCTGCGCATCAAGCTCAAGGCAGCACGACTGGCGCGGCAGACGCCGGTGGCGCTCGAAACCGCACGCCTGCTGGCCAAGCACCGGGCCTTCTCGCAGGCGGCGGCGCAAAGCCTGGTGCGTGGGTTGATCGGCGAGATGATCCAGGGCGCGCACGATCTGGCCCAGTTGCAGGGGGTCTGGAATCGTCTCGACTCCGCCGAGCGCCAGATGCCCGAGATAGCCATTCTGGCCGCCCAGCGATTGATGAGCCTGGGCGCGGAAGGTGCTATGGCGCGCAACTGGCTGCTGCCGGTGTGGGAGCTGGCGCTGGCCAGGCCTGATGCCCTCACGGAGATACAACGCGTCAAGCTGGTCCGGGTTCTGGAGGTGGGCCTGGTGTCTGGTGACACGGTGGCTGATCGGGACTGGCTGGCCCGCATTGAAACTGCGCAGCAGCGCGACGCGCGGGATCCGAACCTGCAGTACCTGGCGGGCAAGGCGTGCATGAATCGCCAGCTCTGGGGCAAGGCGCAGCAGCTGCTGGCGCAGGCCGCGACCGGGTTGAAGGATTCCGGGCTGCAGGCCAGCGCCTGGCGCGCACTGGCCGAACTGGCCGAGCAGCGGGGGGATCCTGAAGTGGCCGCCCAGGCCTGGAAGAAGGCGGCCCAGGGCTGAAAGACAAAAAGGCCAGGCGCTTGCGGGCCTGGCCTGTGCCTCCGGATCAGCGCGGCCCGGCCGCGCCAGGCCCGGTCAGAACGGCAAGCTCAGGTTGCGCAAGTCCTTTTTGGTTTCCACCAGAACCAGCGGGCCCTCGTCTGCCACCACGATCGGCGCACGTTCGCGTGGCACATGCACCCGGGCCGGTTCGGCCGCAATGGCTGCCTGCACGGCCGCGATCTTGCCAGCGTCGGAGTTCACCCATTGCAGTCCGGACTGTTCGGCGATCTGGGTCAGTTCGGCCATCGGAAGCTTGAAAGCCACCACCTCGGGCAGCGTCGCCGCCGGAGCCGTCCGGGCAGCGGCCGGTGCCACGGGCGCCAGGGAGGCGGGCGTCGTGAGCATCTCGGCAACCTGTGGGCTTGCTGCAACCGGTGCCGGTGCGATCACCACGGCTTCGTCCGGCTCCGCCGAGGCCGCGGACACCGGGGTGGGGCGGTCGAAGTAAGAGCGTGCAGCGGGCTCGCGCGACTCGCCGGCCGCTTCCGTGGGGACCGTGCCTGTCGGCGCGGCTGCGCTCTCAGCGCGGCTATCGCCACGGTCGCTGCCACGTTCTCCGTTGCGTTCACGGCGGTCGCGGCCATAGCGGTCGCGGGACCGGCGTTCCCGGCGCTCTTCGCCTTCGGGGCGGCTGGCGTTATCGGGTGATGCGCCCTCACCGGCCTCGCTGTCGTTGGCAGGCAGCGCCAAGGCATCGGAGGAGGTATCCAGGGCCTGCGGTGTCGCGGGCCGAGGGCTGGCGTCGGTCGTGTCATCGGGCCGGGCCGCTCCCCCATTTCGCCCTTCGCCGCGTTCACCGCGCGGGCGGCTGTCACCGCGCTCGCCCCGCTCCCGCCGGCCTTCGCCGCGCTCGCCACGGGGCGGACGGTCCTGGCGTGGCTCGCCGTTTTCGACCAGCACCGGCGCTTCTGCACCCATGGCGGGCGCATTGCCGGACATGGCGGGCTGGGTCTCGCGGCGCTCGCGCGAACCGTTGCGCTCACCGCGCTCGGTACGCTCGGCGCGCGGCGGGCGCTGGTCGCCCTCACGAGACTCGGCGCGGGGCTCTGCGCGACCTTCCCCACGACCTTCCCCGCGGCCTTCACTGCGGCTGTCCCGTCGCCCGTCCCGGCCGCCGCGGCCTTCACCCGGGCCATCGCCCCGGCGTCCATCGCCCCGGCGTCCGTCGCTCCGGCCATCACCGCGACCTTCGCTCCTGCGGCCGTCGCGGCGTTCGCCGTCCCGTCCGGTGCGAGCTTCACGCTTTTCGTCCTTCCGCGGCTCGACAGCGGGTAGCGGTACAGCGGCGGGCGCGGGTGCCGGTGGGGGCGTTGTGCCGAACAGGCCCTTGAGCCAGCCGAAGAAGCCTTTCTCGGCCGGTGCCGGTGCCGGGGTGGGGGCTGTGACCGGCGTCGGCGCTGCCACCGGCGCCTTCACGGGCTCGGGTCGGGGTGCTGCGACCGGCGCGGGGGCGTCCGGCAGCACGCCCTTGATCACCGGCGTCTGCTTGTTGGTGGGCTCCTGGGAGCGACGCGTGACTGCGGTGGGGTCTTCCACTTCGTCCGCCATCTTGTAGCTGGCTTCGATATTGTCCAGGCGCGGATCGTCATGCTTGAGTCGCTCCAGCCGGTAGTTCGGGGTCTCCAGCGTCTTGTTGGGCACCATCAGCACGTTGATGCGCTGCTTGAGTTCGATCTTGGCAATTTCCGGGCGCTTTTCGTTGAGCAGGAAAGACGCCACATCCACCGGCACCTGGCACAGGACGGAGGCGGTGTTGTCCTTCATGGACTCTTCCTGGATGATGCGCAGGATCTGCAGCGCCGAACTCTCCGTGTCGCGGATATGGCCGGAGCCGCCGCAGCGCGGGCAGGGGATGGAGGAGCCTTCGCTCAGCGCGGGCTTGAGGCGCTGGCGGCTCATTTCCATCAGGCCGAACTTGCTGATCGAGCCGAACTGCACGCGGGCGCGGTCCTGGCGCAGGGCATCGCGCAGGCGGTTCTCCACTTCGCGGCGGTTCTTCGACTCTTCCATGTCGATGAAGTCGATCACGATCAGGCCGCCGAGGTCGCGCAGGCGCATCTGGCGCGCCACTTCGTCAGCGGCTTCCAGGTTGGTGCGCGTGGCGGTTTCCTCGATGTCGCCGCCCTTGATGGCGCGGGCCGAGTTCACGTCCACGCTGACCAGGGCCTCGGTGTGGTCGATCACGATGGCGCCGCCGCTGGGCAGCTGCACGGTGCGGGCATAGGCCGATTCGATCTGGTGTTCGATCTGGAAGCGGCTGAACAGCGGCGCGTCGTCGCGGTAGCGCTTAACCCGCGCGGCATGCTCGGGCATGACGTGGGCCATGAACTGCTGTGCCTGGTCGTAGATGTCATCGGTGTCGATCAGGATGTCGCCGATGTCGTTGTTGAAGTAGTCGCGGATGGCGCGGATGACGAGGCTCGATTCCTGGTAAATCAGGAAGGCGCCCTTGCCGCCCTTGGTGGCACCGTCGATGGCGCCCCACAGCTTCAATAGGTAGTTCAGGTCCCACTGGAGTTCAGGCGCGCTGCGGCCGATGCCGGCGGTTCGCGCGATGATGGACATGCCGTTGGGATATTCCAGCTGGTCCATCGCCTCCTTGAGTTCGGCGCGGTCATCGCCCTCGATGCGCCGGCTGACGCCGCCGCCACGGGGATTGTTGGGCATCAGCACGACGTAGCGGCCCGCCAGCGAGATGAAGGTGGTCAGTGCCGCGCCCTTGTTGCCGCGTTCTTCCTTTTCAACCTGCACCAGCAGTTCGTCGCCCTCGCGGATCACGTCCTGGATGCGCGCCTGGCTGACCGACACGCCCTGGGCGAAATACTGCCGCGAGATTTCCTTGAACGGGAGAAAGCCGTGACGGTCCTCGCCGTAGTCTACGAAGCAGGCTTCAAGACTGGGCTCGACGCGCGTGACGACGGCCTTGTAGATATTGCCCTTGCGCTGTTCGCGCCCTTCAATTTCAATTTCGTAATCGAGCAGCTTCTGCCCGTCCACAATCGCCAGCCGGCGTTCTTCCGACTGCGTGGCGTTGATCAGCATCCGTTTCATCGCGGAACCTTTACGTAAACAAAGTACCTGCCCTCGAGGGGCCTTTGATGCCGAAACTGACGCTGTGAACCGAAGGGAATTGCCGGAGGAGCCTGTGGCAGTGCCGAGTTTTATCTCTGCAGCCGGGGCGTGGGCGCGTGGAAGGGGGCGAGGGGGGATGGGTGTTGATCAGCTGTGAATAAAACAGCTGCAGGCGCCCGAAGGCGGCCAGTTCGGGTCGAACTCATGCCGTTGGGCGGAGGCAGAAGCCATCGCCAGAAGGCAGAAATTGACAATATCAACACAAAAGTCTCGCTTCGATCCGTTCGCCAGCGATGCGCTGGCGAACTTGGGTATTCCGTATCTGGGTTTCATGGCGCCGGCTCGTCCGGTGGGATTGTGTGCCACTGTCAGCGCGGGCCTCCAGTCTGCAGACAATGCGCATCGGCGGCATCGACCTTCCAGCGCGGCTGGGCGTGATGGCTGGACTAAACTCCCCGGTTGGGAGCCAACTTCCATTCAAATCAACCACTTACAGCCTGTCGCTAGTGAACAAGATTATAGGGGCCAACCCGCCGCCGGCAAGCCTTCGGGGGGCAACTCAGGGACAACCCCAAGTCCAGAGCGTGATCGTCGATGAAGAGTCAGGTGGCCAGCGGCTGGACAATTTCCTGATTCGCCAGCTCAAGGGGGTGCCGAAAACCCATGTCTACCGCATCATCCGCAGCGGTGAGGTGCGGGTCAACAAAGGCCGGGCCTCTGCGGATTCACGGGTGCAATCGGGGGACGTGGTGCGCCTGCCGCCGGTGCGGACCGCTGACAGTGCGGCACAGAAGATCGAGCGCCCGGCGCCAGGCCGCGAATTTCCGCTGTTGCTGGAGGACGAGGCTTTGCTGGCGATCGACAAGCCGGCCGGAGTGGCTGTGCACGGGGGCTCCGGCGTGAGCTTTGGTGTGATCGAACAGCTTCGGCAGGCGCGACCCCAGGCCCGGTTCCTAGAACTGGTGCACCGGCTGGACCGTGAAACCAGCGGCATCCTGCTGGTCGCAAAAAAGCGCAGCGCGCTCAAGCACCTTCAGGAGCAGTTTCGCGAAAGGGAGACCGGAAAGACTTATCTGGCGCTGGTCGCGGGGGACTGGCCCGCCAGCAAGAAGGTCATTGACGCCCCGCTGCACAAATACGTGCTGCCGGGCAAGGAAGGCGGTGCCAGCGCCGGCGAACGCCGGGTGAAGGTGGTCGCCAGGGACGATCCGGACGGCATGCATTCCGTGACCCTGGTCAAGATTCGCCAGCGATTGACGGGTTTCACCCTGCTCGAAGTCACGATCAAGACCGGCCGCACCCACCAGATCCGGGTGCATCTGGCATCGCAGGGGCACGCCATCGCCGGCGATGACAAATATGGCGACTTCGAACGCAACAAGGCCTTGCAGAAACAGGGCCTGAAGCGCATGTTCCTGCATGCCTGGCGGTTACAGTTCAACCATCCGGCCAGTGGCGAACGCATTGAACTGCGCGCCGATCTGCCTCCAGAACTTGAAAATTTTGTCGCCCATGTCACCCCGCCCCCGCCAGTTTGACCTGATCGCCTTTGACTGGGATGGCACCCTGTTCGATTCGACGGCCATCATCACGCGCAGCATCCAGCGGGCGGTGCAAGACGTCGGCGGCACGGTGCCCAGTGCCAAAGATGCCGCCTATGTGATCGGCATGGGGCTGATGCAGGCGCTGGCGCACGCCGCACCCGATGTGCCGAAGGACAAATATCCCGAACTGGGCGCGCGCTACCGTCACCACTACACCCGGCATCAGAACGACATCAGCTTGTTCGACGGCGTGCTGGCGCTGCTGGCGGATCTGCGTTCACGCCAGCACTGGCTGGCCGTGGCCACCGGCAAGAGTCGACTCGGACTCAACGAAGCGCTGCAGGCGGTCGAACTTCGGGGCAGCTTTGACGCCTCCCGAACGGCGGATGAAACCGCCGGCAAGCCGGACCCGCTGATGCTCAAACAATTGATGCGGGAGTTCGGCGTCGAACCCGCGCGCACGCTGATGATCGGCGATACCACGCACGATCTGCAGATGGCGCTGAATGCGGGCTGCGCCAGCGTGGGCGTGAGCTACGGCGCGCATGAGCCGGAGGCCTTCCATGCGCTGCATCCCCGGTTTGTCGGCCATTCAGTGCCGGAACTGCATGACTGGCTGCGGGCCAACGCTTGACTTGTCCGTGACGACACTGGTTTCCCTGTGCAATTCCGGCGACCTGATCGATGCCGGCGACGCCGTGCCCTTCGATGTGGTGTACGAGGGGCGATCCTGCCGGGCCTTTGCGATCCGCTTCCAGGGGCGGGTTCATGCCTACCTGAACCGCTGCATGCACGTGGCCATGGAAATGGACATGGTGCCCAACCGGTTTTTCGACCACACTGGCCAATGGCTGATCTGCGCCACCCACGGCGCCACCTACCGGCCTGACACCGGCGCCTGTGCAGGAGGCCCGTGCCGCGGCGGTCTGATCGCCATTGCCCTGACAGAACAGGAAGGCCGGGTGCACTGGCATACTGGGAAAAACCTTTACCCGATTGAATCCCGATCATGACCGACCCCAATGTCCCTGCCCCACCGAATTCGGATGAAAAAAGGCCTGAACCCAGCGTGGAACGGTCATATTCAGCTCCTGATAATGTATTGAAAGACGCGGCCAACCAGGGCTCGGGCTGGGAGCGCTCGACCCTGGAAAAGCTGGCTTTTGCCGCGCTGGACGAGCAGCGGGCAGCGCGTCGCTGGCGCAACTTCACGCGTCTGGCCTGGCTGCTGCTTTTTGCGGCCGCGGGCTGGATGCTGTTCAGCCGCAGCACGCCCAGCGCGGACCCCAGCACGCCGCATACGGCGGTGGTCGAAATCCGGGGCGAGATCGCGTCCGGTGGCGACGCCAGTGCCGAATCGGTGGTGTCGGCGATGCGGGGCGCGCTGGAAGACAAGGGGTCGCAGGCGCTGGTCCTGCTGATCAGCTCACCCGGGGGCAGTCCGGTGCAGGCGGGCATCATCAACGATGAGATCACGCGCCTCAAGGCGCTGCACAAGAAGCCCGTGTATGCTGTGGTCGAGGAGTCCTGCGCTTCAGCCGCTTATTACGTTGCCGCGGCTGCCGACCAGATTTATGTGGACAAGGCCAGCATCGTGGGCAGCATCGGGGTCCTGATGGATGGTTTTGGCTTTACCGGGCTCATGGAGAAACTGGGCGTGGAGCGGCGCCTGATGACCGCCGGGGCCAACAAGGGCTTCCTCGATCCCTTCAGTCCGCAGACCGAGGCGCAACGCGCCCACGCGCAGACCATGCTGAACCAGATTCATCAGCAATTCATCGACGTGGTCAAGAAGGGGCGTGGCGCCCGCCTGAAGGAAACCCCCGAGATGTTCAGCGGCCTGTTCTGGACCGGTCAGCAAGCCGTCGAAATGGGTCTCGCGGACGGGCTGGGCACCCTGGATCAGGTGGCGCGTGACGTGGTCAAGGCCGAAGATATCGTGGACTACACTCGCCGTGAAAACTTGGCCGAGCGGCTGGCCAAGCGCTTTGGCGCGGCCTTGGGCGAAGGCGGGGTGAATGCGCTGAGGTCAGCGCCCGGGCTTCGTTGAGCGCATGACGGGGGCCGGCGGGCCAGGGCTGCGGCTCCTCCGGCGCTTATCGTCCGATCGCAAAAACGGCTGGCGTGCTGTTGTCAGGGCCCGCTGTCTGTTGGCGCCAGGTTTTCGCCAGATGGCTTTGCGTCCGGGCGCCGGAAAGGGTGAGCCCGCTGCTGATCGCCAGCCGGGTGTTGTGCTGCAGGTGCTGCAGCAGCGCCTGCAGCAGTGCGGCGTTGCGATACGGCGTTTCGATGAATAGCTGGGTCTGGCCGGTTTTGAGGGCCAGGGACTCGAGTTCACGGATACGGCGCGCGCGCTCCGCCGTGTCGTGCGGCAGGTACCCGACGAAAGCGAAGTTCTGGCCATTCATCCCGCTGGCGGCCAGGGCCAGCAGCACGGACACCGGACCCGCCAGGGGGAAGACTTGCAGTCCCAGTTCGTGGGCGGCGCGCACGACCGAACTGCCCGGGTCGGCAATCGCCGGCATGCCAGCTTCACTCACCAGGCCCATGTCGTGGCCGTTCAATGCGGCCGTCAGCAGGGGCCGGGCGTCAAAGCCCGCGCCTGGAGCGCCGGCATGATCGCCCTTCTTGTGCACCTGGTGCGGCAGTTCGGCGATGGTTTGTGCCTGGAGAGGCAACGCCAGCGGCACCAGCGCGTCCACGCGCTTGAGGTAGGCGCGCGCGGACTTCGCGTTTTCGCAGATCCAGTGCGTCAGCCGCGCCGCCACGGTCAGCGTGCCCTGCGGCATGACATCGGTGAGCGGTGCCTGGCTGTCGCAGCCGAAGTCCAGCGGCGCCGGTACCAGGTAGAGCCTGCCGTGGCGCGCGGCGCCGGCATAGGGTCGGGATTGGGGGGTCATAGCAGTTTGATGCCGGCGGCGCGGATCATGCGGCAGGTGCGGATCAGTGGCAAACCGACCAGTGCGGTCGGGTCGTCGCTGTCGATCGCTGCCAGCAGGGCAATGCCAAGCCCTTCGCTCTTGGCCGCGCCGGCGCAGTCGTAGGGCTGTTCGGTGTGCAGATAGTTCTCGATTTCTGCGTCGCCCAATCCATCCTCGAGGCTTCGAAAGCGCACCCTGACTGGCGCCAGGTCCACCTGCTCGAAGCCGGTGGCAACGCAGACCACCGCCACAGCGGTCTGAAACACCACGGTCTGGCCACGCATGCGCTGCAATTGCGCCATGGCGCGCGCATGGGTGCCCGGTTTGCCCAACGCCGTGCCATGGAGGTCCGCGACCTGGTCCGAGCCGATCACCACAGCCTGCGGATGCAGCCGCGCGACCGCGCGCGCCTTCTCAAGCGCCAGGCGCAATGCCAGTTCACGCGGTAGTTCAGAAGCGCGGGGGGACTCGTCGACGTCCGGTGAGGCGACCTCAAACGGGATGTGCAGGCGTTCCAGCAGTTCGCGGCGGTACCGCGAGGTTGAACCCAGCACCAGGGGTCGACCGGGCGGCGAAATTGGGCAAGCAAGGTCAGTCATCCCTTGATTCTCTTACACTGGCCGGATGAAAAAAGAGTTTGTTGCGAGACGAGTGGACGTGAAATTGTTTGCGCAAGCCGGCACATCGCTGTCCGCCGTGGAGACCCTGGCGGATCACGAGCGCCTGGCGCAGGAAGCCCAGGGACCGCTGGACGGGCTGATGGTGAACTGGTCGGCGCGCGGCGAAATGCGCGCGGGCGCGGATGGCAGCGATGAGATCTGGCTGCACCTTCAGGCGCAGACGCGCCTGCCCTTGCTGTGTCAGCGTTGCATGGGTCCGGTGGATACCGAGATTCAGGCTGACCGGTGGTTCCGCTTCGCCGCGGACGAGGCGACAGCGGCCGCTCTGGATGAAGAGGCGGATGAAGATGTGCTGGTGCTCAGCACCGATCTTGACCTTTCGGCGCTCGTGGAGGACGAGTTGCTGTTGGCGCTGCCGCTGGTGCCGCGCCACGACCGTTGTCCGGTGGAGGTCAAGCTGGCCGTGGCGGACGCTGATTTCGAAGCAACCTCTGCCGTCAAGGCCAGCCCGTTTGCCGCGCTGGCGAGTTTGCGGCTGGACAAACCCGGCTAAGTCGTTGATTTGGGCTATAATTTAAGGCTTCGCTTGGGATCCTCCCGTGCGTGATAGAGCCACCAACCCGTCAACCTGAGGCTGCGCCTGCCTGAATCGCGCGGCGTCATTTGCTTTCAAGGAGCCATCATGGCCGTCCAGCAGAACAAGAAGTCACCCTCCAAGCGCGGCATGCACCGCTCGCACAATGCCTTGAACGTGCCGGGCATCGCGGTGGAGCCCACCACCGGCGAGACGCATCTGCGCCACCACATCAGCCCCAATGGTTTCTACCGCGGCCGTCAGGTCGTGAAGAGCAAATCCGAAGCCTGATTCGGTTTGAGACACAAGGCCCGGCGCTACGGTACTGTAGCCTCGGGCCTTTGTTTTTGATGCATGTTTTTCAATGTCTCCAGGTGCCATGGTGCCTCTCGAAGCCATGATCACACTGGCCGTTGACTGCATGGGCGGCGACCATGGTCCGACGGTGACGCTCGCTGCCTGCCGCCGCTTCCTTGATCAGCATCCGGACGCGGAGCTCCTGCTTGTGGGCTTGCCTGGCGCCCTGGCGGCGTTCGAGCACCCGCGTGCCCGCGTCGTTGCGGCCAGCGAGGTGGTTGCCATGGACGACCCGCTGGAAGTGGCGCTGCGCCGGAAGAAGGATTCTTCGATGCGCGTCGCGATCCAGCAGGTCAAGGAGGGCGCTGCGCAGGCGGCTCTTTCAGCGGGCAACACGGGCGCGCTGATGGCTATTGCCCGCTACGTGCTCAAGACCCTCGACGGCATTGACCGCCCCGCCATTGCCACCCAGTTGCCCAATGCCAGGGGTGGCGCGACCACCGTGCTGGATTTGGGTGCCAATGTGGATTGCACAGCAGAGCACCTGCTGCAGTTTGCCGTGATGGGGTCGGCTCTGGTGTCGGTGCTCAACAACGACGACAACCCGACCGTCGGACTGCTCAATATTGGTGAAGAGGCGATCAAGGGCAGTGAAATCATCAAAAAAGCCGGTGAACTGCTTCGATCAGCTGCCAACGCGGGTGATCTGAATTTCTACGGCAACATTGAAGGGAACGACATCTTCAAGGGAACGACCGACATCGTGGTCTGTGACGGGTTTGTCGGCAACGTGGCGCTCAAGACCTCCGAAGGTCTGGCGACGATGATCGGAGGGTTCCTCAAAGCAGAGTTCTCGCGCAATATCTTCACGAAAATAGCGGCGATTTTTGCTTATCCGGTGTTAATTGCGTTTAAAAAGCGGGTTGATCATCGTCGTTATAACGGTGCCGCCCTGCTCGGCTTGCGCGGACTGGTGTTCAAAAGCCATGGATCAGCGGACGAACTGGCCTTTGGCAGTGCGCTGAACCGGGCGTATGATGCGTCTCGCAACAAATTGCTCGACCGTGTCCAGGCCCGGATCGCCCACGCCGCGCCGCTCCTGGCGTCGGCAACCCGGTCCGAAGTGGTGGTGACGGCAACCCCTGATTAAATGAGACGTTATTCCCGAATTTCCGGTACTGGGAGTTACCTGCCGCCGCGCCGGCTGACGAATGCTGACCTGGTGGCAAAGCTGGCGAAGCACGGCGTTGAAACGTCGGATCACTGGATTGTCGAGCGCACCGGCATCCGCGCCCGTCACTTTGCCGCTCCGGGGGTCTTCAGCAGCGACCTGGGCCTTGAAGCCGCCAGGAATGCGCTGACCGCGGCTGGCGTCGATGCGAAAGACATCGACCTGATCATCGTGGCCACATCGACACCGGACATGGTGTTTCCGTCCACCGCAGCGATTCTCCAGCACAAGTTGGGCATTGCCGGCTGCCCGGCGTTCGATGTACAGGCCGTTTGCAGCGGATTTGTGTATGCGCTGACGGTGGCAGACGCCATGATCCAGACCGGCACGGCCAGCAAGGCCCTGGTGGTGGGGACCGAAGTCTTCAGCCGCATTCTCGATTTCAAGGACCGCACGACCTGCGTGCTGTTTGGCGATGGTGCCGGCGCCGTGGTGCTTGAGGCGTCCAGGGTGCCGGGCATTCTGGCCAGCGATTTGCACGCCGATGGAAAGCATGCCGACATCCTCTGCGTGCCTGGCCACGTTTCGGGCGGCAAGGCGTCTGGCGATCCCCTGTTGAAGATGGATGGTCAGGCAGTCTTCAAGCTCGCGGTGGGTGTGCTCGAAGACGCGGCGCGTGCCGTGCTGGCCAAGGCCGGCAAGACCGAGGCCGATATCGACTGGCTGGTGCCACACCAGGCCAACATCCGCATCATGCGAAGCACGGCGAAAAAGCTGAAGTTGCCCATGAGCAAGGTGGTGGTGACCGTGGATCAGCACGGCAACACCTCTGCGGCATCCATTCCGATGGCCCTTGACAGTGCCGTGCGATCCGGTCACATCAACCGGGGTGAGACCGTCCTGCTCGAAGGGGTGGGCGGCGGATTTACCTGGGGCGCAATACTCTTGAAAATGTAGCAATAAGTGACCATCTCACGCTGGGAAGGTGCCTGTTCTGTCAATATTTTTCCGAAAAAACCATGAAATCCTTTGCTTTTGTCTTTCCGGGTCAAGGCTCGCAGGCTGTGGGCATGCTCGACGCCTGGGGCGATCACCCGGCCGTCGTGGAAACCTTGCGGGAAGCCTCGGACGCGCTTGGTGAAGACGTCGGGCAGTTGATCAGGGAGGGCCCCCGGGAGGCCCTGGCGTTGACCACCAACACCCAGCCGGTGATGCTGGTGGCGGGTGTCGCTGCTTACCGGGCCTGGCGCGCCGAAAGCGGCGCAGAGCCTGCAGTGGTGGCAGGCCATTCATTGGGTGAGTACTCGGCCCTGGTGGCCGCTGGCGCGTTGACACTTGCCCAGGCGGCGCCGCTGGTGCGGTTTCGTGCCGCCGCGATGCAGGAAGCCGTGCCGGTGGGTGTGGGCGCGATGGCCGCCATCCTGGGAATGGACGCCCTAAACGTGATCGCCGGGTGCGCGCAAGCCCAGGCCAGCTTTGGTGCGGGCAGCGGTGAAGTTGTGGAAGTCGCCAATTTCAATGACGCCGGCCAGAATGTGATCTCGGGCAGCAAGGCTGCCGTGCAGAAAGCCTGTGAAGTGTTGAAAGCCAATGGCGCGAAGCGAACCCTGCCTTTGCCGGTCTCTGCACCCTTTCATTCCAGCCTGATGAAGCCGGCCGCCGAAAAGCTGCGCGAGCAACTTGCGGCCGTCACGTTTGCAGCGCCCCGGATTCCCGTGATCAACAACATCGACGTACGGGTGGAAATCAGCCCGGATCGCATCCGTGACGCCCTCTACCGGCAGGCGTTTGGTCCGGTGCGCTGGGTGGAATGCGTCCAGGCCATCAAGGCGCGCGACGTGATGACGGTGATTGAATGCGGGCCGGGCAAGGTGCTCGCCGGTATGGTCAGGCGAATCGATGCCGAAATGCTGGGGGCCGCCCTGTTTGATCCCGAGACCCTGCTGGAAGTGAAAGGTCTTGTGTCATGAGTGAAGTCACATTTGAGGGGCAGGTCGCCCTGGTGACGGGCGCCTCCCGAGGCATTGGCGCGGCGATTGCCCAGGAACTCGCTGCGCGTGGCCTGAAAGTCATCGGCACCGCGACCACGGACGACGGCGCTGCCCGGATCAGCGCTGCGCTGGCGGCGTACCCGGGCTGCCGGGGCGCGAACCTGAACGTGACCGATGCCGCAGCCATCGAAACCACGATCGACGGCATCGTGGCCGAGCACGGCGGCTTGCAGGTGCTGGTCAACAATGCCGGCATTACCCGTGACATGCTGGCCATGCGCCTGAAAGACGACGACTGGGATGCGGTGCTGGACACCAACCTCAAGGCGGTTTTCCGCATGAGTCGGGCAGTGATTCGTCCCATGATGAAGCAACGCTATGGGCGCATCATCAGCATCACCAGCGTGGTGGGCGCGTCCGGCAACCCGGGCCAGGCCAACTATGCGGCTGCCAAGGCGGGTGTGGCGGGCATGACCCGAGCCTTGGCGCGTGAACTGGGCAGCCGGAACATCACGGTCAACTGCGTGGCTCCAGGCTTTATCGAAACCGACATGACTGCCGCCTTGCCCGAGACCCAGCAGAAAGCGTTGTTGACCCAGATTCCGTTGGGCCATCTGGGTCAGCCTTCCGACATTGCCCATGCCGTGGCCTATCTTGCAAGCCCCCAGGCTGCCTATGTGACGGGGCAGGAACTGCACGTCAACGGCGGCATGTACATGGCCTGAAAGACGGCGAACCGGCGCACAGCATCCGACATTTCCTGGTCCGTCCCGCGGTGCTGCGCAGTGCCAGCACCGAGGACGGGTAAAATCCGTTTTTTTCACAACCCTCAGAGGGACCCATGAGCGATATTGAAGCACGTGTCAAGAAGATCATCGCCGAGCAGCTCGGCGTGGAAGAGTCACAAGTCACCAATGAAAAAGCCTTCGTGGCCGACCTCGGTGCCGACTCGCTCGACACTGTGGAACTGGTGATGGCGCTGGAAGACGAATTCGGTATCGAGATTCCGGACGAAGATGCCGAGAAGATCACGACGGTGCAGTCCGCGATTGATTACGCCACGTCCAAGAAGGCCTGATTTGAGATGACCCGTCGCCGCGTTGTCGTCACGGGTTTGGGATGCATCAGCCCCGTGGGCAATACGGTGGCGGATGCATGGGCCAACGTGCTTGCCGGAAATTCCGGCATCGACCTCATTACCCGGTTCGACGCCACGAATTTCGCCTGCAAGATCGCCGGCGAGGTGAAGGGCTTCGATCTGGAGTCGTACATGACCGCGAAAGAAGCGCGGGCCATGGATTCCTTCATTCACTTTGGCATCGCTGCTGCCGCCCAGGCGGTGGCGGATGCCGGTCTGCCGACGGGCGAGGCGCTGAGTGACGAACTGGCGACCCGCATCGGTTGTGTGATTGGTTCCGGCATCGGTGGCCTGCCGCTGATCGAGGAAACCCATACCGAGCTGACCAACCGCGGTCCGCGCCGCATCACGCCGTTCTTCGTGCCGGCGTCCATCATCAACATGATTTCCGGTCATGTTTCGATACGGTTTGGTTTCAAGGGCCCGAATCTGGCCATCGTCACCGCCTGCACCACGGGCTTGCACTGCATCGGGCAGGCCGGCCGCATGATTGAGTACGGTGATGCCGACGTCATCGTGGCTGGCGGCTCCGAAGCCACGGTGTCGCCGCTGGGCGTCGGAGGGTTTGCCTCCATGCGTGCGCTGTCCACCCGCAACGATGACCCTAAAACCGCATCCCGGCCCTGGGACCGGGACCGCGATGGCTTTGTGCTGGGCGAGGGCGCGGGGGTGATGGTCCTGGAGGCCTATGAGCATGCGAAGGCTCGGGGCGCCAGGATTTATGCCGAACTGACCGGTTTTGGCATGAGTGCTGACGCCAGCCACATGACGGCACCGAACATGGACGGGCCACGTCGCGCCATGGTGAATGCGTTGCGCAACGCCGGCATCAACGCCGACCAGCTGGATTACCTGAACGCGCATGGCACCTCTACGCCGCTGGGCGATATCAACGAAACCAACGCCATCAAGGCTGCGCTGGGCGATCATGCGAAAAAACTGGTCGTCAACTCAACCAAGTCCATGACCGGCCACCTTCTGGGGGGAGCTGGCGGTATCGAGAGCATCTTCACCGTGCTGGCGTTGTATCACCAGAAGAGTCCGCCCACCATCAACATCTTCAACCAGGATCCGCAGTGTGATCTGGACTACTGCGCCAATACCGCACGGGACCTGAAGATCGACATGGCATTGAAGAACAATTTTGGTTTCGGCGGCACCAACGGGTCCCTCGTTTTCAAGCGCATCTGAACCGGACGCAGGCCGCTTTTTGCCGACCTGATCCAGGTTTCCTGCCTTATGCACAGTGCCCCATCGGTCACCTACCCGGTGGGGCGCTCCCGTTTTCTCGGTGGTTTGCTGGCGGTCTTCGTCCTGACCGGGGTTGCCGCTGGAGTGATGGTTTGGCAGCGAACGCCCCTGAATGGCTGGCAGGTTTTCATTGTCGGGGCGGTGACCTTGCTTGCGGGGCTGGGGGCGGGGTTCTTCTGGCGGACCCTGCCTCAGGGGGATTTGCGCTGGGACGGCCATCGCTGGGAAGGCCCTGGTGCAGCAACGCGAACCGCCGGAGTGCACGTTCATCTCGATTTGCAGCGCCATCTGCTAGTGCGTTTGCAGGGAGCGGGTGATGCCGGCCCATGGCTATGGTTGTCAGCCGCCTCCCGGCCCGAGCGCTGGGATGATTTGCGCCGTGCGGTATATTCCCGCGCCATGACCGATGCGAAGCAGGATGGCGCGAACCCATGACGGATGCCGGTCAGCCCCCTTCCTCGCCACTTGACAACAGTGACCGCCAGCTCGTGGAGCGCGCCGTCGCCGGCGACCAACGTGCTTTTGAACTTCTGGTCCTCAAATACCAGCGCCGCATCGAGCGTTTGATCGGGCGGATGGTTCGCGATGTGGACCTGGTGGAAGACATCGCGCAGGAAACCTTTATCCGGGCGTGGCGCGCCTTGCACCAGTTTCGTGGCGACGCCCAGTTTTACACCTGGCTCTACCGGATCGCCGTGAATACCGCCAAGAAGGCGCTATTGGACTTGAAGCGCAACCCGACGGTCAGGGGCAGCGCGACGGATACCGATGAAGACGATGAAACTTCCCGGCGCGAAAACGAACTAACCACCGAAGAAACGCCAGAGTCGGTTTATGCCGCCAAGGAGATCGCGGCTGCAGTGAACGCGGCGATGGAGGCATTGCCCGAGGATTTGCGCCAGGCGGTGACGTTGCGCGAGATCGAAGGGCTGAGCTACGACGAGATATCGGGGTTGATGGATTGTCCGATTGGGACCGTGCGATCCCGGATATTCCGGGCGCGCGAGGCAATTTCAGCGCGCGTCAGGCCGATGCTGGAGCATCAGGCCGGCAAGCGCTGGTAATCCCCGGCTGGTAATTTCGACACACGGGTATGGAAATGAATGCTGATGAACGACTGAAGCAACGTGAGCAGATCTCCGCGTTGGCCGATGGCCAATTGAGCGACCTTGAATGTGCCGCGGCCGTCAAGGTGACTTCGATTGATGATGATGCGCGTGCCTGCTGGCAGATGTACCACCTGGTGGGCGACGTGTTGCGATCGGGGGAGCTGGGCGCCTTTGGCCGTGACCGAGACTTTCTTGCCCGACTGAACACACGGCTTCAGGCTGAACCTGGTGCGCTCCGGGCTGTCACAGGTATCTTGGATGATCCTGAATCAATAGCATATAAAGACCCTTTGACGCTGGGAAGCGAGGAAAATCGTCAAGTATTTCCTCCTGCAGCCAATGACAGCAGTTTTCGATGGAAGCTGGTTGCGGGTTTCGCTTCGCTGGCCGCCGTTGCGGCGATCAGTTGGAGCACCATCGGTTTGTCACCTGGCACATCGGATGGTGCCCTGCTGGCCCGGTCCGGCATTGACGCGGCAGGCTCGCCTGCGCCGGTGCTCCTGGCCGGTGCATCGCCGGTGCCTGCCGTCGCGCCTGTCTTGATCCGGGACCGCAGGCTGGATGAACTGATGGCGGCGCACCGCCAGTTTGGTGGAAACTCTGCCTTGCAGAACCCTTCTGGTTTCTTGCGCAACGCCACGTTTGAAGGGCCGTCACGGTAAGTGGCGCCTGAAAGCCCGCGTTCCGTTCACTGATTCCATGAAGCCCGCGAATATTTTCATTCCTCTTGCCCTGGTGCTGTGGCTCGGCGGCAGCCTGCAGACCGCCGTTGCCCAGACCCCGGCCCCAACGGGCCCCGCCGCATCGCAGGCGGGCCCGCCCGCCGCCGAGCGTGGCCTGGCTGAATGGCTCATGCGCCTGCACGAAGCACCCCGCAAGCGGGCTTACTCGGGCACTCTGGTGGTGTCGTCCGATGCAGGCGCCCTGTCGAGCGCACGGATCTGGCACGTTTGCGATGGTGATCAGCAGATGGAGCGCGTTGAAACCTTGACAGGCCCGCCACGCACGACCTTCCGTCGCAACGACGAAGTGATCACTTTCCTGCCTGAAAGCAGGACTGCGCGCAGTGAAAACCGCGAGTCCCTGGGGCCTTTCCCGAACTTTCTCAAGACCGGCGAATACGCCCTTCCCGAGTTTTATGGGGTTCGCCTCATCGGCAGCGAACGCGTTGCCGGCTTCGACGCAGATGTCGTGCAGTTCGTTCCCAGGGACAAGCTGCGTTTCGGCTACCGGATCTGGAGCGAGAAAAAGACCGGGCTGGTGATCAAGCTTCAGACGCTGGATACGGCGGGGCATGTGCTGGAACAGGCCGCCTTTTCGGAGTTGCAGCTCGATGCGCCCGTGAAGATGGACCAGTTGGCCCGGATGATGGGACGCACCGGTGGCTACAAGCTCGAAAAGCCGGACATGGTGAAAACCACACCGGCCGCTGAGGGGTGGTCGATGCGGAACCCGGTTCCCGGCTTCCGGCCCACGAGCTGTTTCAGGCGTCCTGCTCCTGCAGGGGATGCTGGCGGGGAACCATCCGTGCAATGGGTTTTCTCCGACGGTCTCGCCACGGTATCGCTTTTCGTTGAAGCCTTCGACCGGCGGCGCCATCTTCATGACGGCGTGATGGCGATGGGCGCGACGCAGATGCTGACCCGCCAGATCGCCGACAAAGGCCATGGGGCATGGTGGCTTACGGCGGTCGGCGAAGTGCCGGTTCAGACCCTGCAGGCGTTCGCGCAGAGTCTTGAGCGGCGCCGGTGAGCCCCAATCTGCAGCTTCTGGGACGCGGGCGCTACTGTGGCTCCCGTGCCGATGATTTGATGGAAGGTTGATGATGTTGAAACTGGAACTGAAATCTTTGCGGCAGCGGGTATTGCCGGGCGTCCTTCTTGCAGCAACGCTGGCCATGCTGGTCCCTGCTGCACCGGTCGCTGCACAGGCTGGTGCGCTGGTCCGTGGCTTGCCCGATTTCACGGAATTGGTCGAGCAGGTGGGGCCGTCGGTGGTGAACATCCGCACCACCGAGAAGGTGCGCGCCAACGGCGGGCCAGGGGGCGGATCCGATGAAGAAATGCAGGAGTTTTTCAGGCGGTTTTTTGGGGTGCCCATTCCCAACGGGCCCCGCCCTGCGCCGCGTCAGAATCGTCCCCAGGAGGACGAGCAGCCGCGTGGCGTCGGTTCGGGTTTCATCCTGACCGCCGACGGCTTCATCATGACCAACGCCCATGTCGTGGACGGGGCGGATGAAGTGATTGTGACCTTGACGGACAAGCGCGAGTTCAAGGCGCGTCTGGTCGGCGCCGACAAGCGCACGGATGTGGCCGTCGTCAAGATTGATGCCGCTGGCCTGCCAGCCATCAAGATTGGCGATGTCAACCGCTTGAAGGTGGGCGAATGGGTGATGGCGATTGGTTCACCGTTTGGCCTGGAAAACTCGGTCACGGCGGGCATCGTCAGCGCCAAGCAGCGCGATACCGGGGACTACCTTCCGTTCATCCAGACCGATGTGGCCATCAATCCGGGCAATTCAGGTGGGCCCCTGATCAACATGCGCGGGGAAGTGGTGGGCATCAACAGCCAGATCTATTCGCGTTCGGGGGGCTACATGGGCATTTCGTTTGCGATACCGATGGACGAGGCCGTGCGCGTCAGCGAGCAGCTACGTTCCAGTGGCCGGGTGACCCGCGGGCGGATCGGCGTGCAGATTGACCAGGTCACCAAGGAAGTGGCGGAGTCGATCGGGCTCGGCAAGCCGCAAGGGGCGCTGGTGCGCGGCGTGGAAAGCGGCTCACCGGCTGACAAGGCCGGCGTGGAGGCCGGCGATATCATCACGCGCTTCGATGGCAAGGTCATCGAGAAGGCATCCGACCTGCCCCGGTTCGTCGGCAACATCAAGCCCGGGACCCGCAGCACATTCACGGTGTTTCGTCGTGGGGCCAACAAGGAGCTGAGCATTGTGATTGGCGAGGTCGAAGCGGAAAAGACCGCGGTTCGCAAACCGGCGGAGCGCGAGGACAAGCCCAAGCCCAGTGCCGCCGCCCAGTTACTGGGCCTGAGCGTGAGTGAACTGGGAGAGGCCCAGAAAAAGGAGTTGAAAATCAGGGGCGGCGTCAAAGTGGAAGCCGCGACCGAGAGCGCGGCGCGGGCCGGCCTGCGTGAGGGCGATGTGATCGTGCAGATCGCCAATACGGAAGTCGCCAGTGTGAAGGAGTTTGATGCGGCGCTCGCCAGGCTCGACAAAAACAAGCCCGTGAGCGTGCTGTTTCGCCGGGGCGAGTGGGCGCAATACGCGTTGATTCGGCCAGCTCGCTGAGTTCTGGCGGCCGCAATGGCCCGGAAAACCCCCTTTCGAGGTCGGGATTGGCGATGTTTTTTGGGGAGCTTATTCCAGAAAGATCGGGTCGACGAAGGAGTTCGGCTGGGGTCGGCAACTCCTGCCGTTGTTTGCGCTCACTAACTTTTCTGACGCCTAATTACTTTATTCGATAGAATCAGGACGCCCTGAAGTCGATTACCGGCATATTGAAATTGCAGAAGTCCACGATGCGGAATGTTGATGACACATCCGTCATTGCTCGACCTTTCACCCACACGTTGTCCATAAGATGCACTGGCAATGCTGTTAATAAGTTGTGAATAACATGTGTGTTGCAAGCCCGCAACGTCGATGCTTTGGTGGCTTCAAGGCTATGCGGCTTGGCCTTTTTGCCTACAATGAAGTCCCAACTATCGCAGTTGCCTTTGATTGTTGGTTCAGGGCGCGTCAGCTTTCGACGCGCCCTTTTTTTGTCTTTCCGGCTGTTTTAATTCAATCACTTGAAACGCATCGTTGATGAATCACATCAGAAATTTTTCGATCATTGCGCATATTGATCACGGCAAATCGACCTTGGCGGATCGCCTGATCCAGCGCTGCGGTGGCCTCAGTGACCGTGAGATGAGTGAGCAGGTACTCGACTCGATGGACATCGAGAAAGAGCGCGGGATAACCATCAAGGCGCAGACCGCCGCATTGAGGTACACCGCACGTGACGGGCAGGTCTACAACCTGAATCTGATCGACACGCCGGGGCATGTGGATTTTTCCTATGAAGTGAGCCGTTCGCTCTCTGCCTGCGAGGGTGCGCTGCTGGTGGTGGACGCGAGCCAGGGCGTGGAAGCGCAGACCGTGGCCAATTGCTACACCGCGCTGGAACTCGGCGTGGAGGTGGTGCCGGTGCTCAACAAGATGGACCTGCCGAACGCTGATCCGGACAATGCCAAGTCCGAGATCGAAGACGTGATCGGGATCGATGCGACGCATGCCATTCCGTGCTCGGCCAAGACCGGCATGGGCATTGACGAGATTCTTGAGGCCGTGGTTGCCCGCATCCCGCCGCCAAGGGGAAACCCGGCCGCGCCCTTGCGCGCCATGATCATCGACAGCTGGTTCGACAGCTATGTGGGCGTGGTGATGCTGGTGCGGGTGGTCGATGGACGCCTGGCCAGGGGTGAACGGATCAAGATGATGGCTTCGGCAGCGGTCTACAACGCCGACAACCTCGGTGTGTTCACGCCGGCCAACCAGCCCCGCGAATCGCTGGAGGCCGGGGAGGTCGGCTACATCATTGCCGGCATCCGGGAACTGCAGGCTGCCAAGGTGGGTGACACCATCACGCTGGAGAAAAAGCTGCCCAACAACCAGGGGCCGGCGACCGAGGCCTTGCCCGGTTTCAAGGAAATACAGCCGCAGGTGTTTGCCGGTCTCTACCCGACCGAGGCCAGCGAATACGATTCATTGCGCGACGCGCTGGAGAAGCTCAAGCTCAACGATGCGTCCCTGCATTACGAGCCCGAGGTCAGCCAGGCCCTGGGTTTCGGTTTTCGCTGCGGCTTCCTCGGCCTGCTGCACATGGAAATCGTCCAGGAACGGCTGGAGCGCGAGTTCGATCAGGATCTCATCACGACCGCGCCCAGCGTGGTCTACCAGGTGGTGCAGGCGGACGGCGAGGTCAAGATGGTCGAGAACCCGTCCAAGATGCCTGACCAGGGGCGGCTCGACGAGATTCGTGAGCCGATCGTGACCATGCATCTCTACATGCCGCAGGAATACGTGGGCCCGGTCATGACGCTGGCCAACCAGAAGCGCGGCATGCAGATCAACATGGCCTACCACGGGCGCCAGGTCATGTTGACCTACGAGATGCCGCTGGCCGAGATCGTGCTGGACTTCTTTGACAAGCTCAAGTCGGTTTCGCGGGGCTATGCGTCGATGGACTACGAGTTCAAGGAATACCGCGCCGCCGACGTCGTGAAGGTCGACATCCTGCTCAATGGCGAGAAGGTCGATGCACTGTCCATCATCATTCACCGATCACAGTCGCAGTACCGCGGACGCGCCGTGGTGGCAAAGATGCGTGAGATCATCAGCCGCCAGATGTATGACGTGGCCATCCAGGCGGCGATTGGCGCCAACATCATTGCGCGGGAAACCATCAAGGCCTTGCGCAAGAACGTGCTGGCGAAGTGTTACGGCGGTGATATCTCGCGCAAGCGCAAGCTGCTCGAAAAACAGAAGGCTGGCAAGAAACGCATGAAACAGATTGGCTCGGTCGAAGTTCCCCAGGAAGCCTTCCTGGCGATTTTGCGGGTGGAAGACTGATGCAGTACCTCACCGCACTGATTCTTTCCGCCTTCGTGGGCTACGCCGGCGCCTGGTACTTCGGCATGCTGGAAGGCAACTTCGCCTTGCTGCTGTTCCTGGCCACCGTCGTGACTGGTTTGTATTGGGTGGCGGAGCGTTTTTACTTCCTGCCGCGGCGGCAAAAGGCGGCGGACGCTTTGCAGCTACAGGCAGAACAGCGTCGCGCCGACCTCAGCAAAATGGGGATTGCCCCGGTTGATGGCGATATCGCCGAGGCGAAGCACAGGCTCATCATGCAGCCCTGGTGGCTGGACTGGACAGCCGGCCTGTTCCCGGTGATCCTGCTGGTGTTCCTGTTGCGCTCGTTCCTGTTTGAGCCCTTCAAGATTCCCTCGGGCTCGATGATTCCCACCTTGCTGGTCGGTGACCTGATCCTGGTGAACAAATTCACCTATGGCGTGCGCCTGCCCGTGATCAACGTCAAGGTGATCGACGGCAACACGCCCCAGCGCGGTGACGTCATGGTGTTTCGTTACCCGCCCAGGCCCAGCCTGGACTACATCAAGCGCGTGGTCGGCGTGCCGGGCGACGAGGTTGCATACCTCAACAAAAAGCTCACCGTCAACGGCCAGTTGGTGCCAACGATGGCTTTGCCGGAGTATTTTGACGAAGACGCCATGCGCTATTTCCCGCAGTTCGAGGAGGCGTTGGGAGAGAAGAAACATCGGTCGCTGAACGATCCGTCCCGACCGGCGATGATCGCAGGCGCTGATGATTTCCCCAATCGCCAGAATTGCCGCTACAGTATTGAGGGGGTGGTCTGCAAGGTGCCCGAGGGCCACTATTTCATGATGGGCGACAACCGGGACAATTCGCTGGATTCGCGGTATTGGGGCTTCGTACCGGACCGCAATATCGTCGGCAAGGCATTTTTTGTCTGGATGAATTTCGGCAATCTGAAACGCATTGGTTCGTTCAATTGAGACGCATGCATTTGGAAGGGGAACAGGGATGACCCATGAATTTCGTTCGCGCTCGGGGCAGCGCGGTATTTCCTTTATCGGTTTGCTGTTCGTCGGGATCGTGGTGGCCTGCACCCTGGTCGTCGCGGCCCAGGTCTTCCCCACCGTCGTGGAATACCAGGCCGTCGTGAAAGCCGTCAACAAGGCCAGTGGGGGCAGCACGGTGCCGGAGATCAAGGCGATTTTCGACAAGGCGGCCCAGATCGATGACATCAGTTCCATCGCCGGCAAGGACCTTGAAATCACCAAGAACAACGACAAGGTCGTGGTCGCTTTTGCCTACACCCGGGAGATCCACCTCGCGGGGCCGGCCTATCTGGTCTTGAAGTACAGCGGACGCTCCAAGTAAGCGTGGAGCCCATTCTTTCGGCGCTGCAGCAGCGCCTGCAGCACCAGTTTTTGAATCCGCAGTTGCTGACGCTGGCCGTCACGCACCGCAGTTTTTCGGCCGACCACAACGAACGGCTGGAGTTTCTGGGCGACTCGGTGCTGAACCTCGCGGTGGCCCACCTACTCTACGAGCGCTTGAGTGGATTGCCCGAGGGCGACCTGTCGCGCGTGCGGGCCAATCTGGTCAAGCAGGATACCCTGCATGGCCTAGCCTTGAAACTGGATCTGGCGCAGGCCTTGCGGCTTGGCGA
This sequence comes from Burkholderiales bacterium, assembly GCA_011391155.1. GTDB lineage: Bacteria > Pseudomonadota > Gammaproteobacteria > Burkholderiales > Burkholderiaceae_C > JAABQG01. The sequence continues at coordinate 32,874 of JAABRA010000392.1, forward strand.
AGGCGAAATGCGTTCGGGGGGGCAGAAGCGTCCGTCGATCCTGGCCGATGCGCTCGAAGCGGTGCTCGGGGCGGTGTACCTTGACGCCGGATACCCGGTGGCCCAGGCGCTGGTGCGCCGGCTGTTCGAGCCGGTAGAAATCAACGCCACCATGCAGGCCGCCGCCAAGGACCCCAAGACCGAGTTGCAGGAATGGTTGCAGGCGCGCAAGATGCGTGTGCCGGCCTACCGCGTCGTGGGCACGATGGGCGCAGCGCACCAGCAGACTTTCGATGTGGAGTGCGAGATTGCCGAAATGGCGCTGTGCCAGCGCGGCATTGGGGGTTCACGCCGTGCCGGTGAACAGGCCGCCGCCGCCGCCATGCTGGAGAACCTGAGATCCAAGACCCCATGAATAACGCTACAAACATTGAAGCAAACAATGACCTTCCGACGTTGGGGACTGACCCAAAAAGCATTGAATCCGGGCTTGCGCAGGAAACGGCGCTCGCGGCGCGGCATTGTGGCCTGATTGCCATCGTCGGCAAGCCCAACGTCGGCAAATCGACGCTGCTGAACGCTTTGGTGGGGCAGAAGATCAGCATCACCTCGCGCAAGGCGCAGACCACACGCCACCGCATCACCGGCATCACCACGCGCGGTGCAACCCAGTTCGTGTTCGTCGATACGCCCGGCTTCCAGACCGTGCACAACACCGCGCTGAACAAGTCGCTCAACAAGACCGTGTTGGGCGCGGTGGGCGACGTGGACCTGGTGCTGTTCGTGGTCGAGGCGGGCAGCTTTACCCCGGCCGACGAGCGGGTGCTGGCCTTGCTCAAGCCCGGCGTGCCGGCGCTGCTGATCGCCAACAAGCTCGACACCGTACACCGCCGCTCTGACGTCGCGCCCTGGCTGCAGTCCATGCAGGCGCGTCACCCCTTCGCCGAGTTCGTGCCGATGTCGGCCAAGAACGCGAAAGATGTCGAGCGTCTCTTCGGCATCTGCGAGAAGTACCTGCCAGAGCAGGACTGGTCCTACGCTGAGGACGAACTCACCGACCGCAGCGAAAAGTTCCTGGCCAGCGAGATCGTGCGCGAAAAGCTGTTCCGCTTCACCGGCGATGAATTGCCCTACACCTCCACGGTCATCATCGACAAGTTCGAGGACGAGATCGGCCGCAACAAGAGCCGCCTGGCGCGCATCGCGGCCACCATCGTGGTCGAGCGCGACAACCACAAGGCCATGATCATCGGTGAGAAGGGCGAGCGCCTGAAACGCATCGGCACCGAAGCGCGCCAGGAGCTGGAGCGCCTCATGGACTGCAAGGTGTTCCTGGAGTTGTGGGTGAAGGTGCGCTCGGGCTGGGCGGATGACGAGGCTCGCGTCCGCTCTTTTGGCTATGAGTGACGGGGCCCCCACGCTCCCTCACTGCGTGTGGTCGCTGCCCCCCGGGGGGGCTGGCCTTGCTTGGGGCGGCCCTGCGCTGTGGCCGGTGGCCCCCACGCTCCCTCGCTGCGTGTGGTCGCTGGCCCCGGGGGCTGGCCTTGCTGGGGGCGGCCCGGCGCTGCGGCCGGTGGCCCCGCCGGTGGTCAAGTCTCGCTGAGCCGTGGTCGCCAAGCGCATCACCGAAGAGCCCGCCTACGTCCTGCACCGCTACGACTGGAGCGAATCCAGCCTGATCCTGGAGGTTTTCACCCGCCACCATGGCCGCATTGCCCTGGTCGCCAAGGGCGCCAAGCGCCCGAGCTCCAACTTCCGCCCGGTGCTGCTGCCCTTGCAGCCGCTGCACCTCAACTTCGGTGGTGACGCCGAGATTCGCACGCTCAAGGGCGCGGAATGGGTCGGCGGGCATGTCATGCCCACGGGCGACGCGCTGATGTCGGGCTATTACCTGAACGAGTTGCTGCTGCGCCTGCTGGCGCGCGACGACCCGCATCCGGGCCTCTTCGACGCCTATGCCGATGTGGTGCGCGTGCTGGCCGGTCACGGCAGCCCGCAAGCGCTGGCGCCCGGACTGCAGGGCGAGGTGCTGCATGTGGCCTTGCGCGCATTCGAGTTGCTGCTGCTGCGTGAAATCGGCCTGCTGCCCGTGCTCGATGCCCAGACGCTCACGCTGGAGCCGCTCGACCCCGATGGCCGCTATTGCCTGGTGCCGGAAGGCGGCCTGCGCGAGGCGCACGATGACGACCGCGCCAGCCTGAACGGTGCGCAATGGGAGCGTCTGCAGGGGGCGCTGGGCGATGGGGCAGGGTTTACCGCCGTGCTGCGCGCCAGCGGGCCGGTCATGCCGGAACTGCGCAGCCAGCTACGCACCTTGCTGAATTACCATTGCGGGGTCAGCACCTTGCGCACCCGGCAGATGATGATCGACCTCCAGAACCTGTAAACCGGCGCGCCACCGCCTGACATCGCAAACCATTCACGGCCCACAGCATGACGACAGCCCTCTCGGTCAACCTCAACAAGGTCGCGCTGGTGCGCAACACGCGCCATCTGGGCATCCCCAGTGTCACCCGCGCGGCGACCCAGTGTCTGCAGGCCGGCGCGCACGGCATCACGGTGCACCCGCGGCCCGACGAGCGGCACATCCGCGCGCAGGACGTGTTTGACCTCGCCGCACTGCTGCAGGACTGGCCCGGGCGTGAGTACAACATCGAGGGCAACCCGTTCCACAACCTGATGGACTTCGTGCGCCAGGTGCGCCCGCAGCAGGTGACTTTCGTGCCCGACAGCGAGGGCCAGTTCACGAGCGATCACGGCTGGAATTTCCCCGAAGACGCGGACCGGTTGTTGCCGCTGATCCGCGAATGCCAGGCGCTGGGTGCGCGGGTCAGCCTGTTCATGGACCCGGTGCCGGCGCAGATGGCGCTGGCCAGGGCCGCCGGGGCCGACCGGGTGGAGCTCTACACCGAGCCCTATGCCGCCGCCTGGGGTCACGCCAGCCTCGCCGGGCAGTTGCAGCGGTATGCGGCGGCTGCGCAGGCCGCGCTGGATGCGGGCCTGGGCGTCAACGCCGGCCATGACCTGAACCGCGACAACCTGCCCCCCTTCCTGTGCGCCGTGCCGGGCGTGGCCGAGGTGTCAATTGGCCATGCGCTGATCGCCGATGCGCTGGAGCTGGGCTATGCGGCCACGGTGGCCGCCTACCTGCGCTGCATCGACGCGGCCTTCCCGCCGGTCCACCCGGCCTGAGCCCCGCCTCGCCCCCGGGAAGTCCATGATTTACGGCATCGGAACCGACATCTGCGATATTCGCCGCATCCGCGCCAGCCTGGACAAGCATGGTGACCGTTTTGCGTTGAAGATCCTCAGCGAGGGCGAGCTCGCCACCTGGCGCCTGCGCAGTGCGCGCTGGCCTGAACGCGGCGTGCGTTACCTTGCCACGCGGTTTTCCGCCAAGGAGGCCTTCAGCAAGGCGATTGGCCTGGGGATACGTTCGCCCATGCGCTGGCGACTGTGCGAGGTGGGCAAGCTGCCGGCCGGGTCTGCGAATGCGGGCAAGCCCGTCATCGTGCTGCACGGTGCGTTGAAGACCTGGTTTGAAGCACAGGGGCTCACCGCTTACGTCAGCGTGACCGACGAGAGCGACTATGCGGCCAGTTTCTGTGTGGTGGAGAAGATTTGAAGACGTTTTGGCACTATCCCAGCGTCGGATGGTCACTGTTTGCTATTGATAGGTGATTCATTGATTGATTTTCCGGAGTTCCCATGACCCAGCATGCCCCCCTGATTCTCGACATCGCCGGCACCCGGCTGACGCCTGCCGACCGCCAGCGCCTGGCCCACCCGCTCACGGGCGGGCTGATCCTGTTCGCGCGCAACTGGGAAAGCCGTGCGCAACTGATGGCCCTGTGCGCCGACGTCAAGCGCGTGCGGCGCGACCTGCTGATCTGCGTGGACCACGAAGGCGGCCACGTGCAGCGTTTCAAGACCGACGGTTTCACCCACCTGCCGCCGATGCGCGCCTTCGGCGAACTGTGGATGCAGGACGGCAAGGGACCGGCGGGCAGCGGCGCCATGAAGGCGACCAACGCCGCCAGCGCCGCCGGCTATGTGCTGGGGGCGGAATTGCGCGCTTGCGGCGTGGATCTGAGCTTCACGCCGGTGCTCGACCTGGACTACCAGGATGAGGCCCCCACGCAAGCGCAAGCGCTTGCTGCCCCCCGAGGGGGCGCGGGCGTCTTGGGGCGGCCCGGCGCCTCCCGGAGCAGCGTCATCGGCAGCCGCGCCTTCGCCCGCGACCCGCGCGTGGTCAGCCTGCTGGCCAAGAGCCTCATGCACGGCCTGCTGCGCGCCGGCATGGCCAACTGCGGCAAACACTTCCCGGGTCACGGCTTCGTCAAGGCCGACTCCCATACCGACATCCCGGTGGACCGGCGCAGCCTCAAGGCCATCCTGGCTGACGACGCTGCGCCTTACGGCTGGCTCAATACCACGCTGGACAGCGTCATGCCCGCTCACGTGATCTACCCGAAGGTGGACACGCGCCCGGCCGGATTTTCCAGCCGATGGCTGAACGACATCCTGCGACATGGGCTCGGTTTTGGCGGCGCGATCTTCAGCGACGACCTGTCGATGGAAGGCGCGCGCAAGATCGACGGGCAGCCGGTCAGCTACACCCAGGCGGCGGTTGCTGCCCTGGCTGCAGGCTGCGACATGGTGCTGCTGTGCAACCAGAGCGTGGATGGCGGCCAGGCCGTCGATGAACTGCTCGACGGCCTGGCCGAAGCCCAGCTCAAGGGCGGCTGGCAGCCGCATGAGGCCAGCGAGCATCGTCGCCAAGCATTGCTTCCCGCTGGCTTGGCAACAGAGTGGGACGACCTGATGTGCTCGCCCGGCTACATCCACGCGCTCGGTCTGTTGCCCTGAGGCTCACGCGACTTGAAAACACACGCAGCGGCCTGCATTTGCATGTTTGCTGAACTTTCGGGGCGTTTCCCGCTCCACGTTTCATGGTACTGATCACGGATTTCGTCGCCCGCATCGTCTCAATGGCCCTGCGCCTGGTCTTCGGGCTGGCTGCGGTCGTGTTCGCCCTGAGCCTGCTCTTTGCCGGGCTGCTGGCCGTGGTGTTCATGCTGCTGCGTGCGCTGCTGACGGGTCGCAAGCCGGCCCCGGTCATGGTGTGGCAACGCTACCGCGAGGCTTCGCGGGCGTCTACGGCCCGCTGGACGAGCCGCGCCGTGGCCGACCCGGCGGCAAAGGGTGTTCGTGCTGTGCCGGCCGACGTGGTGGATGTGACACCCCGCGACATCCCGCCACGCTGAGGGGCCGGCGCGCCTGCGGGCGCTGCCGGAGTTCAGCCTTCGCGCCGAGGCGACACGACTTCGTTGCGCAGCGCCGGAAACAGGATCACGTCGCGGATGCTGGCGCTGTCGGTCAGCAGCATCATCAGGCGGTCGATGCCGACGCCACAGCCGCCGGCCGGCGGCATGCCGTATTCCAGCGCCCTCACGAAGTCGTGGTCATAGAACATGGCCTCGTCGTCGCCCTCGTCCTTGGCCGCGACCTGGGCCATGAAGCGCGCGGCCTGGTCTTCCGCGTCGTTCAGCTCGCTGAAGCCGTTGCCGAATTCGCGGCCGGTGATGTAGAGCTCGAAGCGCTCGGTCACTTCGGGGCGTGCGTCGTTGGCCCGCGCTAGCGGGGATATTTCCGTCGGATGTTCCATGATGAAGGTCGGCTGCCAGAGCTTGTCTTCCACAGTTTCCTCGAAATACAGCACCTGCAGGCTGGCCAGGCTGCGCGTGGACAGCTTGTCCTTCGCTTCGGTCATGCCGAGCTTCTTCAGCGCACTCGTCAGCCAGGCGGCGTCGTCAACATGCGCGCCGGCCTCGGTGTGCTGGAAGATCGCCTCGCGGATGGTCAGGCGCACGAAGGGCTGGGTCAGATCGACCTCGCGGCCCTGGTAGGTCAGCTGTAGCGTGCCCAGCGCCTTCATGGCGGCGTCGCGCACCAGCGCTTCGGTGAAATCCATCAGGTCCAGGTAGTTCCAGTAGGCCGCGTAGAACTCCATCATGGTGAACTCGGGGTTGTGGCGCACCGAGATGCCTTCGTTACGGTAGCTGCGGTTGATCTCGAACACCCGCTCGAAACCGCCGACCAGCAGGCGCTTGAGGTACAGCTCGGGCGCGATGCGCAGGAACATTTCCTGGTCGAGCGCGTTGTGGTGGGTCTTGAAGGGTTTGGCGTTGGCGCCGCCCGGGATCGGGTGCAGCATCGGCGTCTCGACCTCCAGGAAGTCGTTGGCCACCATGAAGTCGCGCAGGGCGCTGACGGCCTTGCTGCGCGCCACGAATCGCTTGCGCGCAGACTCGTCGGTCATCAGATCGACGTAGCGCTGGCGGTACTTGACCTCCTGGTCGGCGATGCCATGGAACTTGTCGGGCATCGGGCGCAGGCTCTTGGTCAGCAGGCGCACGCTGCTGACGTGGATCGACAGCTCGCCGGTGCGGGTCTTGAACAGGCGGCCTTCGGCGGCCACGATGTCGCCCAGATCCCAGTGCTTGAAGGCGGCGTAGCGTTCCTCGCCGATGTCGTCGCGGGTCACATAGATCTGGAAGCGGCCCGAGCTGTCCTGCAGCGTGGCGAAGCTGGCCTTGCCCATGACGCGTTTGAGCATCATGCGGCCGGCAATTTTGGCCGTGACGGGCGGTGTGCCTTCGGCCGACAGCTCTTCAGCGGTTTTGTCGCCGTGCGCGGCCAGCAAGGTCGCTGCGTGGTCCTCGGGCTTGAAGTTGTTCGGGAAGGCCACGCCCTTGCCCTGCGCTTGCGCTTCGCGCAGCGCCTTGAGCTTTTCGCGGCGCTCGGCGATGAGCTGGTTTTCGTCCTGGGGAGCTGGCGTGTTTTGAGGGTCAGACATGGGGAGCCAAAGGTTGAGGCCCGGCACCAAGGCACCGCGCGGGAGGCATTTCTAGCCGAAACCATGTATTTTAGTTTTTTGCGCCCGCCCGCCCACGGCAGGGCGATGCCATGACTCGATAATTCACGCCATGTTTCTCAAAGCTGGCGCGCTGTCCCTTGCCCTGCTGCTGGCCAGCCGCTTGCTGGGTCTGGCGCGCGAGTCGGCGCAAGCGGCGGCGTTCGGCACCTCGGGCCTGGGGGATGTGGCGGTGCTGATGCTTACCTTGCCCGACTGGCTGGCCGGGCTGCTGGCCAGTGGCGCACTGGCCTACGTGCTGTTGCCGCACTGGTCCAGACAGGCACCGGCCGCGCAGGCCGCCTCGCAGCGCACGGTGGCCTGGGCACTGCTGGTGCTGGGTGGGACGCTGGGGCTGGCGATCTGGCTGGGCCGGGGGCCGCTCGTTGCCCTGCTGGCGGCGGGGCTGGCGCCGGATTTGCGCGGCCTGGCCGGCCAGGCGCTGGGCTGGAGCGCGCTGGCGCTGCCGGCCGCGCTGCTGGCGGCCCTGTGGGCCACGCGCCTGCAGCATCAGCGCGACTTCATCGGAATGTACGCGGCCAATCTAGTGGTCAATGGAGTGCTGGTGCTTGCTTTGTTATTAATAGCAATTAATGACCCATCGACGCTGGGATTGATGCATTTGGGGCTGTATTTTCTTCTGGCGATGGGGCTGCGGCTGCTCTGGCTGCTCTGGCGGCAGCGCGCCCGGCCGGCCAGGCCTGCTGGCGGACACTCGCCGGGCGAGGGTGAGGGTGAGGCCTTTCACCAATCGTCCATGACCACCCCGTCACATCTTCCCGCGCCTCGCGTCTGGCTGTGGGCCGCGCTCTCCGCAGGCTTGCCGCTGGCGCTGCCGTTTGCGGCGCGCTCGATGGCGTCAAGCGGCGGCGAGGGCGCGCTGGCCACCTTCAACTACGCCTGGAAACTGGTTGAACTCCCACTGATACTGGCGATCCAGCTGGTGGCCACACTCGCGTTTCCGGCCATCACGCAGGCCTTCGCCCGGGACGCGGGGACTGCCGGACACCCCGGTGCCGACGCCACCCGGGCGGTGCGCGGTGCTTTCGCACTGGCCTGGACGCTGGCCTGCGCAGCGGCGGCCGGACTGCTGCTGGGCGCGCCGGCCGTCACGCAACTGCTGTTCGGTTGGGGTCGCATGGGCCCGGAGGCCCTGGCGCGGGTGGCGGCCTGGGGCGCTGCCGGGTCGTGGGGTCTGCTGCCACAGGCGCTGATCGCGGTGGCGCTGACAGTGCTGGCCACGCAGGGGCGCATGCGCTGGGCGGCGGTAGCCTACGCTCTGGCGCTGGGCGCGCTACTGGCGTCGACGGGCTGGGCCGGCGGCGATGGCGTGCGGTTGATGGGCGTGCTCAACGCGGTGTTCGTCGTTGTGGCCGTGGTCACGCTGCTGGCGCTGGGCCCGGCGGCCCGGCACTGGCTGCCCGCGCGGGTGATGGTCATGACCGGGAGCGCGACAGTGGCGCTGGCGGCGGTTCAGGCGGCCGGCTGGCTGCCGCTTTCAGCCGGGAGCGGTCTTGCATCACTGGTTTTCGCGATGGCCACGGCGCTGGCCGTGGTCGCGCTGGGCGCACTCGCCGGACCCGATCTGAGGCAGGCGCTGCGGCGATAATCCAGCGCTTGCATGATTGACCTGATCCAGATCACCAACGACCCCGATCTTGCGCGCCGCTGCGATGCGCTGGAGGGCCTGCGGCTGTTCGTCGATCTGGAGCGCCTCGGCAAGGCCGAGCGCCAGGCTGGACGCAACACCTTCATCAGCGCCCATCAACTGGACGATGTGGCGCGTATCCGGGCTGTGCTGAAGCGCGCCCGGCTGATGGTGCGCGTGAACCCGCTGAACCCGGACAGTGCCGTCGAGGTGGATGCCGTGCTGGAACGCGGTGCCGACTGGCTCATGCTGCCCATGTTCACCCGGGCGGACGAAGTGCAGACGTTTGCCGCGCTCGTGGCCGGCCGCGCGCCCATCGTCGCTTTGCTGGAGACGGCCGGCGCGCTGGCCACGCTGGACAAATGGATCGCCACGCCCGGCCTGTGCGAGGTGTTCGTCGGCCTGAACGATCTGCATCTTTCCCTGGGCGACCATTTCATGTTCGAACCGCTGGCGAACGGCCTGGTGGAGCGTGTGGCGGTGGCCGCCCGACAGCAAGGCCTGCGTTTTGGTTTTGGCGGCATCGCGCGGCTCGATGAAGGATTGCTGCCCGGGCGCGACGTGCTGGCCGAGCACCTGCGGCTGGGGTCACAGGCGGTGATTTTGTCGCGCACCTTCAATCGACCCGACGAGTCCGGCGCGCCAGCACACCCGTTTGAAGTCGAGGTGGCGGCCCTGCGGCAGGCCGAGCGCGCGCTGGCGGGGCGTACCCCGGCGCAGGTGGAAATGGACCGCACCCGCATTGGCGGCGTCATCAAGGCCATCGCCAGGTCGATCGGTGTGCGAACGGAGGCCGCTTGAAGCGCGCCATGGACATCACGTTTTCGCTGGCCGCGCTGCTGATTCTGAGTCCCGTGCTGCTGGGCGCCGCACTGGCGATTGCCCTGGAAAGCGGCCGCCCGGTGTTGTTCCGCCAGACCCGGCTGGGCCTGCACGGCCGTGAATTCGGCATGTTCAAGTTCCGCAGCATGGTGAAGGACGCGGCGTCCATCGGCCCTTATTTCACGTCGGCCAACGACCCGCGCATTACCCGCGTGGGCCGTTTCATCCGCCGCACGAGCATCGACGAGCTGCCGCAGATCCTGAATGTCCTGCGCGGCGACATGAGCCTGGTCGGCCCGCGCCCCGACGTGCCGGCGCAGCGTCGCCTCTACCGCGATGCCGACTGGGCCCAGCGCTGCAGCGTGCGTCCCGGCATCACCGGACTGGCGCAGGCGCTTTACCGCTCCGACTCAAGCGAGGGCCAACGCCTGGAGGCCGACCTGCGCTACACGCGTGAAAGTACGGTCTGGCTGGACCTGAAGATCATGGTGTGGACGCTGGGGCGTCTGGCGGGCAAGGGGAGCAACTAGGCGATGTGCGGCATCTTCGGATATTGGGATCGATCCCGCCAGCCGCTGGAGGAGGGCGCCCTGGGCGCCATGGCGCACGCCCTGGTGCACCGCGGCCCGGACGATGAAGGCATCTGGCACCAGCCCGGGCGCGGCGTGGCCGTTGGCAACCGGCGCTTGTCGATCATCGACATCGGCGGCGGCCACCAACCCTTCGTCAGCGACGACGGGCGGGTCGCCGTGGTGCAGAACGGCGAGATCTTCAACTACGTGGAGCTCGCCGCCGAACTGCGTGCGCAAGGCGTTCGGCTCGACACGCATTCGGACACGGAAGTCATCCTGCGCCTGTACGAGCGCGAGGGCATCGCCTGTCTCAAGCGCCTGAACGGCATGTTCGCCATCGCTATCGACGACGCGCGCGAGGATGCGCTTTATCTGGCGCGCGACCGCATCGGTGTGAAGCCGCTTTACGTGCTCGACGACGGCCAGCGCGCCCTGTTTGCATCAGAAATCAAGGCTTTTTGGCCTGTTCCCAGCGTCGCCAGGTCTTCATCTGCTATCGATCTGGAAGCGATTCACCACTACCTCACGTTCAACTACATCCCGGCTCCCTGGACGGCGTACCAGGGCGTCAAGCATGTGATGCCCGGAACCTGGATGAAATTCACACGCGGGACCGCAGTGGAGACCCGGCGCTGGTGGAACCTGGCCGACCAGCGCGAGCAGGACTTCGGGTTTGACGACTGGGCCAACGAATTCATGGCCCTGCTGGACGACGCCACGCGCATCCGGCTGCGCGCCGACGTGCCTTTCGGCGCTTTCCTGTCCGGTGGCGTCGATTCGAGCACCATCGTCGGCCTGATGGCGCGCCATGTGGATCGGCCCGTCAAGACCTTCTGCATTGGCTTCGAAGACCCGCGCTACGACGAATCGGCGTTTGCGCTGCAGGCGGCGCAGCGCTTCGGCTGCGAGCACACCAGCGAAATCGCCGAACTCAACATGCTCGCACAGTGGCCGCGCGTGCTGCGCCACCTGGACCAGCCGCATGGCGATGCCTCCTTCATGCCGACGCTGCGCGTCAGCGAGCTGGCGGCGAAGCAGGTGAAGGTGGTGCTGACCGGAGACGGCGGCGACGAGCTGTTTGCCGGCTACGACAAATATGCGGCGTTTTTCGCCCAGCCTGAAGCCGCTTCCCTGTCTGCGGAGCGGTTCCAGCGCCGCTATTTCGACGCGATTTCGCTGTTTTCGCCCCAGGCCAAGCTGGCGCTGTACCGTCCCGAAGTGCGAAAACGGCTTGAAGGCATCGACAGTTTCACGGCTGCCGCCAAGCCGTGGTTCGACGAGGCGTTGCACTTCGACCGGGTCAACCAGGCGCTGTACCTGGACATGCAGCTGCTGTTGAGCGGCAACAACCTGGTCAAGCCCGACCGCATGGGCATGGCCGTGAGCATCGAGGCGCGCACGCCGTTCCTGGACTGGCGCATGATGGAATTCGCCTTCCGCTCGCGCGGCGTGACCAAGCTGTCGGCGCAGGGCGACAAGAAGCACTGGTTCAAGCGCGCAGCGGCCCCGCTGATCGGCGAAGACCTGGCGCACCGCAAAAAGCAGATGTTCACCGTGCCGGTGGGCGACTGGTTCCGCCACGGCAGCTACGCCTGGCTGCGCGACACCTTGCACGGCAGCGACCTGATCGCGCAGCTGTTCGAGCCTGCCGTCGTGACGTCGATGGTGGAGCGACACCGCACGGGCAACGCCAACTTCACGCGCGAGTTGCGCGCGCTGGCGGCGCTGGCGCTGTGGGGGCAAGGCGACGCATCCGGATCGACGGGCGCATGAAAAAGGTCCTGTTTGTCGCCTACGGCAGTGGCCACATCAAGATGGTGGTGCCGTTGGCCCAGGCTCTGGCCGAGAGCGGCCGGGCGGAACCTGTGGTGCTGGCCTTGACGACGGCAGCGCCGGTTGCGCGCGCCGCCGGGCTGGCGGTGATCCAGTTCAAGGACTTCGTGACCAGCGGCGATGGCGCGGCCCTGCAACTGGGCGAGCGCCTGATGCAGGGGCTGGGCGGACAGGTTGACGATCCGCAGGAGACCGCGGCCTATCTGGGCTTGTCCATGGCCGACCTGATCGACGAAGTCGGTGCCGAAAAGGCGGAGCTGGCCTACCGGCAATTCGGTCGCCAGGCGTTCTTGCCGGTCCGGACCTTGCATCGCATCCTGCGGCAGGTGATGCCCGATCTGGTCGTTTGCACGAATTCGCCACGGGCGGAACGCGCGGCGGTGCTGGGGGCCCGGCAACTTGGCATTCCGTCGGTCTGCGTGGTGGACCTGTTCGCGATCGACGAGGTGAAGTGGATTGGCTCGCCCGACTATGCCGACCAGGTCTGTGTCCTGAACGAATCGGTCCGGCAGTTCCTGCTGGCGGCGGGGCGCTCCGGGGAACAGGTCGTGGTGACCGGGAATCCCGGCTTCGACGCGCTCAACGCCCCGGCAACGCTGGTGCAAGGGCGCCAGATCCGCGAGGCGCGTGGCTGGCTGAACCGGCGCGTGATCCTGTGGCCCACGCAGGTCGAGCCGCCTTTTCACCCGTTTGATGGCCGGCCAGGCGACCCCACCCTGCCGGCGCGGGCGCTGGCCGCGGTGATGCAGTGGGTGCTTGCTCGCACGGACAGCGTGCTGTGCATCCGTCCCCGGGCGGGCGAGGCCTTGCCGATCGTCCCCGCCGACCCGCGCATCGTGTTCACCGGGCAGGACTGGCCGCTGGCGCCGTTGCTGCATGCCACCGACCTGGTGGTCACCCTCACTTCGACCGTCGGGCTGGAAGGTCATCTGGCCGGCTGCCGGCTTATTCAGGTGCTGGGCTCCGTCTTCGATGAGGCCATGCCGCTGGCCCGTTATGGCATCGCCGACGCGGCCGTTCCGGTGGAGGCCATCGCCCAGGCGCTGGACAGTTGGGTTGGCGCCTCGCGCCTGGCCCTGCAGGGGCAGGCGACGGCGACCCGGCAGGTGCTGGCCGTCATGGGCAAATTCCTATAATCCGCAGCTTGGACTTTCCCGAACGCTGGAAGTCCTCGCCTCCCCCTTGCCACCGTCCTTCCTCAAAGCCGAATGTCACTCATCCCCAACCCTGCTTCCGTTGATTTTTCGGCTTTTGATGCCAGCGACGACGACGCTCGCGTGATGTACGGCCTGCCGCGGTATGTGCATTTCTGCAAGAAGTGCGTGATCTCCAACCAGCGGCCCAACTCGGCCGTGGAGTACCAGCACACCAAAGCCAGCAAGAAAGCCACCATTGCCTTCGACGAGGAAGGCGTCTGCGATGCCTGCCGCTTTGCCGAGCAGAAGCACGGCACCATCAACTGGAAGGACCGGGAAGACCAGCTGGCCGTCCTGTGCGACAAGTTTCGCAGCAAGTCGGGTTACGACTGCCTGCTGCCCGGCTCCGGCGGCAAGGACAGTTTTTATGCCTCGCACATGCTCAAGACGCGCTTTGGCATGCATCCGCTGACCGTGACCTGGGCGCCCCATGTCTACACGGAATGGGGCTGGAAGAATTTCCAGTCCTGGCTGCACGCCGGGTTTGACAACTACCTCATGACGCCCAACGGCCGGGTGCACCGGCTGCTGACCCGCCTGGCGGTGGACAACCTGTTTCACCCTTTCCAGGCGTTCATGTTCGGCCAGAAATCCCTGGCGCCCAAGATGGCCCTGCTGCACGACATTCCGTTCGTGGTGTATGGCGAAAACGAAGCCGAATATGGCAACCCGATTGGCGACACCAGCAGCGCCCAGCGTGACTGGTCGTATTTCACGTCGGCCAACAAGGCCGAGATCTACCTGGGCGGCACCTCGGTGCAAAGCCTGTACGACGACTTTGGCCTGGAAGAGCAGGACCTGCTGCCCTATCTGCCGGCCGATCCGGCCCAGATGCAGCGCAAGCAGGTCGAGGTGCATTACCTGGGCTACTATCTCAAGTGGCATCCGCAGAGCTGTTACTACTACGCGGTGGAGCATGGCGGCTTTGAGGCGTCGCCCGAGCGCACGCCCGGCACCTACAGCAAGTACAACAGCATCGACGACCGCATCGACGACTTTCATTACTACACCACCTTTACCAAGTTCGGCATCGGTCGCGCCACGTATGACGCGGCGCAGGAAATCCGCTCGGGCGACATCAACCGCGACGAGGGCGTGGCGCTGGTGCGGCGCTATGACGGCGAATTCCCGGAGCGTTTCGCCGAGGAAATCTTCCGTTACCTGAGCATCCCGGAGAAGGAGTTCGGGCGCGCCAGCAAAATGTTCGAAGCGCCGGTCATGGACCGCGACTACTTCATGCGCCTGGCCGACACCTTCCGTTCCCCCCACCTCTGGAAGCGCGAGAACGGGCAGTGGAAGCTGCGTCACACCGTGTTTGACGGCGTCTGACCGCGGCGCCATGGCGGGTTTGCGCATCATTCCCCGGCTCGACATCAAGGGCCCCAACCTGATCAAGGGCATCCGGCTGGAAGGACTGCGCGTGGTCGGCGATCCGCACGCGTTTGCCTTGCGCTACTACGCGCAGGGTGCGGATGAGCTGGTGTTCATGGACATCGTGGCCAGCCTCTACCAGCGCAACAGCCTGTCGGACATCATCCGGCGCGCGGCCGACCAAATCTACATTCCGATCACCGTGGGCGGCGGCATCCGTTCGCTGGACGATGTGCAGAACATGCTGCGCTCCGGCGCGGACAAGGTTGCCATCAACACCGCAGCCATAGCGCGGCCAGCCTTGATCGCCGAGGTGGCACGCCGCTTCGGCTCGCAGTGCATGGTGCTGTCGGTGGAAGCCAAACGTACCGGGCCGGGGCGCTGGGAGGCCTATACCGACAACGGCCGGGAGCACACCGGCCTGGACGTGATTGACTGGATTGCCCAGGCCGTGGAACTCGGGGCGGGAGAAATCCTGCTGACGGCGGTGGACCAGGAAGGCACGCGCAAAGGGCTGGATATCGAACTGCTGCGTGCTGTCAACGCGCGCGTCAACGTGCCGGTCATCACCAGCGGCGGCTTTGGTGAACCGGTGGACCTGGAGCGCGCCAGTGCCGCAGGTGCGTCCGGCGTGGCCATTGCCGATGCCCTGCACTGGGGGCGCATGACGGTGCCCGAGATCAAGCAGCAGGCGCGGGCGCTGGGCGTGGAGGTGCGACTATGAGCGCCCGTCATGTCACCGTGATCGACTACGGCATCGGCAACCTGCTCAACGTGGTGCGGGCGCTGGAACATTGCGGTGCCACGGTGCAGGTGGCCGAGCAGGCGACGCAGGTAGGCACCTTGCCGGACCGGCTGGTGCTGCCCGGCGTGGGCGCCTTCGCGGATGCCATGGCCGAATTGCGCGCGCGGGGCTTTGACGACCTGGTCAGGCGCTATGTCGATACCCGACGCCCGTTTCTGGGCATCTGCGTGGGGGCGCAACTGCTGTTCGAGGTGGGCGAAGAACATGGCGAGCACGCCGGCCTCGGGTTGATTCCCGGCCGGGTCCAGCCGGTTCCGGCCATCGACCCGGCTGGGCGCTCGCTGCGTGTGCCGCACATCGGATGGAGCGGCCTGGTGCGTCCGGCCGCGCGTGCGTCCTGGGATGGCACCATCCTGGCGTCGGCGCAACCCGGCGAGGCTGTGTACTTTGTGCATTCCTACGCGCCGGTGCCCACGCATGAGGAACACCGGCTGGCCGATACCGATTACCACGGCGTGCGCATTTGCGCGGCTGTGGCGCGCGACCACATCTATGGCTGCCAGTTTCATCCCGAGCGCAGCGCCGAGGCCGGGCTGGGCATTCTCGGCCAGTTTCTTTCGCTGTGAAGGCGCGCATGCCTGTGTTCCGAACCATCGCCACCATTTGCGCGCGGGGCGGCAGCAAGGGCCTGCCCGGCAAGAACCTCCGCGACTTCGCGGGCAAGCCATTGATCGTCCATTCGATCGCGCAGGCGCTGGCATGTCCGGACATCAACGCAGTGTACGTGTCCACGGATGACCCGGCGATTGCGGCGGTCGCGCGCGCCGCAGGGGCCGAAGTGCCTTATATGCGGCCGGCCGAGCTGGCCAGCGATGCAGCGCCGAAACTGCCGGTGATCGAGCATCTGGTCCGGCATCTGGAACAGCAGGGACAAACCATCGCTCGCGTGGTGGACTTGCAGCCGACCTCGCCGCTGCGCGATGCCGCTGACATTGCCGCCGCGCTGCGGACGCAGCCTGACGCGGACCTCGTCGTAAGCGTGAAAGAAGCGGGCGACAACCCGTATTTCAACCTGGTGGAGCCGGGCGAAGACGGCTGGATGCACCTGTGCAAAGGGCAGGGCAGCACCCGCCGGCAGGCGGCCCCGGCGGTGTATGCGTTGAATGGCTCCATCTATGTCTGGCGGCGCGCGGCGCTGGCCCATGCGGCGGTGCACGGCCTGTGGAGCGTCCACATTGCCACGTTTGTCATGCCGCGCTGGAAATCCGTCGATATCGACGATCTGGAAGATTTTGAACAGGCGCTCTGGCTCTACCAGCGCCACGCAGGAGATGCACCGTGATCACCATTGTTCCGCCCGTTTTCGTGATTGCCGAAGCTGGCGTCAACCACAACGGCGACCTGGGTCTGGCGCTGCGCCTGTGCGAGGCCGCGCACTCGGCGGGTGCCGATGCCGTCAAGTTCCAGACCTTCCGTGCGCAGGACCTGGTGGTGCCTGGCGCGCCAACCGCCGGCTACCAGGCGCGCCAGACCGGCGAGCAGGACCAGTTCGCCATGCTCCAGCGGCTGGAACTGTCGGAAGCCCAGCACCGCCAGATCCAGACGCATTGCCATGCCATCGGCATCGAGTTCTTTTCAACCCCGTTTTCGCTGGAGGCCGTGGACCTGCTTGTCGGTCTGGGTGTCAAACGGCTCAAGCTGTCATCGGGCGAACTCACCCACCGGGCGCTCGTAGAGCACGCCGCCGCCACGCAGTTGCCGCTGCTGATGTCCACCGGCATGGCCACCATGGCGGAAATCACAGAGGCCGTCGGCTGGGTGCACGCTGCACGCGGGCACCTGCGCGATGTGGTGGTGCTGCACTGCACCTCGTCCTATCCGGCGCCTGACGAGACCCTGAACCTGCGGGCCATGCGGCAGATGGCCGACCAGCTGGGTGTGGCCATCGGTTATTCGGACCACAGCCTGGGCATCGAAGCACCGCTAGCTGCGGTGGCGCTCGGCGCCGGGGTGATTGAAAAGCACCTGACGCTGGATTGCGCCATGCCCGGCCCGGACCACAGCGCCTCGCTGGAGCCGGAAGCCTTCGCCCGCATGGTGCAGGGCATTCGCCGGGTGAGCGCCATGCTGGGGGACGGCGTCAAGGCACCGCGCCCCGATGAGCTGGACACGGCCCGCGTGGCGCGACGCAGTGTTGTGGTCACGCAGGCCATAGCGGCAGGCTCGGTGCTGACGGCAGACATGCTGGCCTGCCGGCGGCCCGCCACCGGCATCGCGCCGCGCGACCTGCCGCGTCTGGTGGGGCGGCGCGTGCGCCAGGCCATGGCCCCTGGCGCCGTGTTGCAGTGGGACCAACTCGAAGGCGAAGCCGGTTGATGACCAGCCCGTCTGTCAGCCGGCGCAAGCTGATCTACCTGAGCGGCACGCGTGCCGACTTCGGCTTGATGCAATCCACGCTGCGGCGCCTGGCGTCGGTGCTGGACCTCAGCGTGGCCGTGAGCGGGATGCACCTGGACGCGCGCTACGGCCGCACGGTGGATGAGATTCGAGCGGCGGGCTTTCGGGTGTGCGGGGAAATTCCGGTGGACGTGGGCACCCGGACGCCGCAGAGCATGTCGGCGGGCGTCGGGGAATGCCTCATAGGCGTCACGGATCTGCTGGCGCGGGAGCGCCCCGACCTGTTGCTGCTGCTCGGCGACCGCGGCGAGATGCTGGCGGGTGCGATCGCCGCGCTGCATCTGGGCGTCGTGTGCGTTCATGTGCATGGGGGTGAGCGCTCGGGCACGGTGGATGAACCGGTACGCCATGCCATCAGCAAACTGTGCAGTTATCACTTGGTGGCCACGCTGGAATCGCAGGAACGGCTGCGGCGCATGGGCGAAGCGGCGGAACGCATCTTCGTGACCGGTGCGCCGGGTCTGGACGGGCTCCATGCCGAGGCCGCGATGGGTGCGTCGGAATGCCGCGCGGCGCTCGGTCTGCCGCAGCACGGCGCCTTCGCGCTGGTGGTTTTCCATCCGGTGGTGCAGCAGGCCGGCGATGCCTACCGGCAGACCGCAGCGTTGTTGCAGGCCGTTTCGGCCGTGAAGCTGCCCGTGCTCTGGCTCGAACCCAATGCGGATGCAGGATCGCTCGATGTCGTGCGCGCCCTCGATGCGCTGCCGCTGCCGCCCGGCTCTCGCCGCGTGACGCACCTGGCCCGCCCCCTGTTTTGTGCCGTACTGCGCCACTGTGCGGTGATGGTGGGCAACTCCTCGGCCGGCATCATCGAGGCGGCATCGTTTGGCACCCCGGTGGTCAACGTGGGCGACCGGCAGCGACTGCGCGAACGCAATCCGAATGTGGTCGATGTGGGCAACGGGGCCGAAGCCATCGCTGTCGCCCTGCAGGCGGCGCTCTCGCAGGGCCGATGGACGTGTGACAATCGATACGGGGATGGTCGTGCCGGTGAGCGCATCGCGTCCCTGCTGTCGAGCCTGCCGCTGGACGCGTCCATCCTCGAAAAAACCAATACTTACTGATTGCCCCGACAGCCGTGCCTTCGCCGACCGCCTTGAATCCCCTCGCCGCTGTAGCGGTCGTCCCGGCTTCGCTGCTGCTGTTTGGCGCTGGCGGGCACGCGCGCGTCGTGGCCGACGCGGCGCTGGCCAGCGCGGCTTGGGGCAGCGTCATCGGCTCTGACCGCGACGCCTCGCGTTGCACCGGCGAACTCGTGCCGGGCGTGCGCTTGTTGCAGGCCGGCGACGCAGCGCTGGACAGCATTGCAGGCATTCACATCGCCATCGGCAACAATCCGGCGCGCGAGACAGAGGCCGCCGCGTGGGGCCATGCACGCCTGGCGACCGTGATCCATCCGGCTGCGACGGTGTCACCGCTCGCCGAGATCGGCGCGGGATGTTTTGTGGCCGCCGGTGCCATCGTGGGACCCGGTGCGCGCGTGGCGATGGGCGTGATCGTGAATCATGGCGCGGTTGTGGACCACGACGTGATGCTTGGCGCGTTCTGCCATGTGGCGCCGAACGCCACCCTCGGCGGCGGGGTGCGCATCGGGCGGCGCGTGCTGGTGGGCGCCAGCGCGGTGGTGCTGCCTGGCATCACGATTGCCGACGACGTGGTGATCGGCGCTGGCGCCGTGGCGAACGCACCACTGCTTGAGGCTGGCACCTATGCCGGTGTTCCGGCCAGGAAAATTCAATGAACTCCGCTGATTTCAGGGCCCTGTGCGTGCGGCCCGATTGCACGCTGCACGATGCGCTGCTGCGCATGGACCAGACCGCGCGCGGCATCCTGCTGGTCCTGCGGGAGGATGGAACGCTGGCGCGCACGCTGACCGATGGCGACCTGCGGCGGGCCCGTCTGCAGCAACTGGGCGATGACATGGCGGTTTCAGCCCTGCCCGAACAGGTCGCACTCACGGTGGGCGAAGAGGCCACCGCGCCGGCGGTTCTGGGCCTGATGGATGCGCACCAGATCGATCACGTGCCGGTGGTCGATGGCGCCGGACGCCCCGTCGACCTGGTGCTTCGCCGCGAACTCTCCCAACGGATCTGGCTGTCCTCGCCGCACCTGGGCGACGAGGAGGCCGCGTTTGTCGAAAACGCCTTCCAGACCAACTGGATCGCCCCGCTCGGGCCGCATGTGGACGGGTTCGAGCGCGAACTCGCCGCACACGTCGGTATCGGTCACGCTGCTGCGCTGAGCTCCGGCACCGCCGCGATCCACCTGGGCCTGCTGCTGCTCGGCGTGAGGCCCGGTGACACGGTGTTCTGCTCCTCGCTGACCTTTGTCGGCAGTTGCAACCCCATTCTTTACTGCGGTGCGCACCCGGTGTTCATCGATTCCGAGCCGAAAACCTGGAACATGTCGCCCGCGGCGCTGGAGCGTGCCCTCGATTGGTCAAGGCGCGAAGGTCGCCTGCCGCGCTGTGTCATCGTCGTCAACCTGTACGGCCAGAGCGCCGACATCGATGCCCTGGCGCCCATCTGCGAACGCTACGGCGTGCCCATCCTCGAGGATGCCGCGGAGTCGCTCGGGGCGCGCTACAAGGGCCGTTACAGCGGAACCTTCGGCCGCCTGGCGGTGTATTCCTTCAATGGCAACAAGATCATCACCACCTCGGGTGGCGGCATGCTGGTGGCCGATGATCCCGATCTGGTCGCGCGTGCGCGCAAGCTGGCGACGCAGGCGCGCGAGCCGGCGCGGCACTATGAGCACGTGGAAGCGGGTTTTAACTACCGCATGAGCAACGTGCTGGCGGGCATTGGCCGTGGACAACTGCGCGTGCTGGAGCAGCGGGTGGCCCAGCGCCGCCAGGTGTTTGAGCGCTACCGGGCGGCCTTGTCGGATATTCCCCAGTTGCACTGGATGCCCGAGCCGGCGGGCTTCCATTCCACACGCTGGCTGACCTGTTTCACGCTGGACGGGCCAGATGCGTCGCTCAAGTGTGACCTGATCATGAAGTTCCTGGAGCGCCACGCCATTGAAGCGCGACCCGTCTGGAAGCCGATGCACCTGCAGCCCCTGTTTGGCGCAGCGCCGTATTTTGCGCATCAGACGGCGGCGGACGTCTCGGCGCGGCTGTTCGATTCCGGAATCTGCCTGCCTTCCGGCTCCAACCTGACGCAGGAGCAGCAGGATCGCGTGATTCTCCTGCTGCGCCGTGCGCTGTCGATGGCCGAGGATCGCCGTGCCCTTGCGTAAGGAGTCCTTGCGCCTTTTGCTGGTGGACATGGCGCTGGTCCTGCTGGCGTGGTGGGCGGCGTTCTGGCTGCGTTTCAATCTCGACATCCCGCCGGAGTTCGAAACGCTGGCCACGCAGACCGCCGGCTGGGTCGTGCCCTGCTTTGCGCTGGGCTTGCTGACCGCCAGGGTATACCGGCACGTCTGGAGCTACGTTGGCTTGCCGGAGTTGCGCCAGCTCGGCGCGGGGGTGCTGCTGGGCGGACTCATCACCGTGGCGGTGCTGCTGATGCTGCGTTTTCCCAATTTCCCGCGCTCGGTGCTGGTTCTCCACCCCCTGCTGGTCCTGGTGTTTCTGGGGGCGGCCCGGGCGGGGTGGCGCACTTTTTCCGAACGGTCCACCACGGCGTCGGGGGAACGTCCCCTGCTGATCGTCGGGTCCTTGCAGGATGCGGCTGACGCCTTGCGCGCGCTCAAGGGTTCCGGGCACTGGCATGCTGCCGGCATTGTTTCGCCGCTGCCGGCGGAGCAGGGGCGGTCCCTGCAGGGCGTCGAGGTGCTGGGCAGCGTGGCCGATCTGGCTGCCATCACCCGGGCAGCGGGCGTTCAGACCGCCTTGATGGCCATGGCGCCGGGTGCGCCCGGGCGTCGCGACGTGCTGCTGCAATCGGCCGAGGCGGGGTTGTCGCTCATGACCTTGCCGCGGGCCGATGAATGGCTGCGGCATGACGGAGCTAGTCCGCGCAAGGTCGAACTCGAAGACCTGCTCGGCCGTGATCCGGTGGAACTCGACGTCAAAGGGCTTTCGGAACTGCTCTCGGGCCAGACAGTATTGGTCACGGGTGCCGGCGGCTCCATTGGCTCGGAACTGTGCCGGCAGATCGCGCGTTTTGGGGTCGCGCGCCTGGTTTGCGTGGACGTATCCGAGTACGCGATCTACCAGCTGGAGCAGGAGCTTCGTGCCGCCCATCCGCAGATGCAGGGCATGTACTACACCGCCAACGTGCGCGAACTGGCCCGGCTGCAGGCCATTGCGATCGCCAACCAACCGTCGGTGGTCTTCCATGCGGCCGCCTACAAGCATGTGCCGTTGATGGAAGACCTCAACGAGATCGAGGCCCTGCGCACCAACGTGCTGGGCACGCTGCATGCGGCGCGCGTCGCCGGGCGCTGCGGTGCGAGGCGCTTCGTGATGATCTCCACCGACAAGGCGGTGAACCCGACCAATGTGATGGGCGCGACCAAGCGCATGGCCGAATTGGTGGTGCAGGGCGTGGCGGCGGAGTTCCCGGCGACCGAGTATGTGTCCGTGCGCTTTGGCAACGTCCTGGGGTCCAGCGGGTCAGTGGTGCCGCTGTTCACGGCGCAGATTGCGCGGGGCGGGCCGGTGACGGTGACACACCCGGACATCGTCCGCTACTTCATGACCATCCCCGAGGCGGCGCAACTGGTGCTGCAGGCGGGTCTGATGGGGCGTTCGGGCCAGATCTTCGTGCTCGACATGGGCGAACCGGTCAAGATCGTGGAGCTGGCGCGTATGCTGATTCGCCTCTCGGGCAAGACCGAGCAGGACATTCCGATTGCCTTCACCGGCCTGCGGCCCGGCGAGAAGCTCTACGAGGAATTGCTCGCCAACGATGAAACCACCGCGCCCACACCGCACCCCAAGCTGCGCGTGGCCCGAACCAGCGGCCAGCAGGTGGTCGTGGCGTCCGAGGTGCAGCAGTGGATTGACACCGTCGGGCCGGCTCCCGACCGCACGCTGTTGCGCAACTGGCTCCGGCAACAGGTGCCGGAGTACAGCTTTAACCGCTAAATTCGAATGATTTTGGCCTTATCCCAGCGTGGAATGGTCGTTGTCAGCTATGAATACGGAAGTCTTTTGAGGCGATCCATTGCGGAAGATGGTCGCATCAGGCGGTCGGTCCGCTGCGGGAGCCCCTTCAGCGCCCGCTCACCGCTTCGATCCGCGTGCCGTCCTGGATGCGGTCGTCCGGTTGCACGATTACCGTCTGGCCGGCCTGCAGGCCGTCGAGCACCTGCGCGGCCGTGGCGGAGCGGGCGCCGACCTTTACACCGGTGCGCCGTGCCGTGGCGCCGACAAGCGCATAGACCGCCCAGCCATCGCCGGCGCGGAACAGGGCGCTTCCCGGCACCTGCAGCACGTCCTGGTCCTGCCGCAGGATGAACTCCACCTCCACGCGATAGGCGTCGCCGAGCGCGGCCCATCTTTCGCGCGGCGAGGTGAAGTCGAGGATGACGCGGGTGCGCTGCTCTTCCACGCCCAGAGCCGACACCTTGGTGAAGCCACCGGGTTCGATGCGCGTCACGCTGGCGTCCAGCACGCCGTCGCCGCCCCAGCGCAGCACGCGGGCCTTCTGGCCGGCAGCCAGCCGCACGGCGTCGGTGGACAGCACCTCGACCTCGATCTCCAGCTGCGCCGGGTCGCCGATGTCCAGCAGGGGCTGGCCCATGGCCACAGCGGTGCTGCTCTCCACATGCCGCTTGAGCACCCTGCCTGCCACCGGCGCGGTGACCGGCAACACCTTGCCGCGGCCCGCCTGGCCCTCCTCGGCCAGCGCGGCGCGCGCCACCTGCAGGCGCCGGGCGGCGATCTGTTCGTCCGAGCGGGCGGTGGACAACGCAGCGCTGGCGGTTTCGGCCTGGGTGCGGGCCTGGTCGAGCTGGGACGCGGTCACCATGCCCTGGGCGCGCAGCTGCTGCATGCGGCCCAGCTCCCCTTTCGCCACCGCCTCGGTGGTCGCGGCCGCAGCCACGCGCTGGCGCGCGGCGCGCAAGGCGCTCTCGCCGGTGCTGACCTCGGCCAGCGCCTGGTTGCGCGCACGCGGGTCGAGCAGGGCGCTGCCCCCGGGGTCGATCTCGGCCACCACCTGCCGGGCCAACACGGCATCGCCGGGCTGTAGCCTAATGCGGC
>JAABRA010000382.1 GCA_011391155.1 Burkholderiales bacterium
AGGGTTCGCTGTGATCAATCTCGGCGCGCGCCCGGTCCGGCGGCACGCCCAGCGCCAGCAGGGCCTGCAACAGCGCCGGGCCAAAGCGGCCTTGCAATGTGGGCCTGGGCGCATAGGGCAGGCAAAACGCCCAGAACGTGGCGCTGCTGACAGCAATCACCAGCTTCTGCGGACGAGTGTGCTCCAGCGCGAGGGCCCAGTCACCCAGCGCATTGGCGGGTCGCGGCGCGGGCGTGGCCGCGGCCACGCGGGGCGCCTCCGGCACGCGGCAGGCCTTGGCCAACGCCGGGTTGAGTCGCAGGGTGGTCATGGAAGGCGATCTCGTCCGGGCTGCTTACAGCACCACTTTCACCATCGGGTGGCTCGACAGCGTGCGGTAGAGCTCATCAAGCTGCTCGCGGCTGGTGGCGGTGATGGTGAGGGTGACGCCCAGGTACTTGCCGCCCTTGCTTTCGCGCAATTCGATGCTGGCCGCGTCGAACGCCGGGTCGAACTGGTGGGCGATATGGGTGAGGGCCGTGACGAAGCCGTCCACCCGGGCGCCCATGACCTTGATCGGAAACTGGCTCGGGTACTCGATCAACGATTCCTGGCGGACATCCGTGCCCGGCACCGAAGGCGGGGGCGAGGCGGGCGGCACAGTGGAGGCGTTCATGGCGAAATGTCCTGCTTGGCTTGCTGGTAGCCGGCGTACAGGCGCTCGTATATGGGCCCGGGTCGTCCCGTGGTGGCGCCGTGGCCCACCGGCTGGCCATCCAGCGTGGTGATGGCCAGCACCTCCTTGGTGGCTGACGACAGCAGCAACTCGTCAGCATCGAGCACTTCTTCGCGGCTGATGCGGCGCAAAATGAACGGGATCCCGTTGGCGCGGCAGAGGTCCTCGATCAGGCTGTAGCGGATGCCTTCGAGCACCAGGTGATCCCTGGGCGGCCCCAGGACCGTGCCGTCCTTGACCACCCAGACGTTGCTGGCGGCCGCTTCGCTCAGGAAGCCATCTCGGAACATCACGGTCTCCACCGCGCCAGCGTCGGCGCTGATCTGGCGGGCGAACACGGCACCGAGCAGGCTGACGCTCTTGATATGGGCTTTTTTCCAGCGGAAGTCGTCGGCGGTGACGCAGGCCACGCCATCGGCGCGCTGGGTGGGCGAGGGCAGCTTCATGGGGCTGGCCATGACGAACACCGTGGGCGTGATGTCGGTCGGCATGACGTGGTCGCGCAGGGCCACACCGCGGGTGATCTGGATGTAGATCAGGAGATTCGCCGGGGAAGTTGAGTTAATTTGGCTCTTTCCCAGCATGGATTGGTCATAGTTTGCTATCAATTGCGAAATGATTTCGCGCCACTCCCGCCGGGTGTTCGGGTTGGTGATGCGCAGTTCCGCCAGTGAGCGCTCCAGCCGCGCCATGTGCTGCTCGAAGCAGAACGGTCGCCCGGCGTAAACCGGAACGACCTCGTAGACGCCATCACCAAAGATGAAGCCGCGGTCCATGACGCTGACCTTGGCATTCGGCAGCGTCGTGTGGTCGCCATTGAGGTAGCAGGGCAGGGGCGGCAGTTCGTTCGGGTTCATGGACCTGATTGTCCATTTTTCCGGGCGCGCCCGACAGGTGTCCCGGTGGTGCGCCGCAGGATCTTGACGGTCTCCGGTGCGGGTCGGCGTTCAGTGCACCAGGTAAACCAGCGCCACCGCCAGCCAGCCCAGCGCGAAATTCAGGACCACCAGGGGGTGGATCTGCCCCATGCATCGTCCCGCCTCGGGCCAGTTGGCCACGACCACGGCGGCCTTCATGCGCCGCCAAGGCCCAAAATAGAGGTGGCCGAAGATGGCAAACATCAACAGGCCAATCCCCAGCATCAGGTGCCATCCTGCCGGCGCGCTTTTCATGCCGACGGCAACCAGCATGGTCACGCCTGATACAAGCAAGACCGCGATACTGGCCCAGACCGCCACAAAAAAGCGGGCCAGAACGCCCGCCATGAGGGGCAATCGGACCGGTGGCTGTAGTTGTGCCACGGCGACAGGGCGCAGCGCCCCCAGAATGAAAGTCATTCCGCCCAGCCAGACGATGGCGGCAGCGAGGTGAGTCAGTTTGATGGCGAGGTACATGGGCGGCCCGGGGTTGCCGATGCATTGTGACCGGGCCCGTAAAACATCAGTGCGTGCGCGTGCTTTACGCACGAAGCCTTGATTTTTTGGGGTGCTTGCGGGTTTCTACGTATAATCAGAGGCTTTGTTGGGTGGCGCACTGTGAAATACAGACAAGACCCACCTGTAAACTGCACGTAATCTGACATGCCGACAATTGCATCCTTGCCGGAGATGGAGTCGCTTGAACCCGAGTTCAAGCCGCTGACCGCCGAAGAGGCGCGGCAATTCAGCGAAAAGAACCCTTCGCTGTCGCCGGCGAAGGTCGTCGGGATTCAGGCGCTGGTCGGGTCGGGGGTGGCGATGGCCGCCTGGGCTGTGACAGGCAGGGGAAATGTGGGATGGTCAGCGGGATACGGCGCACTCGCGGTGGTGATTCCTGCCGCGTTGTTCGCACGGGGGTTGACCCGAAGGATGTCTCTGGAGAGTCCGCAGGCGCGCGCCATGGGTGCCGCTTTCGGATTTTTCCTCTGGGAAATGGTCAAGATGGCCTTGACGGTCGCGATGTTGTTCGCGGCGCCGAGGCTGGTGGTCAACCTGAGCTGGCCAGCGATGCTGGTGGGTCTGGTGTTGACGATGAAGGTGTACTGGGTGGTGTTGATGCTCCGCCCAAAGCGTAGAACTTAAACAAGAGTAAACAGATGGCTGCTGAACACGGACCTACTGCCGGTGAGTACATTGGTCACCACCTGACGCATCTGCAAAATCACCCGATGAAGGGGGTGATTGACTTTTCGGTCTTCAACCTCGACTCTATTTTCTGGGCTGTGCTGACCGGCGTCATCGGCACCTTTTTCCTCTGGAAGGCGGCGCGTTCAGCCACTTCCGGCGTTCCGGGTCGATTCCAGGCAGCGGTCGAAATACTCGTGGAAATGGTCGACAGCCAGGCCAAGGGCATCATCCACAACGCCACCAGCCGTAAGGTCGTTGCGCCGCTGGCATTGACGGTGTTCGTCTGGGTGTTCCTGATGAACGCCATGGACTTTCTGCCGGTCGACCTGATTCCGCGCATCTGGGAAATGATTTACGGCGCGGCCGGCCATGATCCGCACCACGCCTACATGCGGATCGTTCCCACGGCCGACCTTTCGACCACCCTGGGGCTGAGCACCTCGGTGCTGCTGGTCTGCGTGTTCTACAACATCAAGATCAAGGGCCTCGGCGGCTGGGTGCATGAGTTGTTCTGCGCGCCGTTTGGCGCCCATCCCCTGCTGTGGCTGCCCAACTTCCTGATGCAGATGATCGAATTTGCCGCCAAAACCGTGTCGCACGGCATGCGGTTGTTCGGCAACATGTATGCGGGCGAGTTGCTGTTCATGCTGATTGCCCTGATGGGCGGGGCTGCGGCCATGTCCTTGTCGGGGATCCTGCTGCCGATCGGTCATATCATCGCCGGCACGCTCTGGTCGATCTTCCACATCCTGATCGTTGCCTTGCAGGCCTTCATCTTCATGATGCTGACCCTGGTGTACATCGGGCAGGCGCATGACGCGCACTGAATCCAAGTTGTTTTTCTGAGTTTCCCTTTCCTTCAACCTTTTACTTTTCATCCACAGGAGCATTAAATGGAACACGTACTCGGCTTTGTCGCACTCGCCGCTGGTCTGATCATTGGTCTGGGCGCTATCGGTGCCTGTATCGGTATCGGCATCATGGGCAGCAAATACCTCGAAGCAGCAGCCCGGCAGCCGGAACTGATGAACGAACTGCAAACCAAGATGTTCCTGCTGGCCGGTCTGATCGACGCGGCTTTCCTGATCGGCGTTGGTATCGCGATGATGTTCGCGTTCGCCAACCCCTTCGTGCTCAAGTAAATCGTTCGCCTGTTCACCAACTGACTGAAAGGGTGTTGCTGTGAGTATCAATGCAACCCTGTTCGTCCAAGCGATCGTCTTTGCGATTCTGGTGTGGTTCACGATGAAATTCGTGTGGCCTCCCATCGCTGTTGCGCTCGACGAACGTGCCAAGAAAATTGCCGATGGCCTTGCTGCTGCCGACAAGGCCAAATCCGAGCTTTCCTCCGCCAACCAGCGTGTGGAAGCCGAACTGGTCAAGTCGCGCAACGAGACGGCGCTGCGTCTGGCCGATGCCGAACGTCGCGCCCAGAGCATCATCGAAGAAGCCAAGGCCCGTGCCACCGAGGAGGGCGTCAAGATTGTCGCCGCCGCCAAGGTGGAGGCCGAGCAGCAGACCGTGCGCGCCCGTGAGTCGCTGCGCGAGCAGGTGGCTGCGCTGGCGGTCAAGGGCGCCGAGCAGATTCTCCGCAAGGAAGTCAATGCCGGGGTTCACGCCGACCTGCTCAGCCGTCTCAAGACCGAGCTGTAAGAAGGACCACCATGGCTGAACTTGCCACTATTGCCCGTCCTTATGCTGAAGCGCTGTTCAAGGCGTCTTCAGCAGATCTGGGCAGCGCGGCTGTCTGGCTGGATGAACTGGCCGCCGTTGCGGGCAATTCGCAGCTCCAGCAGTTCGCGGACAGCCCCAAGACCACGGTGAACCAGGTCTTCGACTTGGTGGCCAGTGTCGCCCAGACGGCTCTGCCCGAGCCGGCCAGGAATTTCCTGCGCATGGTGATCGAAAACGGTCGTCTGTCCGTGCTGCCGGAGATCGCCGCCCAGTTTCGCAGCCTCAAGAACGCCCAGGGCGGCTCTTCCGACGCGGTGGTCTACAGCGCCTTTCCGATCGACGGTGGCGCACTGGCGGATGTGGCATCAACGCTGGAATCGCGGTTTGGCCGCAAGTTGAACGTCATGGTCGAGCTGGAGCCGGCCTTGATTGGCGGGATTCGCGTGGTGGTCGGTGACGAAGTGCTTGACACTTCCGTCAAGGCCCGCCTGGAACAAATGAAAGTCGCGCTGTCGGCGTAAGCCCGCGGCCTATTTAAGAAAGAAGGAAAGAGTCATGCAACTCAATCCCGCAGAAATTTCTGAACTGATCAAGAGCCGGATCGAAGGGCTGACCGCCAGCGCCGACATTCGCAACCAGGGCACCGTGGTGTCCGTGACCGACGGTATCGTGCGCATCCATGGCCTGTCCGACGTGATGCAGGGCGAAATGCTCGAATTCCCGGCCGGCAGCGACGGCCTGCCCACGTATGGCCTGGCGCTGAACCTCGAGCGCGACTCGGTGGGTTCCGTGATTCTGGGCGAATACGAGCACATCTCCGAAGGCGACACTGTCAAGTGCACGGGCCGCATTCTGGAGGTGCCGGTCGGCCCCGAGTTGCTGGGTCGTGTCGTGAACGCCCTTGGTCATCCCATCGATGGCAAGGGCCCGATCAACGCCAAGATGACCGACGTGATCGAAAAGGTCGCCCCTGGCGTGATCGCACGCCAGTCGGTGAGCCAGCCGATGCAGACCGGCCTGAAGGCCATCGATTCGATGGTACCGGTGGGTCGCGGACAGCGCGAGCTGATCATTGGCGACCGTCAGACCGGCAAGACCGCCGTGGCGATCGACGCGATCATCAATCAGAAGGGTCAGAACATGACCTGCATCTACGTCGCCATCGGCCAGAAAGCCTCGTCGATCAAGAACGTGGTGCGCTCCCTGGAGCAGGCTGGCGCGATGGAATACACCATCGTGGTGGCCGCCTCCGCTTCCGAGTCCGCCGCCATGCAGTACATCAGTGCCTACTCGGGCTGCACCATGGGCGAGTATTTCCGCGACCGCGGCCAGGACGCGCTGATCGTTTATGACGATCTGTCCAAGCAGGCGGTGGCCTACCGCCAGGTCTCGCTGCTGTTGCGCCGTCCGCCAGGCCGTGAAGCTTACCCCGGCGACGTGTTCTATCTCCACAGCCGCCTGCTGGAGCGTGCGGCCCGCGTGAACGCCGACTACGTGGAAGCCTTCACCAAGGGTGAAGTCAAGGGCCAGACCGGTTCGCTGACCGCCTTGCCGATCATCGAGACGCAAGCGGGTGACGTGTCTGCCTTCGTGCCGACCAACGTGATCTCGATCACCGATGGCCAGATTTTTCTGGAATCCAACCTGTTCAACGCCGGTATACGCCCCGCCATCAACGCCGGTATCTCGGTGTCGCGCGTCGGTGGCGCCGCCCAGACCAAGCTGATCAAGAACTTGTCCGGCGGCATCCGTACCGATCTGGCGCAGTACCGTGAACTGGCGGCTTTCGCGCAGTTTGCCTCCGACCTGGACGAAGCCACCCGCAAGCAGCTTGACCGCGGCGCCCGAGTGACGGAACTGCTCAAGCAGGCCCAGTACAGCCCGTTGTCCATCTCCCTGATGGCTTCCACGCTGTTTGCCGTGAACAAGGGTTTCATGGACGACATCGCCATCAACAGGGTGCTGCCTTTCGAGCATGGCCTGCATGCCCATCTCAAGGACAAGCACGCAGCCTTGCTGGCCAAGATGGAGGCCGACAAGGCGATGGACAAGGATGCCGAAGCTGAATTGAACTCGGCCGTGGCCGCGTTCAAGAAGAACTTCGCCTGATCCGCAGCGCAACAGACAGGAACTATCGTGGCAGCAGGCAAGGAAATACGCGGCAAGATCAAATCGGTGGAAAACACCAAGAAGATCACGAAGGCTATGGAAATGGTGGCCTCCTCCAAGATGCGCAAGTCGCAGCAACGGATGCGTGCGGCGCGCCCCTACAGCGACAAGATCCGCAACATTGCCGCGAACCTGGGCAAGGCCAATCCGGAGTACACGCACGCCTTCATGCGCGCCAACCCCGACGCCAAGGCCACGGGCTTGATCATCGTCTCGACCGACAAGGGGCTGTGTGGTGGCTTGAACACCAACGTGCTGCGCATGGTGACCGCCAAGCTGCGCGAGTTGCAGGCGGCCGGCCAAACGGCGCAGGCCGTGGCGATTGGCAACAAGGGCCTGGGCTTCCTGAACCGCATTGGCGCCAAGGTGGTGGCTCACGTCACGCACATCGGCGATACGCCGCACCTGGATCAACTGGTCGGTCCGGTCAAAGTCCTGCTCGACGCGTATGCCGAGGGCAAGCTCAGCGCGGTCTATGTCTGCTACACCCGTTTCATCAACACGATGAAGCAGGAGCCGGTGATCGAGCAGCTGTTGCCCCTGTCGTCGGATTCGATCAAGGCGGACGAGGGACAGCGCGGCTGGGACTACATCTACGAGCCGGACGCACAGGCTGTGATCGACGAACTGCTGGTGCGCTACCTCGAGGCGCTGGTTTACCAGTCCGTGGCGGAAAACATCGCGTCCGAACAGGCGGCCCGCATGGTCGCCATGAAGGCAGCGACGGACAACGCGGGCAGCGTGATTGGCGAACTCAAGCTGATCTACAACAAGACGCGGCAGGCGGCGATCACGAAAGAGCTTTCGGAAATCGTCGCAGGGGCTGCGGCAGTCTAAGCCTCTGGCTGGCTCAGCGGTTTAACAGAATTCAAATTTTTGGAGCGAAAACAAATGGCTCAAGAGAACCTTCAAGTGAACGCTGGCGTTCAGGGAAAAATTGTTCAGTGTATTGGCGCCGTGGTGGACGTGGAGTTTCCGCGTGACCAGATGCCCAGGATCTATGACGCTCTGAAAATGGACGGCTCGGCCCTGACGCTCGAAGTGCAGCAACAGCTTGGCGACGGCATCGTGCGCACCATTGCGCTCGGCTCCTCCGATGGCCTGCGCCGCGGCATGATCGTGCAGAACACCGCGCACCCCATCATGGTGCCGGTCGGCAAGGCGACGTTGGGCCGCATCATGGACGTGCTGGGCAACCCGATCGACGAGCGCGGCCCGGTCGGCTCCGAGCTCACCGCTTCGATCCACCGCAAGGCTCCGGCCTATGACGAGCTGAGCCCTTCGCAGGAGCTGCTGGAAACCGGCATCAAGGTGATCGACCTGGTGTGTCCGTTTGCCAAAGGCGGCAAGGTTGGCCTGTTCGGTGGTGCCGGCGTGGGCAAGACCGTGAACATGATGGAGCTCATCAACAACATCGCCAAGGCGCACTCCGGTCTGTCGGTTTTTGCCGGCGTGGGCGAGCGTACCCGCGAAGGCAACGACTTCTACCATGAGATGGCGGAATCCGGCGTGGTGAACCTGGAGAACCTCGGCGAATCCAAGGTGGCCATGGTGTACGGCCAGATGAACGAGCCCCCGGGCAACCGTCTGCGTGTGGCGCTGACCGGCCTGACCATCGCCGAATCGTTCCGCGACGAAGGCAAGGACGTGCTGTTCTTCGTTGACAACATCTACCGCTTCACGCTGGCCGGCACCGAAGTGTCCGCGCTGCTGGGCCGCATGCCTTCCGCCGTGGGTTACCAGCCGACGCTGGCCGAGGAAATGGGCCGCCTGCAAGAGCGCATCACCTCCACCAAGGTCGGCTCCATCACGTCCATCCAGGCCGTCTACGTGCCTGCCGATGACCTGACCGACCCCTCGCCGGCGACCACTTTCGCTCACCTGGATTCCACCGTGGTGCTGAGCCGCGACATCGCCTCGCTGGGTATCTACCCCGCCGTGGACCCGCTGGACTCCACCAGCCGCCAGCTTGACCCGCTGGTCGTGGGTGCGGACCACTACGAGACCGCACGCTCCGTGCAGGGCACGCTGCAGCGCTACAAGGAACTGCGCGACATCATTGCGATTCTGGGCATGGACGAACTGGCGCCGGAAGACAAGCTGGCCGTGGCCCGCGCCCGAAAGATCCAGCGTTTCCTGAGCCAGCCTTTCCACGTGGCCGAGGTGTTCACCGGTTCGCCCGGCAAGTACGTTCCGCTGTCGGAAACCATCCGCGGCTTCAAGATGATCACCAATGGCGAGTGCGATCACCTGCCCGAGCAGGCGTTCTACATGGTGGGCACCATCGACGAAGCGTTCGAGAAGGCCAAGAAGATCGCGTGATGCATGCGGGGCCGTCCTTTCGGGCTGTCCTCAACTGACCAGGAAAACTTATGAACACCATCCACGTAGATGTTGTCAGTGTCGAAGAGTCGGTATTTTCGGGCGAGGCGCGTTTTGTCGTGTTGCCCGGCGAGGCTGGCGAGTTAGGCATCTATCCGCGGCACACCCCGCTGATCACCCGCATCAAGGCGGGTTCGGTGCGCATTGAAAAGGCCGATGGCACCGAGGAGTTCATCTTCGTGGCCGGCGGGATTCTGGAAGTGCAACCTGACCGGGTGACCGTGCTTTCCGACACCGCGATCCGCGGCAAGGATCTTGACGAAGAGAAGGCCAACGAGGCTCGCGTGGCAGCCCAGGAAGCCGTCAAGAACGCCAACAGCGACATTGATCTGGCTAAGGCGACATCCGAGCTGGCCGTCATGGCGGCGCAGCTCTCGGCACTGCGCAAGTACCGCGGCAACAAATAGGCAAAAGCCGGATCCCGCTCTTGCGGAAGGGTCCGCCACTCAAAAAAGCCTCGTCCGTCTGGCCGGGGCTTTTTTTATGGGCGCCCGGCATGGGCGCACTCACAAGGACAGGCGTTGGACAAGCCGTGATTTTTACTGCAATTTCAGTCGCAGATCAGCCGACAACGTGCTGCAAAAACAGGAGCGCAAACTTTGCAGGGTCCGTCGATTTACCGTATATCAATCAACAGCTTGCCTACGGATTCACAAAACTCCCCGACTTGCCGCCGTGCTTTTCGCGCACGCGCACGTCGGTGATGACCATGCCGCGGTCCACCGCCTTGCACATGTCGTAGATGGTCAGCAACGCCACCTGGACGGCTGTCAGGGCCTCCATCTCCACGCCGGTGGGGCCCACGGTTTCAACAGTTGCGGTACACGCAATGGTCGGATCTACCGCCTTGCTGTCGCCCGGCAGTTCGAAATCGATCGCGACACGCGTCAATGCCAGGGGATGGCACAAGGGGATCAGCTCACTGGTTTTCTTGGCGGCCATGATGCCGGCGATCCGGGCGATGCCCAGGACATCGCCTTTTTTGGCGGTGCCGGACTGAACCAGGGTCAGCGTGGCCGGCAGCAGGTGGATGCAGCCACTGGCCACGGCAATGCGGTGCGTGGCGGCCTTGGCGGCTACGTCGACCATGTGGGCCTGGCCGTGTGCGTCAAAGTGCGTAAGGGGACTGGCAGAGGTTGGGGTCATCGGGACTGTGGAGGATGGAGCGTGCAGGGCGCGCAGCAGCGGGGATCAGGTTTACAGAACGTTCATCGATTTCGAGCATCATACGGCCATGACAGACTGGAAAATCCGACTCAAGGCTGCGACAGTGCACCTGTTCATCAGCCTGCTTGTGGCGGGATGCGCCGCGTGGCTGGTTTTTGGGGTCTGGTACCCGTATCCCTACCGGGAGATCTCGGGCGGCAGGGACCTCTTCCTGCTGGTGGTGACGGTGGATGTGATCCTTGGCCCGCTGCTCACGTTGGTCGTGTTCAATCGCAGCAAGCCCCGACGGGAACTGGTCCGTGATCTGGCGCTGATCGGCCTGATCCAACTCGCGGGCCTGGGCTATGGGCTGTGGACGGTTCACGCGGCGCGCCCGGTTCACCTCGTTTTTGAGATTGACCGGTTTCGCGTCATTCACGCTGTTGACGTTCCCGAGGAACTCTTGCCGCAATCTCCCCAGGGCATCGTGGCCTTGCCGCTTGCCGGCCCCACGACGCTGGCCGTTCGTCCGTTTTCCAGCGAGCGCGAGCGCGTGGACGCCACCCTCGCGGCCCTGCAGGGCTTGCATCTGGGCGCGCGGCCGGACTTCTGGCAGCCTTATGCGCCGGCAGTCCCGCGCATTTTGAAGGCGGGCCGGCCCGCCGGCGAGCTCGCGCGCCGGTTTCCGGCGCGTGCGGCCGAAATCGAGGCCGTGATGGCCGCGACCGGCCAACCCGCCGGGCAACTGGTCTACCTGCCACTGGTCTCGCGCAAGGCGTTCTGGACCGTGCTGCTGGACAGCCGCACCGCCCAGGTGCTCGGCTTTGTGCCGATCGACGCCTTCTGATGCCCGGTTTTTAGGCAAAAAATGCATATTCCCAGCGTCAAACGGTCATTGTTAGCTCTATTAACAGTAGCGCACCTCGCGGCCCCCCCAGCCCTTGCCCAAGCCCAGCTTCCGGCCATGGGCGACGGGGCGGAGATGACGGCAGGTGCTGAACGGGAGCTCGGCGAGCGCATCATCCGTGAGCTCTACCGGGATCCGGACTACATCGACGATCCGATCCTGATGGAGTACGTGCAGGGCATCTGGCAACCCCTGCTTGCGGCCGCCCGGGCCCGGGGTGAACTGCCGCCGGAACTTGACGAGCGCTTCGCCTGGGACATCCTGCTGGGGCGCGACGGCTCCGTCAACGCGTTTGCGCTGCCCGGCGGCTTCCTGGGGCTGCATCTGGGCCTCATTGGCGTGGTGACCAGCGCGGACGAGCTCGCCTCGGTGCTGGCGCATGAGCTCAGTCATGTCACGCAACGCCATATTTCCCGCCTGATGACGCAACAGACTCGCCAGACGCCGCTGATGGTGGGCGCGATGATCCTGGCCGCGCTGGCCGCCAGCAAAAGCCCGGAACTGGCCAGCGCCGTGGTCACCGGCGGCCAGGCGCTCGCGACCCAGAATCAGTTGAATTTCTCGCGCGACATGGAACGCGAGGCCGACCGCGTGGGTTACGGGGTCATGACGCAGGCGGGGTTCGAGCCGCGCGGTTTCGTGAGCATGTTCGAGAAGCTCCAGCAAGCCTCGCGCCTGACGGACAACGGCTCCTATCCCTACCTGCGCAGTCACCCGCTGACCACCGAGCGCATCGGCGACATGCAGGGACGGGTGTTGATCGACGCCCGGCGGTCCGGCCCGCAAGAGCCGTCGATGGAGCACGCCATGTTGGCTGCACGGGCGCGCGTGCTGTCCTACCCGGGCGTCGATTTGCTGCGCGCCTGGATGGCCGAGCCACAAACGTCCGGGTTCGCGTCCCTGAGCGAACCCCGTCGCGCCGCAGTGCTGTATTCCGCGGCGCTGGCGGGCGAGCGGCTGCGTGAACCGGGCCGCGCCCTGGGCCTGGCCCAACAGCTGATCACCGTTACCCAGGGCGACGCGGCGGCCTCGCGCCAGGCACGGCTGCTGGCTGCCGAAATCGCCTTGTCGGCGGGCAACGCTCCCCTGGCAGGGCGGTTGCTGGCGCAGGACGGCCGGGCAAAGACCGGGCGGCCCGAACTGCTCTTGGGGGCCCGGATACGGACGCGGGAAGGCCAGTTCCCGCAGGCGGTGGACCTGCTGCAGACCTGGGTGGCGGTGCATCCGCGGGATGCCGCGGCCTGGCAGGCGCTGGCCGTGGCGTACCGGGCGCAAAACGAGCCGCTGCGCGCCATTCGTGCCGAAGGCGAGGTGCAGATGGCGATTTACGACTTTGCCGGGGCCGTGGACCGGTTCAAGGCTGCGCGCACGGTGTCGGGCAAGGGCAATCTGCTGCCGGCCGATCACATCGAGGCTTCGATCATCGACACCCGGCTGCGCCAGGCCGAGTCACGACTTCGAGAACAGGCGCTGGAGCGCTGAATCGATCACGATGCCGAGCACCGAGTAGATCAGCGAGCCCAACAGCGCAGCGCCAAACCCGTTCACATGGAATCCGGGCAGCAGGCCACCTGCGGACCAGAACATCAGGGCGTTGATCACGAACAGGAACAGGCCTAGCGTGACCAGCGTGACGGGCAGCGTCAGCAGGACCAGGATGGGTCGCACGATGGTGTTCAGCAGGCCGATGACCAGCGCGGCCAGCATGGCCGAGGTGAAGGTCTGCACCTGCACGCCGCTGTAAAGATGAGCCACCGCCAGCAGGGCGGCCGCGCTGAGCAGCCATTTGAGAACGAGCTTCATGGACGCGGAGCATAGCACCGGCCCCGCGCGGGCAACTCCCCACGGCCCGCAGGGAATTTCCCGCTGGCCGCACAATCGGGCGCTCCGAAAGGGGAGTAGCGAGCCGGAAGGTCTTTTGATGGACCGCCGGCGCAGTGGTCCGTCAGTACGTTGTCGTGGCAACACGGCAGCCGGGCCCTGCAGAGATGCTTCACCGTCCCCTCCCGCAAGACCTTTCGGAAGTCTCAACACTTCTGTCTGTAAAGGTCTTGCATGGAAACCCTGTTTCAAACCGTGGCGCCGCCGTGGCTGTGGGCGACTTTCGTCGCCATCGTGGTCGCGTCCCTGTTCATCGACTTCGTCGTTCTCAAGAAGCAGGGCGCGCATGACATCGGCCTCAAGGAGGCACTGAACTGGTCGCTGGTCTGGGTCGCGCTGAGCTTCATGTTCAATGGCCTGTTCTGGTGGGCCGTGCGCGACAGCACCGGCTCGGTCGAGATCGCCAACACCCGGGCGCTTGAATTCCTGACCGGCTACCTGATTGAAAAGTCATTGGCGGTGGACAACATCTTTGTCTTCCTGATGATCTTCACCTACTTCGCGGTGCCCTCGCATTACCAGAAGCGCGTGCTGATGATCGGCATCATCGGCGCCATCGTGCTGCGCACCATCATGATCCTGGTGGGCGGCTGGCTGCTGGCGCACTTTCACTGGATCCTTTATGTCTTTGGCGCATTCCTGATCCTCACCGGCGTGAAGATGTGGTGGGCGGCGGGCAAGGAGCCCGACCTGGCGGACAACCCGGCGCTCAAGCTGTTGCGCCGCATCCTGCCGGTGAGCAAGCACTACGACGGGGAAAAATTCTGGACCGTCGAGAACGGCAAGAAAATCGCCACCCCGCTGTTCATGGTGATCTGCCTGGTGGCGCTGACCGACGTGATCTTCGCCGTGGACTCGATCCCCGCGATCTTCGCCATCACCAGCGATCCCTTCATCGTGCTGACCAGCAACGTGTTCGCCATTCTGGGTCTGCGCGCGATGTACTTCCTGCTGGCGGCGGTGGCCAACAAGTTCCATCTGCTGAACTACGGCCTGGCGGTGATCCTGGTGTTCATCGGCACCAAGATGTGCCTGATCGATATCTACAAGATTCCGGTCGGCGTCTCGCTGGGCGTGGTGGTGGGCATCCTGGCGGCGACCATGCTGCTGAGCCTGCGCACGGCGCCGGTCAGTGCACGCAAGACCTGACGCGGGGCTGGCGGGCAGGGGCCGGCTTATGATTTGCGTCCCTGACCCGTTTTCACCATGGCCGGCATCCACATCACCGATATCGAAGCCGCCATCAACTTCTGGCGCGAAAGAAGCCCCTCTCCCGATGGCGTGCTGCTGGCGCCCGAGTTGCGCGCGCTGGGCGAGGTCTACGCGCAGATGGTCTTCCACCATCAAAGGGAGCTTGAAGAACAGGGGTTTCCCGCGCCAGCCTGGCGCGCCTGGCAAGCCTGGTATGCCACCACGCCGGACACCCCCTGCATCGCCATCTGCTCCACCAGCCAGGGCGATGCGGTCTGCAAGGGCTGCGGACGCAGCTTTGAAGAAGTGCAGCATTGGCTGGAGATGGGGCCGGTGCAGAAGCGCCAGACCTGGCATCGCATCACCGCCGAAGGCAGCGCCTGGCGTTTCAACCGTTACGCAGAGCGGGCGGCCGAGCGCCTGTCGGATGGCAAATCACTACCTTAGTTATAGCTAACTATGACCTATTCGCGATGGGATAGGCCCTGAAAAGCTAAAAATATGAGGGAAAGTCATTTCCAGCGGATGCACTCGATGTCAATGTGCGTCTTGCTGTCTGAAAGGCTCAGGGTGCCTTCCTGCACGGTGGCCTGCAATTGCATGTTGCGTTGGGCGAGCTGAGCCAGCGCCTGTGACGCTGGCGTCGGGACGCGCCACACCTGCAGCTTGTCCAGCCGGGTGAGCTTGTTCTCGATGCCGCGCCACCAGACCTCGGCGGCATGGTTGAACGCATACAGGATCACCTGATCGGCCTTCTGGCAGGCTTTGGCAATCGGTTTGTCTTCGGGCTGGCCGACTTCGACCCACAGCCGCGTCTGGCCGGTGAAGTCCTTCAAGGACAGATCCGGGTCGTTCGGGTCGGATAGGCCCGCGCCAAAGGCCAGGATGCCGTCGCCTTGGCAGACCGTCTGCAACTGGTACGCGTTGAGCGCCAGCGCGACCAGGCGCACCATCATGCGTTCGTCGGTTTCGCTGGGGTGGCGCGCCAGGGTGAGCGCGTGGTCGGCGTAGTAGCCGTGGTCAATGTCGGCTACCGACAGGCTGGCCTTGAAAATGGTGGATTTTAGGGCCATGGGGTTTTCCGGGGTTATCCTGTATTTATAGCTAACTAAGACCATCCGACGCTGGGATGGCCCCCATTTGACCCTAAAACGGCGTCAAACCCGTCGGGCCAGCTCGGCCGCCTTGCCCC
>JAABRA010000383.1 GCA_011391155.1 Burkholderiales bacterium
CAATTCCGTCAGCGAATTGGAGCCCAGCCGGTTCGCCCCATTCAGGCTCACGCAGGCGCATTCGCCAGCCGCGAACAAGCCTGGCAGTTCGGTGGCGGCCTTGGTATTGGTAGAGATGCCGCCCATCATGTAATGCACCACCGGACGAATCGGCACCGGATCCTTGACGATGTCCACGCCCAGATAGGCGATAGCCAGTTCGCGCACGAGCGGCAGGCGCTCGTCGATATATTTTTCACCCAGATGGCGCATGTCCAGCAGCACGCACTCGCCCCACGGGGTGGTGACGGTATTGCCTTTTTGCACCTCGTGCCAGTAGGCCTGGCTCACACGGTCGCGGGGGCCGAGTTCCATGGTCTTGAGTTGCGGCTTGCCCAGCGGGGTCTCGGGGCCCATGCCGTAGTCCTGCAGGTAGCGGCGGCCGTTCTTGTTGAGCATCACGCCGCCCTCGCCGCGGCAGGCTTCCGTCAGCAGGCTGCCGGTGTTGGGCAGCCCTGTCGGGTGGTACTGCACGAACTCCATGTCCTTCAGCGGCACGCCGGCGCGGTAGGCCAGCGACATGCCATCGCCCGTCTTGATGGCACCGTTGGTCGTGAACGGGAACATGCGCCCGGCACCGCCGCCACAGATGATCACCGACTTGGCATTGAACTGCTTGATCATGCCGCTGCGCATTTCCATGGCGGTCAGGCCCTGGCAGCGGCCCTCATCGACCAGCAGGTCCAGCGCGAAATACTCGTCATAGCGCGTGATGGTCGGGAACTGCAGCGTGGTCTGGAACAGCGTGTGCAGGATGTGAAACCCGGACTTGTCAGCGGCAAACCAGGTGCGCTGCTTCTTCATGCCGCCGAAGGGCCGCACCGCGACCGATCCATCTTCCTCGCGGTTCCACGGGCACCCCCAGTGCTCGAGTTGCAGCAATTCCCTGGGCGCTTCCCTGACGAAGTACTCGACACAGTCCTGGTCCGACAGCCAGTCCCCGCCACCCACGGTGTCGTCGAAGTGCAGGGCCAGGCTGTCGTCCTTCTTGATCACCCCCGCCGCACCCCCTTCCGCCGCGCAGGTGTGGCTGCGCATCGGGTACACCTTGGAGATCAGCGCAATGCGCAACTTGGGATCGGCTTCAGCCAGTGCAATGGCGGTCCGCAACCCGGCCCCGCCGGCGCCAACGATGGCAACGTCTGCTTCGATGATTTCCATGTCTTCCTTTCGATCACCGTAGTGATGTCATCCAAAAAACGACCCGGCAGTCCGGGCTCCGGCGAATGCCGCACCCCATCCCCGGCCATCACCCCCCCGTGAAGAATCCAATGCCGACCAGCGTCAGCAAGGTCAGGCCGAACACGATCAGCGTGAAGCCCAGAATCTTCGAGGCGGCCAGTTTGCCCGCCGACGGTGCATCAACCAGGTACTTCTCGAGTTCGCCACTATCCACCAGCCGCTGGTATTCCACGGCATGCTGGTGCTTGAACTCCTCCAGCGGGAACGTGCCGGTGAACATCACCACATCCAGCGGGAACTTGTCCGGCCGGAAGTGGTTGTTGAAGAAGTGCACCGTGAACAGGAACACCACCGCCAGGAAGGCTTCTTCCGCGTGGAAGATGGCGGCCACGTTGAACACCCAGCCCGGCAGGAAGGCGCCGAAAACACCCGGCAGCCACATGATCAGGCCGCTGACGCCAATGATCGTCACCCCCCAGAACGGCGCCCAGTAGTCGAATTTCTCCCAATAGGTCCAGCGGTCAAACTGGGGACGCGGACCCTTGCCGAAGAACCACTTGAACATGGCGAGCATGTCGCGTCCGTCCTGCAGGTTCGGGACCATCGAGTTCGGTCCGAAGAACCTGAAGTTCTTCCAGTCGCGCCCGATCAGCAAGGCCAGATAGAACAGGTGCCAGAAGAACACACCGGCAAAGATGACCGCGCTCACCCGGTGGATGAGGCCGGCAATGTGCGGCCCGCCCAGGGCGGTCATGAGCGGCGTGGCCCAGGGCGCGTCGGGGTAGAACAGCGGAATGCCGGTGAGCGTCAAGACCATCAGGCTCAGCGCAAAGGTCAGGTGGGCAAGGCGCCAGATCGGGCTGAAACGCCTCACATGCTTGCCCTGGTGCCGTGCCAGCACGGCATCCGGCTTGATATGGGTCTGACCCGCGCGCGCCTTGCGCTCCTGGTATTCGCGGTAGAACCACAGCGCCGTGTGCAGCCAGAAGAAGCCGAAGGTGCCCACCAGCAACTGCACCATGATCTGCCAGGCGATCCAGATCTGTGGATAGCGGTCAAAGTCATTGACGTGCCCGTGCGGCTCGAAACTGGCATAGCCGGCCGGCGCCTCGCCGACGCCCTTCTTGCCGTTGTGGCATTCCCGGCAGGTCTTCATGCGATTTTCCGGCGCGACTTTCGATTTCGGATCATCGGCCTTCAGGATCTCGTGGCTACCGTGGCAGTTGTAGCACTTGGCGGTGTAGGCATAGCCCAGGGTATTGATCTGCCCGTGGTAGGTTGCCTTGTAGGATTTGTAGTTGTCCTCATGGCAACTGCCGCACTGGCCGGTGACGGACAGCTTGAACGGATCGCTTGAGGAGTTGCTGACCGCGTGGGCACTATG
The DNA here is from genome assembly GCA_011391155.1 of Burkholderiales bacterium. Classification (GTDB taxonomy): domain Bacteria; phylum Pseudomonadota; class Gammaproteobacteria; order Burkholderiales; family Burkholderiaceae_C; genus JAABQG01. Next base: position 2,606 of record JAABRA010000383.1, read on the forward strand.
GCAATCGGAGCAGACCGCCGCCTTGGCGTTTTTCTTGTCCAGGACTTCCTTGCCATGGATCGAACCCGCGTAGGCTTCCAGCTGGTCCGAATGGCAATTTTCGCCACAGGCCTTGGAGATTCCCAGGCGATATTCGGCATATTGCGGCGTGCCCTTGGCCGGCACCTTGAAGCTGTGCGTGTCGTGGCAGTTGTCACACGAGGCGTTGGGTTTCGTCTTGTCGTCGGCGTTGGGGCGTGCGTGGAAGGACTTCTGGTAGGCCTCGATGTTTTCCGCCACGACACCCATACGCGGCTTGTTCTGGGCCGATCCATCCTTCTGAGCCTGCTCCCACAAGCCCTGGTGGCAGCCCGCGCAATCCACCTTTTTCAGCTTCTGCGTGGTGTCTTTCGCGTGCAGGTTGCCTTTTTCGGCGTTGTCGGTGATGTCGGTGTGACAGGCGACGCATTGCATCCTGGCATGCACGCTTTCGCCAAACTTGTCCGGGGCCACGCTGTGCAGTGCCCGTGGCTTTTCGTCAGCGCCAGGAACCTCCAGCTTGCCCTTCTTGCCGTCATGGCAGCTGAGGCAGGTGGCGTTGTCCAGTGCCTGGGCCATTGCCGACGCTGCGGCCGGCGCCGGCGCGGCAGTGGTTTGGGCCATCCCGGGAAGGCTCAGCCAGGCGCCAAGCAGCCATGCCATACCCCAGAGACGACCCGGGCGCAGCGAAAAGGGGTGGGGGTGCATGGTCGGGCTTTCCAAAAAAAACAAGGTGCGACCGTTGATATCGCACCTTGAATCAAACAGCAGACATCGGAAAAAGTTCAGCGGTCAGGCAGGGGGGCCGGGTTTGCGCAAGGGCCGGATTTCAACCACCCCCTCGCTACTGTCACCGGGTGCGGCGTTATTGGGCCAGAATCCAGTCGGCCAGGTTCTTCAGCGCCGCCGCGTCCTTCGTGTCGATGACTTTGTGCTCTTCTTCCGTGCCGTCTTCGAGCTTGACCTTGCTGCCCGTCGTCATGTTCTTGATGGCCTTTTCCTGCCCGTCCGCCTTGCCCTTGTACTTGGCCGCGACCTTTTTCCACGACGGCCCCTTCTTGGTCTTGTCGACGGCATGGCACTTGGTGCAATCGTTCTTTTTCAACAGGGCCTGCGCAGCGTCAGCATCGACAGCGGCATGGGCGGGGCTGAGACTGGCCAGCGCCAGCACCATGGAGGCACCGAGCAGGGAGAGGGAAGATAGGGTCATTTGCAGGCTCCTGAGTCAGGTTGAACGAATGGGGATTGCGTAAGCGCCATTGAACACCGGGCCAGTTCAGGGGTCAAGAAATTTGCACCCGTTTTCAAGCCGTGTTGCGGCACGCATGATTTATATCAATGTTTTTGCGCGACAAGGGTAACCCCGAAGCACGCACGTTGCCTCGCAAGCCAGCACAGGGACGACGTGCCCTGGCCCCGGCCCACGCCACGATGGCACCGTCGAATGGTCCGCCAGCCCTTCAGCCCCTTCAATCCGGCTATTTCAGATCCCCGGCCAGTGAAGCCAGCGCCTCGGGGCCGATCACGGTGTGCGCCGGATAGTGGGTATGGTCGCAGCCGAGTTTGACGGCGGCGCCCGCCTTGACCGCCGCGCACATGGCCGGGGTGAGCTCAAAGCGCACGAAGTGCACGGCCGAGGTCTTCTCATCGTTTTCGCGGTCCAGGTCTTCGTCCGCAATCGCATAAACCCGCGAATAGCCTTCAACTTCGACGAACAGGCGGTCTTCCACGCCGATCAGGCGCGCCAGTTCGCGCTTGCGCTCGTTGATGTCGGTGTATTCGATCAACATCGTCGCCTTCCAGTTGCTGCCATCCGGCACCAGCGGGGCATAGGCCTCGATTTCCTGCTGAATGCCCTCTTCCTCGAAGATCTTCTCGACGCGCAGCATCTCCTGGATCTGGTAGCGCATCGTGATCTCGGACTCGAACTGCAAGTTGATGTGCTCGCCCAGCTGCACCGAGCGCAGTTTGCGGTGCGCAATGATTTCCGGCTTGTGCGCCTTGCGCCATTTGCTGTAGGCCTCCAGCGTCATGAGGCTCTCGCGGGTGATCTTTCCGGTGGTCTGCATGGTGGGTTTCTCCATTCACTGCCGGCAGTTGCCTGCCGCACGGCGCGGCAGCCGGCCTCCAAGGTTTCAGCGTAATCCGTAAGCCTTGCGCACCAGCGTCAGCGGGTGGTTCAGTTCGGGCGCACCCAGCCCGTTAACCTCAAAGCCCTGGGCGATGTGGTGGCCGCCCAGCGGGCAGTCGGAACTGATGTAGTCCGGCTTCGCACCGTCCTTCATGGTCGCCATGGCCTTGAACACCGGCTTGCCGATCTTCATGGCCTGCTGGTGGGTGGCCTTCTTCACGCCGAAGGTGCCCGCGTGACCCGAGCAGCGCTCGATGGTGTTGATTTCGGTGCCCGGAATCATCTTGAGCATCTCCTCGGTCTTGCGGCCGATGTTCTGCACGCGCCCGTGGCAGGGAATCTGGTAGCTGACGTTCCCCAGCGGCGTGGGGAATTCGGTCTTGAGCAGGCCATCGCGCTTGCGCTGCATCAGGTACTCGAACGGGTCCCACATATGTTCCTTGACGAGTTGCACGTCGGCATCAAGGGGGTACATCAACGGGATTTCCTGCTTGAACATCAGCGCGCAGCTGGGCACGGCGGCCAGGATGGCATAGCCGTCCCTGGCGTACTTCGCCAGCACCGGGACGTTGGCTTCCCTGGACGCGTTGACCGCATCCAGATCGCCCAGTTCCAGCTTGGGCATGCCGCAACATTTCTCTTTTTCGACGATGACGTAAGGCACGTCGTTGTGGTCGAGGATCTTGAGCAGGTCCAGGCCGATGCCGGGCTCGTTGTAGTTGATGTAGCAGGTGGCGAAAATGGCGACCTTGCCGGGCGTCCTGGCGCCGTCATTCACCGTCGTCGCCTTGGCCTTGGGCGTACCTGAGCGGAACTTCTTCGTAGCCAGCGAAGGCAGCCAGGCGTCCTTGTCCACGCCAGCCACGTTTTCCATCACGCTGCGCATGACTTGGGTCTTGTTCACCGCGTTGGCCACCTGTACCACGACGGGAATGCCGGCGAACTGGCCATGCACGTCGGTGGAGGCCAGAAATTGCTCGGCGACGCCCACTTCACCCTTCTTGAACTTGATGGCCTTGGCGCGCAGCATGGTGTGCGGAAAGTCCAGGTTCCAGGCGTGCGGCGGCGTGTACGGGCACTTGGTCATGTAGCAGAGGTCGCACAGGTAACACTGGTCCACCACTTTCCAGTAGTCCTTCTTGTCGACCCCGTCGACCTCCAGGGTCTTGCTGTCGTCGACCAGGTCAAACAGCGTGGGGAAGGAACCGCACAGGCTTACGCAGCGCCGGCAGCCATGGCAGATGTCGAAGATGCGCTCCAGCTCGTGGAAGCACTTTTCCTCGTTGTAGAAGTCGGGGTTCTTCCAGTCCAGCGGATGACGCGTGGGGGCTTCCAGATTGCCTTCGGTGGCCATGGTTCGTCCTCGTCTGATGCGGGTTATTGCGTGGGTTTTTGAAAGGACTTGATGAAGCCTTTTCAAAAACGCTACGCCACTGCGGCGTAGTGAGCGGCTGTCAGCCCAGGCGCGGGGGGCCGGAAACCGGAGCGACCTTGAGGGTCGTGAGGATTTCCGGAAGGGCCCCGCAACGACGGATCACAGCCGCGCAGGTGCCGTCGCGATCAGTCCACGAGTTCGTTCAGGGCCTTTTGATAGCGGTTGGCGTGCGAGCGCTCGGCCTTGGCCAGGGTCTCGAACCAGTCCGCGACCTCGTCAAAGCCTTCCTCGCGGGCGGTTTTGGCCATGCCGGGGTACATGTCGGTGTACTCGTGCGTCTCGCCGGCCACGGCGGAGGCCAGGTTGGCGCGGGTCGGGCCGATCGGCATGCCGGTGGCCGGGTCGCCGGACTGCTCCAGGAACTCCAGGTGGCCGTGGGCGTGGCCGGTTTCGCCTTCTGCGGTGGAGCGGAACAGCGCTGCCACGTCGTTCTGGCCTTCAACGTCGGCCTTGTTGGCGAAATACAGATAACGGCGGTTGGCCTGGGATTCGCCGGCGAAGGCGTCTTTCAGGCACTGCTCCGTGCGCGAGCCTTTGAGTGCTGCCATGGATATCTCCTTGAGAAGGTTGAACAAATGGGTCGTCTGGGCCCTGACGGAATGCCAAAGCTGCGAAAGCCTAGCGCCAACGCGGCCGGGCGTCCAATGAGCTTCGTCAATGGCCTGGATTGACCCCGGCTATTGCGGCTTCGGGTTTGACCCTGCTTCGCGGCGCAAAACCGCAGGACCGCGAAGCGCTCGCCTGCGCAACGATGTCGATCACGATCGTGGAACACATCTCGCCAGGCGCAAGCTTGAACCCTCGCGAAAAACTGCCGCAAAATAGCCGCTTGATGATCGGTTTCCCGATTTCTTGATCTCGCCTGAAAGACTACGCTTTAAGTAGCAACCAAAGACCATTTGGCGCTGGGATAGTGCCATTTTTGTTCAGAATTTTCGTCTGGAGCACCCATCGCCATGAAGCAGCCTCCCCCTGGCCTCACCCCGTACCGCGATGTGGCTTTCACCAACAGCTACGAGTTCGCGCAGGGCGCGGGCTACCCGCTGCCCGAGTACCCCTTTGTCGAGCCGCCCGAGCTGACCAGCGGGACTGTGGCGCGCCACCCGATCGTGATCGTGGGTGGCGGCATCAGCGGCCTCACGCTGGCGTGCTCACTGGCGCGCCTCGGTGTGTCGGCCATGCTGCTGGACGAGGACAACACCGTGGGCGTGAAAGGTGCGTCGTCGCGCGGGATCTGCTACACGCAGAAGTCGCTGGAAATTTTCGACAAACTGGGCATCTTCGAGCGCATCGCCCGCAAAGGCGTCCAGTGGAGCGTGGGCCGCACCTTTGCCGGGTCCGACGAGGTGTATTCGTTCGACCTGCGCCAGCAGGGCAACTTCAACCTGTCCAGCCAGCCGCCGTTCATCAACATCCAGCAGTTCTACATCGAGGGTTTCCTGGTGGAGCGCATCCAGGAACTGGGTCACGTGGATCTGCGCTGGAAGTCGCGCGTCACGGCGTTTGCGCAGAATGACGATGTCGCCACGCTCACCGTCGAGACGCCGGCTGGCCGCTACCGCATCGAAGCGGACCATGTGATCGACGCCACCGGCTCGCACACCGCGTTTCACGATTGGTGCGGCGCGACGATGCAGAGCCGCCGCGGGGACGACCGCTGGTGCATTGCCGACGTGCGCTTCTCCCGGCGCCCGCCCGTGGAACGCCATACCTGGGTCGAGGCGCCCTTCAACGAGAACCGTGCGGTCTGGCAACACCTGATGGCCGATGACGTCTGGCGCATCGACTACCAGATGGCGCCCGATGCCGACCCCGAGGCCGTGAGCCGCGAGGAGGTGGTGCGCGAGCGCCTGGCGCGCCAGTTCGGCGCCGACGTGGCGGTCGAGATCGTCTGGGCGGGCGCCTATGCCTACCGCAGCCAGTGCCTGGACCGCCTGCGTATCGGTCGGGTGTTCTTCATGGGCGATACCGCCAAGATCGTCAGCCCGTTTGGCGCGCGCGGCGGCAACACTGGCGTGGCCGATGCCGACAACCTGGCCTGGAAGCTGGCGGCCGTGCTGCGTGGCCGCGCCAGCCCGAAGTTGCTGGACAGCTACAACGACGAGCGGCTCGAAGCCGCGCAGCAGAACGTTCGGATCACCAACCGCACAGCGCGTTTCCTGCGCCCAGCCGACGGCATGGAACGCACATTTCGTGCGGCCGCCATTGGACTGGCGCGAAAGCACGTCTTCGCGCGTTCCCTGATCAACACCGGCCGCATGGCGGTGGCCAACACCTACACCCGCTCGTCCATCTGCGAAGGCACGGGCGGCCAATCGGTTCAGAACGTGGCGTTTCGCTGGGCCGACAACACGCAAGGCACGGTCAACGACCTGCTACGGTGGGCCGGCACCGATCTGCTGGTCCTGGTGTTCGGGGACGTTTCGCACGCCGCCGCTTTGCGCCTGCAGCAACTGGCCCAACATGCACCAGTCCGGTGCGTCCAGGTTGTCGGGCCGGATGACCGGGCCCAGGCGCTGGAGCACATCCGCGATCCCCAGGGGCATCTGCAGGGCGCGTGCCACGTCTTTGGTCATGCCTGGGCGCTGGTTCGCCCGGACGGCTATCTCAGCGCCACCGGCGAAGCCGTGGACAGCGACCTGGTCGGTGCTGTCGAGCGCGCGCTCGGCCTGAAGTGAACCCGTGAAGGACTCCCCATGAAAACCACCCTCCATCTCCAGGACGCCGACGGCTTCTACGAGCAACTGCTGGAAGCCCATGCCGGCCTGACGCCCCCGGAGTCCGAATTGTTCAACGCCCGCCTGATCCTGCTATTGGCCAACCAGGTGGGCAATGCGCAGGTGCTGGGTGAATGCATCGCAGCGGCCCGGGTGAGCGAAACGGTATCCCCTGTCGCCCAGTAAAATTGCCACCTCCCCCGCGCTCCCAGCGGCATCCATCGGATGCCGTCTTTCATTCTGATTTCCGTTTTTGGGTCCTCCATGTCCGACACCGTCCAGCAACCCGGCCTGTTATCGCTTTCCAAATCGTTCGAGCCCGCCGCGCTTGAAGCCCACTGGGGGCCGGAATGGGAGCGGCGCGGCTACGGGGTCGCGGGTTTCCGGGGCACGGGCCAACCCGACGCGGCGGCTCACGCGCAGGGCAGGGACTTTGCCATCCAGCTGCCGCCGCCCAACGTGACCGGCACGCTGCACATGGGCCACGCCTTCAACCAGACCATCATGGACAGCCTGACGCGCTACCACCGCATGGCCGGCTACAACACCGCCTGGATCCCGGGCACCGACCACGCCGGCATCGCCACGCAGATCGTGGTGGAGCGCCAGTTGCAGGCCCAGGGCATCAGCCGCCACGACATGGGGCCGACACCGGAGGAAGCGCGCAAGAACTTCGTGGCCAAGGTCTGGGAGTGGAAAGAGAAAAGTGGCAACACCATCACCACCCAGATGCGCCGCATGGGCGACACCGTGGACTGGAGCCGCGAGTACTTCACCATGGACCCCAAGCTGTCCAAAACGGTGACGGAAACCTTCGTGCAGCTCTACGGGCAGGGCCTGATCTACCGTGGCAAGCGCCTGGTGAACTGGGACCCGGTGCTGCAGAGTGCGGTGAGCGACCTGGAGGTCGAAAGCGAAGAGGAAGACGGTTTTCTCTGGCACATCCGCTACCCGTTTGCCAATGGCCCACAGCTGGTCAACGGCGAACTAGTGGAAGGCCTGGTGGTTGCCACCACCCGGCCCGAGACCATGCTGGGCGACGTGGCCGTGATGGTGCACCCGGAAGACGAGCGCTACGCGCACCTGATCGGCCGGATGGTGAAGCTGCCACTCTGCGACCGCGAGATTCCGGTGATTGCCGACGACTACGTGGACAAGACCTTTGGCACCGGCGTGGTGAAGGTCACGCCGGCACACGACCAGAACGACTACGCCGTTGGCCAGCGCCACAAGCTGCCGATGATCTGCGTGCTGACGCTGGACGCGAAGATCAACGCAGAAGCCCCCGCCGCCTACCAGGGGCTGGACCGTTTCGTGGCCCGCAAGAAGGTGGTGGCCGACCTGGAGGCGCTGGGCGCGCTGGTCGAAACCAAAAAACACAAGCTGATGGTGCCGCGCTGCGCCCGCACCAGCCAGGTGATCGAGCCGATGCTCACCGACCAGTGGTTCGTGGCCATGAACAAGGCCCCCACGCTCCCCGCTGCGCGTGGTTCGCTGCCCCCCGAGGGGGCTGGCCCCGGCTTGGGGCGGCCCGGCGCCGGGTCCGGGTCCGGTCCCGACCACGACACCCGCTCGATCGCCCAGAAGGCCATCGACGCGGTGAAGTCCGGCGAGGTCAAGTTCGTGCCCGAGAACTGGGTCAACACCTACGACCAGTGGATGAACAACATCCAGGACTGGTGCATCAGCCGCCAGCTCTGGTGGGGTCACCAGATTCCGGCCTGGTACGACGAAGACGGCAACGTGTACGTCGCCCGCGACGAGTCCGAAGCCCAGGCCCAGGCGCCCGGCAAGACGCTGCGTCGCGACGAGGACGTGCTGGACACCTGGTACTCCTCCGCTCTGGTCCCTTTCTCGACCATGGGTTGGGGCAACAGCGACGACGTAGCTGGAGAGCGTGCCGGGGCTGGACGCAGCGATTTGGCGAGCGAAGCGAGTATGAGCAAGGCCAGTTCCGGTGCGATCGCCAGCGGCTCCAACACCAAGGCTCTATCGGACTACGACCTGTATCTACCCTCCAGCGTGCTGGTCACCGGCTATGACATCATCTTCTTCTGGGTCGCCCGGATGATCATGATGACCACCCACTTCACCGGCCGCGTGCCGTTCAGGCATGTGTACATCCACGGCCTGGTGCGCGACGCGCAGGGCAAGAAGATGAGCAAGTCCGAGGGCAACGTGCTGGACCCGGTCGATCTGATCGACGGCATTTCGCTGGAGCCGCTGCTGGCCAAGCGCTCGGAAGGCCTGCGCAAGCCCGAGACCGCACCACAGGTGCGCAAGAACACCGAAAAAGAGTTCCCCGAGGGCATTCCGGCCTATGGCGCCGACGCGCTGCGCTTCACCTTTGCCGCGCTGGCCTCGCTGGGGCGCTCCATCAACTTCGACAGCAAGCGCTGCGAGGGTTACCGCAACTTCTGCAACAAGCTGTGGAACGCGACGCGCTTCACGCTGATGAATTGCGAGGGGCAGGACTGCGGCCTGAGCGAGCACGCCGCTGACCAATGTGCAGCGGGTCTACCCTCACCCCAACCCTCTCCCGCGAGCGGGCGAGGGAGTGAAAGCGGGCAAGCCGCGCCGTATCTGGCCTTCTCGCAGGCCGACCGCTGGATCGTCTCATTGCTGCAGCGCGTCGAAGCCGACGTGGCCCGGGGCTTTGCGGAATACCGCCTGGACAACGTGGCCAACAGCCTCTACGACTTCGTCTGGAACGAGTTCTGCGACTGGTACCTGGAAATCGCCAAGGTTCAGATCAACACCGGCGACGCCGCGCAGCAGCGCGCCACCCGGCGCACGCTGATCCGCACGCTGGAAACCCTCCTGCGCCTGGCCCACCCGATCATCCCGTTCATCACCGAGGAACTCTGGCAGAAGGTGGCGCCGGTTGCGGGGCGAGGGGCCCCCGCAACTTCCGATGCCTCCGGACGTGGCGGCGCATCCGTGGCGATCGCGGCCTACCCGGTCAGTCAGCCCGAGCGCATCGACCCAGCAGCCGAGGCGCATGTGGCCAAGCTCAAGGCCCTGGTGGACGCCTGCCGCAACCTGCGCGGCGAGATGAACGTGTCGCCCGCCACCCGTCTGCCGCTGTTCGTGGTGGGTGATAAAGCCTTCATGACCGCAGCAGCACCCGTGCTGCAGGCGCTGGCCAAGCTCAAGGAAGTGACGGTGTTTGCCGACGATGCCGCATGGGCCGCCGCCGCGCAGGCCGCTCCCGTGGCGATGGTGGGCGAAGCGCGCCTGTGCCTGTTCATGGAGGTGGACGTGGCCGCGGAAAAAGCCCGGCTGGGCAAGGAGGCCACGCGGCTGGAAGGCGAGATCGCCAAGGCCACCGCCAAGCTGGGCAACGAGGCCTTCGTCGCCAAGGCGCCGCCAGCGGTGATCGACCAGGAGCAAAAGCGCGTGGCTGACTTCACCGCCACACTGGCGAAGCTGCGGGAACAACTCGCGCGGCTGGGTTGAGGCTGGAAACGGGTTTTCCGGGGGGGAAATATGACCGAAAATGGCGTTAACCCATCGTCATTTGGTCTTTGTTAGCTATTATTTTAGGACTAATTGAGTGTTTTCCGATGAATTTCCCGAACCAAAAAGGGCGCTCACTGAGCGCCCTTTTTCATGCCTGACCACCTGAAGGCTGCGATCAGGCCGCCTTGACGGCGTCCGGCGTGCGCAGGCGGATGTGCAGTTCACGCAACTGCTTCTCGTCCACGGGGCTGGGCGCCTGGGTCAGCAGGCACTGGGCGCGCTGGGTCTTGGGGAAGGCGATCACGTCGCGGATCGACTCGGCGCCGGTCATCAAGGTCACGATGCGGTCCAGGCCAAAGGCCAGGCCGCCGTGCGGGGGCGCGCCGTACTGCAGGGCGTCCAGCAGGAAGCCGAACTTGAGTTGGGCTTCGTCGGGGGTGATCTTGAGCGCGTCAAACACTTTCTGCTGCACGTCGGCGCGGTGGATACGCACCGACCCGCCACCCATTTCCCAGCCATTGAGCACCATGTCGTAGCCCTGCGAGATGCATTTCTCGGGCGCGGTGACCATCCAGTCTTCGTGGCCGTCCTTGGGCGCGGTGAAGGGGTGGTGCACGGCGGTGTAGCGCTGGTTTTCCTCGTCGAACTCGAACATCGGGAAATCCGTCACCCACAACGGGCGCCAGCCGGCCTCGAACAGGCCGTTCTTCTTGCCGAATTCGCTCTGGCCGATCTTGATGCGCAGCGCGCCAATGGCGTCGTTGACGATCTTTTCCTTGTCCGCGCCGAAGAAAATCAGGTCGCCATCCTGCGCACCGCTGCGCTCCAGCACGGCGTTGAGGGCCTTGTCGTGGAGGTTCTTGACGATGGGCGACTGCAGGCCATCGCGGCCCTTGGCCAGCTCATTGACGCGGATGTAGGCCAGGCCCTTGGCGCCATAGATCTTGACGAATTCCGTGTAGGCGTCGATCTCGCCCCGGCTGATGCCGCCGCCCTCTTTGGAGCCGCCCGGCACACGCAGGGCCACCACCCGGCCGCCCTTCATGGTGGCGGCGCCTGAGAACACCTTGAAGTCGACATCGGTCATGACGTCGGTGACTTCGGTGAACTGCAGCTTGACGCGCAGGTCCGGCTTGTCGGAGCCGTACAAGTGCATCGCGTCCTGGTAGGTCATGACCGGGAATTCGCCGAGGTCCACATTGATCGTGTTCCTGAACACTGTGGTGATCATGCCCTGGAACATGGCCCGGATCTCTTCCTCGCTCAGGAACGAGGTTTCGATATCGATCTGGGTGAATTCCGGCTGGCGGTCGGCGCGCAGGTCTTCGTCGCGGAAGCACTTGGTAATCTGGTAATAACGGTCGTAGCCCGCCACCATCAGCAACTGCTTGAACAACTGCGGCGACTGCGGCAACGCGAAGAAATGGCCGTCGTGCACGCGACTGGGCACCAGGTAGTCGCGCGCGCCTTCGGGCGTGCTCTTGGTGAGCATGGGGGTTTCGATGTCGATGAAGCCATTGGCATCGAGGAACTTGCGCACTTCCATCGACACCCGGTAACGCAGCATCAGGTTGTTCTGCATGTAGGGGCGGCGCAGGTCCAGCACGCGGTGCGTGAGGCGCGTGGTTTCCGACAGGTTGTCGTCGTCAAGCTGGAACGGCGGCGTGACGGACGGATTGAGCACCTTCAGCTCATGGCAGAGCACCTCGATCTTGCCGCTCTTGAGGTTGGCATTGACCGTGCCTTCGGGGCGCGGACGCACCAGGCCCTTGATCTGGATGCAGAACTCGTTGCGCAGGCCTTCCGCGGTGGCAAACATGTCGGCGCGGTCCGGGTCGCAGACGATCTGCACATAGCCTTCACGGTCGCGCAGATCGACAAAAATGACGCCGCCATGGTCGCGGCGGCGGTTGACCCAGCCGCACAGGGTCACGGATTGGCCGATCAGGGCTTCGGTCACCAGACCGCAGTAATGGGAACGCATGGACATAAATATTCTTTCACGGACAGCGCCGCAATGGGCTTGCGGGCGAAGGGAACAAAAATTCAAAAATCAGGACTTCGAGGGCAAGGCAGCTTGCGCCGGCAGGGCTGATGCCCCCCCGGGCACCACGACCCCCATGGAAATCACGTACTTCAGGGCATCGTCAACGCTCATCTTCAGCTCGACCACGTCGGCCCGCGGCATCATCAGGAAAAATCCCGAGGTCGGGTTCGGCGTCGTCGGCACATAGACACTGACGAAATCGCCCGCCAGGTGCGCGGCAACCTCACCGCCGGGCTGACCCGTCAGAAACGCAATGGTCCACGACCCATGGCGTGGGTACTGGACCAGCAAGGCTTTCGAAAAAGCGTGCCCGCTGCCCGAGAACAGGGTGTCGGCGACCTGCTTGACGCTGGTGTAGATGCTGCGCACCACGGGGATGCGGTTCATCAGCATGTCCCACTGCCGCACCCACCACTGGCCAAACATGTTGGCCACAAAGACGCCGGTGGAAAAAATGACGACCGCGACCAGGATCACACCCAGTCCGGGCACATTGCGCAGGCGGTCCGCCAGGCCATGCAGGCCCGGGATGAGGGCGTCCACCGCCCCCAGCACGGCGAGGAAGATGCCGTCGAGCATGCCCACCAACCACATCAGGATCCAGACCGTGATGCCCATGGGCAACCAGACCAGCAGTCCGGTGATGAAATATTGCTGGATGCGGCGTTTCATGGCGGGAGGGTGTTGGGATGAGCCGGTCGCAGGACTCAGTGGCAGGCGCAGGAAGTGCCGCAGCCTCCCGCCGCCGCCGCGGGCGCCGCATCCGGCTTGGACGCCGGTGCTTCCGCCGGCTTGCTCTCGGCCGGCGCGCC
>JAABRA010000384.1 GCA_011391155.1 Burkholderiales bacterium
CATGCCCGCACCCAGCGAGAACACGAACGGGTCATTGCGGTCCTTGCTGGAGTCGAACTTGGCGCCCTGGACGCCGTCGTTGTAGAGCCAGCCGGTGTAATGCACGGTGACGCTCTGGCCTTTTGTGGCTTCGGCGCCCTCGCCCGGGATGGTGTCGTCGTATTGCAGGCCGGTGGCAGTGGTGATCATGGGGATTCCTTGGATTGAAAAAGATAGCTGGACAAGACCATTTGACGCTGGGAAGGTGCCAAAAAAGCTTGAAAAACAGCGCTGGATTATGCCAGCGGCGCTCCGGTGTGCCGCCAGGGCGCCGCCCAGAAAAAAGGACAGGCGAACCTGTCCTCGGGGCGGGGCGCCGGGCGCGCCTAGGCTTTTTTGGCCTGGCTGGCCACCCACTTGGCGGCGAAGGCCTGCACGTCGGACAGGCGCTTGAGCAGATCGGTGCCGGAGGGCGTCAGGTTGTAACCCTTGTCGACATGGCCGATCAGCCCGGCTTCGCGCAAGGCCTTCAGCCGGGTGTTCAGGGTGTTGGGGGTGATGCCGCCGACACTGTCCTGCAACAGGCGAAAGGTCTGGGGGTGGCCGTCCTTGAGCGCCCACAGCACGCGCAGCGCGTAGCGGGTTTCCAGCAGGGCCAGCAGCTGGTTGACGGCGACATTTTCCTTGGAACTCATGGGCTTGTACTCCTCGATGCGGTGGGGAATGCAGCAGGCCTTTGTGAATCCGGCCTGACCGGCGCAGCGACTATAGCGCAAATTTCAAATTGCTACAAGTTTCATAGCTGTCAGGGATTTCCCTGCATGGGTGAGTCCCGCAGGTGGGGCGCTTCAGGCCGCCAGATACACCTTGCGCAGCAGCCGGATCAGGGTCTGGCGCTCGGCGGGGCTCAGCCGGTCGGTGGCCTGGTTCTCGAGATCGCTGGCGGTCTGCTCGGCCTCGACCATCAGCGCCTGTCCCGCCTCCGTCAGATGCAGGCCCAGTGCGCGTCCATCGCGCGGGTGGGGCAGCCGCTGGATCAGGCCGCGCCGGGCCAGCGCGTTGATCATGCCGACCAGGTTGGGCGGCAGGACATTGAGCGCGCTGCACAGCTGGCTGGAGGTGATGCCAGGGTTGTGCGTGATCAGCGACAGCACCGAAAAATCCACCGGTTTGAGCCCGTACACCGCCATGCGCTCCAGGAACAGGCCGATCACCGACAGCGCCGCGCGGCGGGCGTTGTAGCCAACCAGGGTTTCGAGGTAGCGGGTGTCGACCGCATCCACCGCCGCCGGGGTGGCGGCGGCCGGGGTGGCGGGGCCCACGGCGGCGCGGGAAGACTTGGATGTTGCTCGGGTGGCCATCGGCGCCTTCATTCGGCCCGATGGGCAACGCTGGTGATGCAGCGCGCCTGGATGATCGCCACGCGCATGTCGAATTCGGGCAGCACCCAGTGGCGCAGCGCCGCGGCCGGTGCTTGCCAGCGGCTTGCCCGGTCCGGGGTCTGGGACGTGAGTGCGGCCTCGATGCGCGACCAGGCCCAGCCCATGAGGGCCACGGCCACGGCGCGCAGGTAGTCGTCGGCGACCCAAAAGGCCAGCGCACTGTCCCGGGCGTTTGCTTCGACCAGCTCGAGCGTGAGTTCACCGAGTGCGGCGAGCTGGCGCAGCGCCAGCGCATCGGGCGCGTGGCTGGCGTCCAGGTCGGCGCGCAGTTCATGCAGCAGTGCCGACAGGCTGGCGCCGCCATCGGCCAGCACCTTGCGCACCAGCAGGTCGATGGCCTGGATCTCGTTGGTGCCTTCGTAGATCATGGCGACGCGCGCGTCGCGAACGACCTGCTCGATGCCCCATTCGCGCACGTAGCCGTGGCCGCCGAACACCTGCAGGCATTCGCTGGCGCCGTAGAACGCCTGGTGCGTGAAGGCCGCCTTCATCACCGGCGTGACCAGGCTGCACCAGCGTTGCGCCGCCTCGCGGCGGGTGGCGTCGGGATGGTGCTTGAGCAGGTCCAGCTCCAGCGCGGTGCGGTAGGCCAGCACGCGCCCGCCGTCGATCCAGGCGCGCTGGGTGTCGAGGATGCGGCGCATGGCCGGGTGGTCCTGGATCAGGCTGGGTGGCACTGACGCCCCCACGCTTGCCGCTCCGCGTGCGGCGCTGCCCCCCGAGGGGGCGCTCGCGCCTTGGGACGGCCCGGCGGCTCTCGGGGCTCCTGGCGCGCGCATCTGTCGCCGCTCCTTCGAGTAGGCGTCGGCCTTCTGCCAGGCCGCGTCGAGCAGGCCGATGCCCTGCAGCGCCACGTGCAGACGGGCCGAGTTCATCATCACGAACATGGCGTTCAGGCCGCGTCCGGGCTCGCCGACGATCCAGCCCGTGGCCTCGTCGAAGCGCATGACGCAGGTCGGGCTGCCGTGCAGGCCCATTTTTTCCTCGATGCGCTCGCAATGGATGGGGTTGCGGGCGAGACCCTCACCCCCGCCCTCTCCCGCAGGCGGGAGAGGGAGTAAGCCATGAGCGGCAACAGTTCCAGCAGGCGGGAGAGGGAGTAAGCCAGGAGCGGCAACAGTTCCGGCGGGCTGGAGCGGGAGCAAGTCCGTCGAGGGCAGCCATTTGGGGGCCAGGAACAGCGACAGGCCCTTGGGGCCGGGCGGGGCATCGGGCAGGCGGGCCAGCACCAGGTGCACGATGTTGTCGGTCAGGTCGTGCTCGCCGCCGGAGATGAAGATCTTGGTGCCCGAAAGGTGGTAGCTGCCGCCAGGCTGTGGCACGGCCTTGGTGCGGCACAGGCCCAGGTCGCTGCCGGCGTGGGGTTCGGTCAGGCACATGGTGGCCAGCCATTCGCCGGTGGCGAGCTTTTCCAGGTAGCGCGCCTTGAGCGCGTCGCTGCCGTGGTGCTTGAGGCACTCGTAGGCGCCGTGCAGCAGGCCGGGCGCCATGGTCCAGCCGTGGTTGGCGGCGCTGAGCATTTCGTACAGCGTGGCCTCCAGCACCGCTGGCAGGCCCTGGCCGCCGTCTTCGGCTGCGCAGGCCAGCGCGGGCCAGCCGGCCTGCCAGAAAGCCTGGTAGGCGTCGCGGAACCCCGGCGCCATGGTGACGGCGCCGGCGTCCCAGCGTGCGCCGATTTCGTCACCGTCGCGGTTCAGGGGCGCCACCACCTCGCCGACGAACTTGCCGGCCTCGTCGAGCACCTGGCGCATCAGGTCCGGGTCCACCTCGGCAAAGGCGGGCAGGGCCTGCAGCCGGGCCGGCGCCTGCAGCACGTCCTGCAGGATGAAGGCCATGTCGTCGGTGCGGGGCTGGTACGCGTTCATGATTGCAACTAAATAGATAGCGTCATATGACCAATTGACGCTGGGTTAATGCCAATTTTGTTCAGTAAATACAACGATTCAGTCGATGACGGCACTACGAGCGCTGTTATCCCCGCCCCCGATCAAGCCGGCGGCAGGCTCCGGCGGGGATCCAGGTCGCCGACAGCTGCTGACTTGTGACTCGCCATGGAACCCTGCCTGCGCGGCTCAGGCGGCCGCCTTCTTGCGCGCCGCGCCCAGGTAGGTGTCGATCACGCGCGGGTCGGTGGCCAGTTTCTCGGCCGGGCCACTCAGCGCGACCTCGCCCATCTCCAGCACGTAGCCAAAGTCGGCGGTGTCCAGCGCGGCGCGGGCGTTCTGCTCGACCAGCAGGATGGTCACGCCGGTCTTGCGCAGGTTTTCCACGGTGTGGAAGATCTCGCGCACGATCAGCGGCGCCAGCCCCAGGCTGGGCTCGTCGAGCATCAGCAGCTTCGGGCGGGACATCAGCGCGCGGCCCACGGCCAGCATCTGGCGTTCGCCGCCCGACAGGGTGCCGGCCAGCTGCATGCGCCGCTCCTTCAGGCGGGGGAACAATGCGTAAACCTGTTCCAGTCCATCGCGCCAGCGCTTGTTGCCCAGGCGCATCTGACAGTAACCCCCCAGCACCAAATTGTCTTCGACGGGCATGGTGCCAAACAGCTCACGCTTTTCCGGAACCAGGGCGATGCCCATCATCACGCGCTCTTCCAGCGTCAGGTCGCTGATGTTCTGGCCATCAAATTCCAGCTTGCCCTGCCCGGGCAAAATGCCCATCAGGGTGTTGAGCAGGGTGGACTTGCCGGCGCCATTCGGTCCGATCACGGTGATGACGCTGCCCTGGGCTGCTTCCAGATCAAGGCCGTGAAGCACCTCGGCACGGCCGTAGCCGGCGTGCAGGTCGGTGACTTTAAGTAGCGGATGGGTCATGTCAGTGCTCCGTTCCCAGATAGGCTGCGCGCACGGCAGGGCTGGCCTGAATTTCTTCGGGCGTGCCCTGGATCAACAAGGTGCCGAATTCCATCACCACCAGGTGGTCGCACACGTCCATCACCAGGTCCATGTCATGTTCCACCAGCAGGATGCTCATGCCTTCACTTTGCAGCTGACGCAGTACCTGGATGAGATCCTGTTTTTCCTTGTGGCGCAGACCGGCAGCCGGTTCGTCCAGCAACAACAGCGCGGGATCGGAGCACAAGGCCCGTGCAATTTCCATCAGCCGCTGCGGGCCCATGGCCAGGTTGCCGGCTTGTTCGTGCAGGTGCTCACCCATGCCGATGCGCTCCAGCTGGCGCTGGGCCTCTTTCATCATGCGCTGTTCTTCGGACTTGTTCATGCGCAGCATGGAGGCAACGATGCCGCTGTGTCCGCGGGAGTAAGCACCCATGGCAACGTTTTCAAGCACGGTCATGTCAGGGATCATCTTGACGTGCTGAAAGGTCCGCGCCATGCCTTGGCGAGCGATGCCGCGTGCGGGCAAGGTGCTGATGTCCTGACCCCGAAACAACACTTGCCCACGGGTCTTGGACAGGGTCCCCGTGATCAGGTTGAAGGTGGTGGACTTGCCCGCGCCGTTGGGGCCAATCAATCCCACGATCTGCCCGGCATCAATTTGAAAGCTGATGTCGTTCACGGCGGTCAGGCCGCCGAACTGCTTGCGGATCTTCTCCACCTTCAGCACCGACTCGCCTCTGGCTGGCTTGCCACGGCTGGGCAGGTTTCCGGCATCCTGCCAGTCGACCTGGCGAGGCGCGCTCGGAAGGTAGCGGGCGACCAGCGACCACAGGCCGTCGGGCAGGTACTTCAGCACCAGCACGATGGCGACCCCGAACACAATCACCTCGTAGCTGCCGCTGGTGCCGATCAAGGCGGGCAGGGCGACCTGCAGGTAGTCGTCGAGCAGTTTGATGAGTCCTGCGCCGACGATGGCGCCCCAGACATAGCCGATACCGCCCACCACGGTCATGAACAGGTATTCAATGCCCATCTTCAGACCGAAGGCGGAAGGGTTGACCGTGAGCTGGAAATGCGCCAGCAGCCAGCCACCGATGGAAGCCAGCAATGCCGCAATCAGGAATATGCTGACTTTGTAGCGGAAGGTGTTGATGCCCATGGCTTCCGCCATCTGCGAGGCGCCCTTGAGCGACCGGATGGCGCGCCCGGGGCGTGAATCGAGCAGGTTCAGAAGCGCCGTTGCGCCGGCCAGCAGGATTACCCAGGTCAACACGAAGAACCAGCGTCCCTGGCCGATGTCCAGGCTGCCGATCGACAAGCTTTTCAAGCCCTGCAGGCCGTCGTATTTGCCCAGCGGCGCCAGGTTGCCCATCAGGTAGTAAAGCGACAGCCCCCAGGCGATCGTGGCCAGGGGCAAGTAGTGCCCGGACATGCGCAGGGTGATGGCGGCCACGATCAGCGCGCTGGCCGCAGTGATGGCCAGACCCACAAACAGGGTCAACCAAGGGGACAGGCCGGTATTCAGTGTCAACCATGCCGTCGTGTACGCGCCGATACCCACGAAGGCCGCCTGGCCGAAGGAGGTCAGTCCGCCGATGCCGGTGAGCAACACCAGACCCAGGCACACCAGGGCATACAAGCCGATGTAGTTGAGCTGCACGATCCAGAAATCGGGCAAGGGCAGCAAGGCAAGGACCGGGATGGCGATGGCCAGCAAAACCAGGGCGAAATTCTTGATCTTCATTTCAATGGTCCTCGTCAGAGTGACCGCTGCGCAGCGAGCGCACGAGGAGAACGGGCAGGATGATCGTGAACACGATCACTTCCTTGAAAGCGCTGGCCCAGAATGCGCCAAACGCTTCGACGATGCCCACGAACAGGGCGCCTATGAGCGCGCCGGGGTAACTCGACAGGCCGGCAATGACCGCGGCCACAAAGCCCTTGAGGCCAATCAGGAAACCGGAGTCGTAAAAGACCGTGGTGGTCGGCCCGATCAGCAATCCTGACAACGCCCCGATGAAGGCCGCCATCAGGAAGGTCAGTTGCCCGGCGCTGTGGCTGGAAATGCCCATCAGGCGGGCGCCGGTGCGGTTGACAGCCGTTGCCCGCAGGGCCTTGCCGCGCAATGAGCGCTCGAAGTACAGCCACAACAGGACAATCAGTGCCAGCGACACGGCAAAGATGATGACCGTCTGGCCGGAGACCGCGACGGGCCCGAGGTTGAATCGCTCGTCCCAGAAGGGCGGGTTGCGAAAGCCCTCGGCGCCAAAAAACAACAGGCCCAGGCCGGTCATGGCGAAATGCACGCCGACCGAAACAATCAGCAGCACCAGGGGCGGCGAAGATTCGAGCGACTGGTAGGCCACCCGGTAGACCAGGGGGCCAAAAGCGGTCACGATGGCCACGCTCAAGGCCGCCTGGACCCACAGGGAAAACTGTTGCGGTGCCGCCCAGATGGACAGGCCCGACACGATGGCCGGAAAAATCAATGTCTTCAATGCGGCCTTCAAGGCACGTCCGGGATTCCCGTTGTGGCGCCAGCGTGCCACGCCCTCCATCAGGGCGGCCAGTGCCGCCATGATCAACAGAAGCCATACCGTTCCCGGGATCTTTCCGGTTTGCAGCATGGCCAGCGTCAGCGCGCCATAGGCTACGAATTCGCCCTGCGGAATGAAAATCACCCGGGTGACGGTAAACACCAGTACCGTGGCCAATCCCAACAGGGCATAAATGGCGCCGTTCGTCACGCCGTCCAGCATCAGGATGCTGGCAATCGAGAAGTCCATGAAGTGCCTTGCAGGAGTGAGAGAAGGGTCGGTGAAGCGCAGGAATAAGGGCCGGGGCGCTGCAATCGGTGTTGCAACGCCCCTGTGCCAGAGGTCTTACTGGACGATGAACTTGCCGTCGACGACCTTGGTCATGACGCCGGTTTCCAGGGTGTAGCCGTCATGGTCCTTGGCGGTCCAGTTCATGACACCGTGCGAGAAAACGGTGCGCCCCATGTTTTCCAGACTGTCACGGATACCCATGCGGAATTCGGACGTACCCGGCTTGGCACTCTTCATCGCCACCGGAATCACTTTTTCCATGGCAATCTGGAAGTCGTAGGCATGGCCGGCAAACTGGTTGCGTGAATTGGCACCGTTCGCTTTTTCGAAGTTGGTGACAAAGTTGATCGCCTGCTTCTTCGACGGGTGGCTGTCTGGCAACTGGTCACCGAGGAGCGCAGGGCCGGAGACCACGAAGGTACCTTCAACCGTCTTGCCGCCGATGCGCATCAAGTCAGGTGTGGCGGCGGCATGGGTCTGGTAGATCTTGCCCTTGTAGCCGCGTTCGGCCAGCGCCAGTTGCGGCATCGCCGCGCCGGAGCCGGAGGCAACCACCAGGATCGCATCAGGATTGGCAGCCGTCAGCTTGAGCGCCTGCGGGGTCACGCTGGTGTCGGTGCGGGCAAAACGTTCCACGTCGACCATCTTGATACCAGCCTTGTCCAGCATGGGACCCATGTTGGCCAGCCAGCCCTGGCCGTAGCCGTCCGCATAACCCAGGAAGCCGACGGATTTGACACCTTGCTTTTTCATGTGCTCGACCACGGCGTGGGCCATCACTGCAAAACCTTGCGGCAGGCGGAACAGGAACAATTCTTTGTCGCCTTGGGGTGGCACGGGCGCACCGGAAACCTGGGCTGTCTTGGCTTCGAACGCGATGGGTACTACGGCAGCCGAGGTCGGTGTCAGATTTGCGCCAAAGATGACGTCGACCTTGTCTTCGGTCACGAAGCGACGCGCGTTGGCGGCCGCCTTTCCGGGATCGGAGGCATCGTCAAGAATGATCAGATCCACCTTTTCGCCGGCAATGGTTTTGGGGAAAAGGGCGAGCTGCTTTTGCATCGGAATGCCCAGTCCGGAGCCCGGACCCGTCAACGACAGGGTGACGCCAACTTTGACATCGGCCTGGGCGACCGTGGCAGCAGTAGCCGTGATGGCCAGGGCCAGAAGGGTTTTCTTGAAGTTCATGCTTGTCTCCTGATAGAGGTGGGTTGAAAAACGCAGGGGGAACACAGGGAAAAGTTAGCTGCACAGGGCCTTGATGTCCTCGGGGACCGGAATCGCCTTGATGCGGTCCGGCTCGCCTTCGGGGTGGATCACGAAAGCGCGCGTCTCGCGGCCCTCGCACAGCACCATGTCGTCGCGTTTCACGACGTGCTTCTGCACGAAGGTTTTGGCGGCCCAGGATTCGATGCTGGTGTGCACGTACAGCGTCTCGCCGTAGGTGGCGGGGCGCATGAACTTGGTGTGGATCTCCAGCAGCGGCGTGCCGATGATGCCGGTGGTCTTCTTCAGCTCGCGCCAGGGCGGCACGCCGCATTCCATGAAGAAGTGCAGCGAGGCCGCGTCCATCCACTTCGAGAAGTTGGGAAAGAACACAATGCCGGCCGGGTCGCAGTCGCCAAACTGCACCTTGATCTCGTAGACGGTGGTTTTGCTCATGAGGACGTCCGGAAAAATTCAGCGGGGAGCCATGCGCAGCGCGCCGTCCAGGCGGATCACTTCGCCGTTCAGGTGCGTGTTGGTGACGATATGCGCAGCCAGGGCCGCGAACTCCTCGGGTTTTCCCAGGCGTTGCGGAAACGGAATGCTCGCCGCCAGCGAGGCTTGCACCGGCTCGGGCAGGGTCTTCATCAGCGGCGTGCTGAACAGGCCGGGGGCAATGGTGCAGACGCGGATGCCGTGCTGCGCCAGGTCGCGCGCCATCGGCAGCGTCATGCCGACCACGCCGCCCTTGGAGGCGCTGTAAGCCTGCTGGCCGACCTGGCCGTCAAACGCGGCGACCGAGGCGGTGAACACCATCACGCCGCGTTCGCCGTCTTCCAGCGGATCGAGTTTGGCGCAGGCCGCGGCGAACAGGCGTGCCACGTTGTAGGTGCCGATCAGGTTGACGTTGACGACGCGGGCGAAGTCTTCCAGCGGCGCGGGGCTGCCATCCTTGGCGATCACGCGCTTGGCCGCGCCGATGCCGGCGATGTGGCCCAGGATGCGCGCCGGGCCGTGGGCCGCGGCGGCGTCGTCGATGGCGGCCTGCAGGCTGGCGCTGTCGGTGATGTCGCATTGGCAGGCCACGCCCTGGATCTCTGCGGCGACGCGCTCGGCGTTGGCCAGGTTCACGTCGAGCACCGCGACTTTGGCGCCCAGGCGGGCCAGTTCGCGCGCCGTGGCTTCGCCTAGGCCCGATCCGCCGCCGGTGACGAGGGCGGCTTGTCCTTGAATGTTCATGTGAATGACTCCTTGAGTGCTATCGAATTAGCAGCTATTGATGACCGGATGATGCTGGGAAGGTGCCGTTTTGATGTGAAATTCGGGTTTTCAGGCCGCGTCCGGGTTCTCCAGCAGCAGCGCAATGCCCTGGCCACCGCCAATGCAGGCCGAGGACACACCGTAGCGCACGCCGGCACGTTGCATCTCGCGCGCCAGGGTGAGCGTCAGGCGCACGCCGGTCACGGCCAGCGGGTGGCCCAACGCGATGGCGCCACCGTTGACGTTGAGCTTCGCCAGGTCCAGACCCAGCTCGCGGCCCACGGCCAGGGTTTGCGCGCCCTGCGCTTCGTTGATCTCAAAGCGGCCGACCTGGTCCAGGCTCAAGCCGGCGCGTTCCAGCACCAGGCGGATGGCCGGCGCCGGGCCGATGCCCATGATCTCGGGCGGCACGCCCACCACCGCTGCGGCCACCAGGCGGGCGAGCGGCTTTTTGCCCTCGGCGCGGGCGTAGCCGCCTGACGCCACCACGGCCGCCGCGGCGGCATCGACCAGCGCGGCGCTGTTGCCGCCGGTCTGCACGCCTTCAGGGTAGACGGTGCGCAGCTTGGCCAGCACCTCGACCGGCGAGATGCGCGCGTGGGTGTCGTGCGCCACTTCGGTGATCTTGCCCTGCAGCTTGATGCCGCGGGTCTTGTAGCCTTCAAGCTCGAACTTCTCGGTGATGACGGGCACGATTTCACCGGCATGGAAGCCGGCCTGCTGCGCCGCCACGGCCCGGGCGAAGGACTCGGACGCAAAGGCGTCCACTTCCGCGCGGGTGACACCGTACTTCTTCGCCAGGTTCTCGGCGGTCTGGATCATGGTGATGCCCACGGTGGAGTCGTACAGGGCTTCCCACAGGAAGTCCTTGAACTCCACCGGCGCGCCCAGCTTGAAGCCGGTGCGGTGCGTGAAGGCGGCAATCGGGTTTCGCGTCATGGACTCCGCGCCCACCACCAGCGCTACGTCGGCACTGCCGCCCTGGATTTGTTCGCCAGCCTGGCGGAACAGCTCGAAACCCGTGCCGCAAATGCGCTGGGCCATCAGCGCCGGCACCTCTTGCGGCACGCCGGCATACAGGCCGATATGGCGCGGCAGCATGAATTGCTCGTAGTCGCCCGGGGCCATGTTGCCGGCCAGTACCGAGCCGATGTGCCCACCCGGCACGCCGACGCGTTCCAGCACGGCGCGGGCCGCCTTGATGCCCAGGTCGGTCGGGGAAATGTGGCCGAGCGAGCCACAGTAGTCGACCATCGGCGTGCGCACGCCGTCGAGCATCCAGACATCGGCGAAGGCGTTGAAAAATCCTTTGGAGGCGGCCATGGGGGTTCCTTGAAAAGCGTTGAGTCGGATCAGGTCAGATGGGTGGGACGCTCAATGCGCCGTGGGCTTGAGCAGACCGGGCAAGGTGTCGGCGTGCAGGGCGTCGACGATGGCCGCGCGGTGCGAGAGCACGGCGCGCTGGTTGATCGAGCCCTTGTCGGTGATCTCGCCGCGGTCGATGGTGGGCGGCTCGGACAGCAGGCACAGGCGCGCGATGCGGTTGGCGCTGCCGGTGGCGCTCTCGGACAGCTTGTTGAGCATGCCCTGGAAGCGGGCGTGCACGCCAGGGCTGGCCAGCACCTGCTCGACAGGCGCGTCGGCGGGCAGGCCGCTCAGGTCACGGCAGGCCGTGACGTTGGGGAACACCATGGCGCCGACCTCGTGCATGTTCAGGCCGGTGATCACCACGTCCTGGATGTAGGGCGCCGCCGAGCCGATGATCTTCGCGCGCAACGGGCCGACGCTCACGAAGGTGCCGGTGGCGAGCTTGAAGTCCTCGGCGATGCGCCCGTCGAACTTCAGGCCCAGGTGGACGTTGTCCTCGTCAATCCATTTGACCGCGTCGCCCGAGCAGAAGTAACCCTCTTCGTCGAAGTGCTCGGCGGTCTCCTTGGGCGAGCGCCAGTAGCCTGGCGTGATGTTGGGGCCGCGGTAACGCACCTCGGCCTTGCCCTGCATGTCGACCAGCTTGATCTCCAGGCCCGGTGCCGGCACGCCCAGGTCGCCCGCCTTGACGTTCGGGTTGGTGACGAACAGGCCAAAGGGGCCGGATTCGGTCATGCCCAGGCCGGTGCTCATCACGATGCGCTCACCAATCTCGCGCTCCTCGGATTCATAAAGGCTGTCCCAGATTGGTTGGGCCAGCGCGGCGCCGGCATAGAAAAACATGCGCACGCGCGAGAGCAGTTTGCTGCGCAGCGCGTCATCGGTCTTCATGGCGCTGGCAATCGCCTCGAAGCCGGTGGGCACGTTGAAATACACCGTGGGCGCCACCTCGCGCAGGTTGCGCAGGGTCTCGGCGATCAGTGCCGGCGTGGGCTTACCGTCGTCGATGTACATGGTGCCGCCGTGGTAGACCACCATGCCGAAGTTGTGGTTGCCGCCGAAGGTGTGGTTCCAGGGCAGCCAGTCCACCAGCACCGGTGGCGCTTCGGTCAGCACCGGCATGCTCTGGGCCATCTGCTGCTGGTTGGCGCACCACATGCCCTGGGTGTTGATCACCGCCTTGGGCAGCTTGGTGGAGCCGCTGGTGAAGAGGAATTTCGCGATGGTGTCCGGCCCCGTGGCCCGCATGGCGGCGTCCACCGCGTCGGTGACTGGCGTGGCCAGCAGCTCGGCGAAGGCGGTGCTGGCGCGCGCGGGCAGCGTGCCCTGGGTCAGCACCACTTCAACGTCAGCGCCGACCACCGCCTGGATGGCCTTGCCATAGCGTGCGCCGTCAGCGGCGAACACCATTCCGGGCGTCACGGTGTCCAGCACATGGCGCAGTTTGGAATAGTCAGTGCTGATCAGCGAGTAGGGCGGAGAAGTGGGCACAAAGGGCACGCCGGCCACCAGGCAGCCCAGCGCCAGCAGCGCGTGTTCCAGGTCGTTCTCCGACAGGATGACCACCGGGCGTTCCGCGCTCAGGCCGCGGTGGATCAGCCCCTGTGCAATTGCGCGGGCGCTGGCCCAGGCCTCAAGGTAGCTGATGTGGCGCCAGTCGCCGGTGGCGCCGTCGGCGCCCTTGACGCGTCGCGCCATGAAGGTTCGCTCCGGTGTCGTCTCGGCCCAGTGCTGCAGGCGGTCGGTCAGGCGCGGCGGGTGGTCCTGCAGCGGCTGTTCGGCCTTGACGTAACGCACGCCGGGCGCGCCGTTGCGCACCACGACGCGGGTGACGCCAAAGGTCAGGGGGCGGAATTTCAGGGCGGTCATGGTGTCTTGTCTCCGTGCGGGTCTTTTTGAATCGGCCAGCGCCGCTCAGGCCTTCTGCACCTTGGCTGCGCGGCCATCCAGGAAGGCGCGCACGCGGTCCTTGGCTTCGGGCGCGCTCTGCGCGATGGCGGCCATCATGGCTTCGGTGAAGAAGCCCTGGTCGGCGGGCTGCTCGGCGATGCGCGGCAGGGCGTGCATCAGCGCGTAGTTGGTCAGCGGCGCATTGGTGGCGATGCGCCGGGCCAGCTCGAAGGCCTTCTCGAACGCCGTGCCCGCGGGCACCAGGTACTGGGCCAGGCCGATGCGCTCGCCATCCACGGCGTTGTAGACGCGGCCGGTCAGCATCATGTCGGTCATGCGTGCCGCGCCGATCAGGCGCGGAATGCGCACCGCGCCGCCACCGCCCACGAAGATGCCGCGCGTGCCTTCGGGCAGGGCATAGAAGGTCGAGTCATCGGCCACGCGGATGTGGCAGGCGCTGGCCAGCTCCAGCCCGCCGCCCACCACCGCGCCATGCAGCGCCGCGATTACCGGCACCGGGCCGTACTGCACGCGCTCCAGCGCGGCGTGCCACATGCGCGAATGCATCAGGCCCTGGCCGGCGTCGCGCTCGGACAGCTCGGACAGATCCAGTCCGGCACAGAAGTGGTCGCCCTCGCCGTCGATGACCGCAGCGCGTACGCTGGCAGGCAGGTGGTCGAAGGTGTCGCGGATGGCCAGGATCAGCGCGTCATTGAGGGCGTTGCGCTTGGCCGGGCGGGTCAGGCGGATCACCGCCACTTCCCGGTCGTCGCCGCGAATGTCGAGATGGAGGTCGGAATTTTTCTTCGTCATTGGGGACTCCTGTTGGGCGAATTATGATTATGAAAAATAACTAGTTCAAGAGGTTGATGCACTTAATTGCTCAGTGTTTACCCTAGGTTTTGCAGCGGCAGGGGTGTCGCAGGCCCATCCGCGCCAGCCTGAAAACCGGTTACCGTTATGGTCCTGCACGCCGCATCGCCCCGTCCCATGCCCGCCGAGTTCCCGCTGCCTCCTGCGCCCGCCGCACCGCTCCCCGTGGTCCATACCGAGGGACGTCGGGTGTCGCTGCGCTTCGACCGGGAGACGGTACAGAGCACCATGAACCTGGACGACCCGACGCGCCTGGAGCTGGAATACACCCGGGCCATGATGCTGTTCCTGCTGTTCAACCCCGCGCCGCGCTCGATCCTGATGATTGGCCTGGGCGGTGGCTCGCTGCCCAAGTACTGTCACCGCCATCTGCCGCAGTGCGACATCACGGTGGTCGAGATCAACCCGGCGGTGATAGCGTTGCGCGAGGCCTTCCAGGTGCCGCCCGACGGTCCGCGTTTCCGGGTGGTGGCCGATGACGGTGCCGCCTACATGCGCGAAACCGCCGAGCGTCATGACGTGATCCTGGTCGATGGTTTCGGCGCGCAGGGCCAGCCCCAGGCCCTGGCCACCCAGGACTTCTACGACCGTTGCCGCGCCGTGCTGCATCCGGACGGGGTGCTGGTCGTCAATCTGGACAGCGACCCCGACACCAGCGAACCCTTGCTGGCCCGCCTGGAGCGCAGCTTCGACGGCGGCGTGAAGTCCCTGCTCTGCGACGGCGGCAGCAACCGCATTGCGCTGGCGGCCACGCCACCCATCCTGTGGGAAGCCCGGCGCCACGGTCGCCGC
>JAABRA010000385.1 GCA_011391155.1 Burkholderiales bacterium
CCTTCCAGAAGGCCAACAACGGCTTGCGCCCCAACTTCATGGCGGTGGGTGGCTATGACGGCATGCGCGTGATCTATGAAGCGGCCAAGGCCACCAAGGGCGGCAGCGGCGAGGCCTTGCTGGAGGCCATGAAGGGGCAGATCTTCGAGAGCCCGCGCGGCCCGATGTTCATCGATGCCCAGACCCGTGACGTGGTGCACAACATCTACATCCGCAAGGTGGAGAAGGCGGGCGGTCAGCTCTACAACCAGGAGTTCGCGACGATCAAGGACGTGAAGGACCCCGGAAAAGCCAAGTAAGGGTTGTCTTCTCCCTCTCCCTTTGGGAGAGGGCAGGGGTGAGGGCGAGGGCCGCCGGTAAGACGCTGTCTTTTGCATGCGCCTGATGCCCTCACCCTAACCCTCTCCCAGAGGGAGAGGGAACCAGAGAAACGCAGTCAATCAGCTTTCATGCTCACCATTCTTTTCGACGGCATTGCCTACGGCATGCTGCTGTTCATCCTGGCGGTGGGACTGTCGGTGACGATGGGGCTGATGAATTTCATCAACCTCGCGCACGGGGCCTTTGCCATGGTGGGCGGCTATATCACCGTGGTGCTCATGCAGCGCCACGGCGTGCCGTTCATGGCCTGCCTGCCGATCGCCTTCGGCGGCGCGGCGCTGCTGGGCGTGGTGCTGGAGCGCACGCTCTACCGCCCGATGTACCGCAAGCCGCACCTGGACCAGGTGCTGTTCTCGATCGGCCTGGCCTTCATGGCCGTGGCCGCGGCGGACTACTTCATGGGCTCGCAGCAGCAGATCATGCAACTGCCCGACTGGCTGCGCGGCCGCACCGAGCTGTTTGACGGCACCCTCGGCATGGGGCATTACCGGCTGTTCATCATTGCCGTGTGCGCGGCGCTCACGGTCGGCCTGCAATTTATCCTGTCGAAGACCCGCTTCGGCAGCCGCCTGCGTGCCAGCGTGGATGACCCGCGCGTGGCGGCGGGCCTGGGCATCAACGTCAACAGGGTGTTCGCGGCCACCTTCGCGGTGGGTTCGGGCCTGGCGGGTCTGGGTGGCGCGCTGGGCGCCGAGGTGCTGGGGCTGGACCCGACCTTCCCGCTCAAGTTCATGGTGTATTTCCTGATTGTCGTGGCCGTCGGCGGCACCTCGTCCATCACCGGGCCGCTGCTGGCGGCGCTGCTGCTGGGCGTGGCCGACGTGGCGGGCAAGTACTACATCCCCAAGCTCGGCGCCTTCATCGTCTATGCGCTGATGATTGCCATCCTCGTGTGGCGTCCGCAGGGCCTGTTCGTGCGAAGAGGGGGCCAATAAATGAATTCCGTTCGCACGTCCCTGCTGGAGACCTCACGCTGGAGAATGTGGGAGCCCGTGGTCTGGCTGCTGGCTTTTGCGTCGCCCTTTGTGGTGTCGCAGCATGCGCTGATCATCAACGAGATCGCCATCGTGGCGCTGTTCGCACTGTCGCTGGACCTGATCCTGGGCTACACCGGCATCGTGTCGCTCGGCCACGCGGCCTTCCTCGGTTTTGGGGCTTACTCGGCGGCGCTGTTTGCCAAGCATGTGATGCCCGATCCGCTGGTCGGCCTGGCGGTTGGCATCGCGGCGGCCACGGCGCTGGGTGCGGTCTGCTCGCTCACCATCATGCGCGGCACCGACCTGACGCGCCTGATGGTCACGCTGGGCATGGCACTGCTGCTGCTGGAATTGGCCAACAAGCTGGACGGGCTGACCGGCGGTTCCGACGGGCTGCAGGGCGTGGTCCTCGGCCCCGTGCTGGGCCGCTTCGAATTCGACCTGATGGGCCAGACTGCGGCCTGGTATTCGCTCACGGTGCTGCTGGTGCTGTTCGTACTGGCGCGGCGGCTGGTGCATTCGCCGTTTGGCGCCACGCTGAAGGCGGTGCGTGACAACCGCCTGCGCGCGATGGCCATCGGCATTCCGGTGTCCGCGCGGCTGGCGGTGGCCTACACCGTGGCGGCCGGTGTGGCGGGCGCGGCCGGCGCCTTGCTGGCGCAGACCACCGGGTTTGCTTCGCTCGACGTTTTCGCGGTGGAGCGTTCGGCCGATGTGATGCTGATCCTCGTCATCGGCGGGGTCGGCTGGCTCTATGGCGGGATTGCCGGGGCGGTGGTTTTCAAGCTTCTGCACGATGTGATCTCCGGCATCACGCCCCAGTACTGGACGTTCTGGATTGGCCTGTTCCTGGTGGTGCTGGTGCTGGTCGGGCGCGAGCGGTTACTGCGGCCCTGGACCTGGTTTGGGCGCAAGGGGGGGCAGCATGAATGATGTCGTGCTGACAACCGAAGGCCTGGTCAAGCGCTTCGGCGGTATCACCGCCACCGACAGCGTGACGCTGAACCTGGAAAAGGGCGCGCGCCATGCGCTGATCGGCCCCAATGGCGCGGGCAAGACCACGCTGATCAACCTCATGACTGGTGTGCTGGAGCCCACGGCCGGCCGTATCACGCTCGAAGGCCAGGACATCACGCGCCTGGCGCCGCACCAGCGCGTGCGCCGCGGCATGGTGCGCACCTTCCAGATCAACCAGCTGTTCAACGCCATGACGCCGATGGAAACACTGGCCATGGTGGTGGCGCAGCACCGCGGGTCGGGCGGCCGCTGGTGGCGGCCATTGGGGCACGATGCGGCCGTGGCCGAGCGGTGCGGGCAGTTGCTGGAGCAGTTTCACCTGACCGATGTGATGCGCCAGCGTACCGAACACCTGGCCTACGGCAAGCGCCGCCTGCTGGAGATCGCCATCGCGCTGGCCTGCGAGCCGCGCGTGCTGCTGCTTGACGAGCCCGTGGCCGGCGTGCCGGCGGGTGAGCGGGAAGAACTGCTGCAGACCGTGGCGGCGCTGCCGGCGGATGTGTCGGTGCTGCTGATCGAACATGACATGGATCTGGTTTTCGACTTTGCCCGGCGCATCACCGTGCTGGTGAACGGCGCGGTGCTGACCGAGGGCACGCCGGACGAGATATCGAACCACCCGCAGGTCAGGGCGGTGTACCTGGGTCACGGCGAGGTGATGCCTTATGGCTGACTTGCTGCAAGTTGAGAATCTCAGTGCGGGCTACGGCGAAGCCGTGGTGCTCAACGGCGTGAGCTTGTCGCTGGCCGAAGGCGAAACGCTGGCGCTGCTGGGGCGCAACGGCACCGGCAAGACCACCCTGATGGACACGCTGGCCGGCGCCACGCGCCAGCATGGGGGCCGCATCACGCTGGCGGGCGTGGTGCTGAACAAACTGGCATCGCATGAACGCGCGGCGGCCGGGATCGGCTGGGTGCCGCAGGAACGCAACATCTTCAAGTCGCTCACGGTGCACGAGAACCTGACCGCCGTCGCCCGCCCCATGCGCGCGGGCAACGCCTCGCGTCCCTGGACGCCCGAGCGGGTCTATGAAATGTTCCCGCGCCTGGCCGAACGCAAGGCCAACCTGGGTACGCAGCTGTCTGGCGGCGAACAGCAGATGCTGGCCGTGGGCCGCGCGCTGGTGCTGAACCCGCGCCTGTTGCTGCTGGACGAGCCGCTCGAAGGCCTGGCGCCCATCATCGTGGAAGAGCTGCTGCGCGCCATTGCCCGCATTACGCGCGCCGAAGGCCTCTCGGCCATCATCGTGGAACAGCATCCGCAGGCGATCCTGGCCATCAGCCACCGCGCGGTGGTGCTCGACCATGGCACCGTGGTGCACAGCGGCGCGGCGGACGATCTGCGCGAACAACCCGAACTGCTCGACCGCCTTCTCGGCGTGGCCCGGGCTCCTCACCCCTGAAAGAAAGGACTCTCATGTTTCCGAAGAACACCTGGTACGTCGCCTGCACCCCGGACGAAATCGACGAAAAGCCCCTGGGCCGCAAGATCTGCGGCGAGAGCATCGTCTTCTACCGCGGCGAGGAAGGCCGCGTTGCCGCGCTGGAAGATTTTTGCCCGCACCGTGGCGCCCCGCTGTCGCTGGGCTACGTCTCTGAAGGCAAGCTGGTCTGCGGTTACCACGGCCTGGAGATGGGCTGCGAGGGCAAGACGATTGCCATGCCGGGCCAGCGGGTGCGGGGCTTTCCACCCATCCGCAGCTACCCCGTGGCCGAGCGCTACGGCTTCATCTGGGTCTGGCCAGGCGAGGCGGCGCAGGCCGATGCCAATCTGATTCCCCACCTGGACTGGTACGACAACCCAGAATGGGCCTATGGCGGCGGGCTGTTCCACATTGCCTGCGACTACCGGCTGATGATCGACAACCTGATGGATCTCACGCACGAAACCTACGTGCACGCCACCAGCATCGGCCAGAAGGAAATTGACGAGACGCCGTGCAAGACCACGGTGGAGGGCGACACCGTCATCACCAGCCGTTTCATGAACAACATCATGCCGCCGCCGTTCTGGAAGCTGGCGCTGCGGGGCAACAATCTGGCCGACGATGTACCGGTGGACCGCTGGCAGATCTGTCGCTTCACGCCGCCCAGCCAGGTGATGATCGAGGTCGGCGTGGCGCATGCGGGCAAGGGCGGCTACGACGCGCCGCCCGAGCACAAGGCCTATGCCGTGGTGGTGGACTTCATCACGCCCGAGACCGACACCTCGATCCACTATTTCTGGGGCATGGCGCGCAAGTTCAATCCGCGCGACAAAGCGCTCACGGCCACGATTCGCGAAGGGCAGGGCAAGATCTTCAGCGAAGACCTCGAAATGCTGGAGCGCCAGCAGAAGAACCTGCTGGCCTGGCCCGACCGTGACTTGCTCAAGCTCAACATCGACACCGGCGGCGTGCAGTCGCGCAAGATCCTCGACCGGTTGATGGCCGCAGAGCAGGCGGCGGGCGCGGTGCCGGGCGGCTCTTCGGCGCTTGAGGACCGGCCATGAGCAACACGCCCATGCTGTCGGTTCGCGTGGCCCGCAAGCACGTGGAAGCGGTGGACATCTGTACTTTTGAACTCGTTGCGGTGGATGGCGCACCACTGCCGGCCTTTTCGGCCGGATCGCATGTGGACGTGCAATTGCCGGGCGACGTCCGACTGACGCGCCAGTATTCCCTGTGCAACGACCCCCTTGAGAGTCACCGCTACCTGATCGGCGTTCTGCGGGATCCGGCCTCGCGCGGCGGCTCCCGGGCCATGCATGATGAGGTCATGGAGGGCCAGGTACTGCAGATCAGCCCCCCGAAAAACCACTTCGGATTAGCCCACGACGCCCGTCGCCATCTACTGCTGGCCGGCGGCATTGGCGTGACGCCCATCCTGTGCATGACCGAGCGGCTGGCCAACACGGGCGCCGACTTCGAGATGCACTACTGCACCCGTTCGCCGGAGCGCACGGCGTTTCGCCAGCGCATCACCGACGCCGGCTTTGCAGCGCGCGTGCACTTCCACTTCGACAATGGCGACGCGGGGCAGAAGCTTGACATCGCAGCGCTGCTTGCCGCGCCTGCAAGCGGCGTGCACCTTTACGTGTGCGGGCCGAAAGGCTTCATGGATGCCGTGCTGACGGCGGCGCGGGCCCGTGGCTGGGCGGATTCGCAGTTGCATTACGAGTTTTTCGCGGGTGAAGCCGTGAAGTCCGATGCCGATGGGAGTTTCGAGGTCCAGCTGGCGAGTTCCGGCAAGGTTGTCGTCGTGCCTGGTGACAAGACCGTGGTGCAGGCGCTGCTTGACGCGGGCGTCGACGTGCCGGTTTCGTGCGAGCAAGGGGTCTGCGGCACCTGCCTGACCCGAGTGATCGAAGGCGTTGTTGATCACCGGGACATGTACCTGACCCCCGAGGAGCAGGCCGCCAACGACCAGTTCACCCCGTGCTGTTCACGCGCCAGAACGCCGCGGCTGGTGCTCGATCTCTGATGCCAGGGCGCGGGTATCCGTTTTTCATCTGGCAGCTAGGCGCTCGCGGGCCTGCCGGGTGGCCGGCGATTTGCGCACAATCACGGGTATTCGCGGCGGCCTGGCCGCGGTTCACTGTTCAAGCCCGTCCTGTGAAAGTGCCTGCCATGTTGTTCCGTCGCCACGTCCTCCTGCGAAGTCTGTCACTGGCTGTGGCGCTCAGCCTGCCACTGGCGGCATCGGCCCAGTCCGTGTTTCCTTCGAAGCCCGTGCGCCTCGTCGTTCCCAATGCCGCGGGCGGCGCTGCCGATCTGACGGCGCGGACCGTGGGCCAGAAGCTCAGCGAGATCCTTGGCCAGCCCGTGGTCGTCGACAACAAGCCCGGTGCCGGCGGCGTGGTGGCCGGCGAGATGGTGGCCAAGGCGCCGCCGGACGGCCGCACGCTGCTGCTGATCTCCAGCGGCACGGCCGTCAGCGCGTCGCTGTTCAAGGCCTTGCCGTTCGATACGGTCAAAGATTTCATCCCGGTGGCACCCCTGGCCAGCTTTGACCTCGTGATCGTCGGGCCCGAAGGCGGACGCTTCAAGACGCTTTCCGAACTGGTGGCGTTTGCCAAGGCCAACCCCGGCAAGCTCAACATCGGCACGCCCAACGTCGGCACCACGCAGCACCTGGCGGCCGAACTGTTCAAATCGGCAGCCGGCCTCGACGTGCAGATCGTGCCCTTCAATGGAACGCCCGCGGTGATCAACGCGCTGCGCGGCGGGCAGATCGATGCCGGACTCGACATCCTGAGTCCGTTGCTGGCTCAGATCCGGGCGAAGGCGCTGGTCCCGCTGGCCGTCACGGGCGACAGGCGCTCGCGCGTGCTGCCCGAGGTGCCGACCGCGAGGGAAGCCGGTGTGAACGGGTTTGTCGCGGCGTCGTGGAACGCCCTGGCCGTGCCGGCCGGCACGCCGAAAGACGTGGTGGCGCGGCTGAACCGGGAGGTCGTGGCCGCGCTCAACGACCCGGCGATCCGCAAGCGCCTCGAAGACCTGAACCTCGACCCGCACCCCGGCACGCCGGAGCAGGCGGCAGCCTTGTTGAACAACGACATCAAACGCTGGGGCGACGTCATCGCGCGGGCGAAGATTCCGCGCCAGTAGCCGTCATTTTTGGACAGGAAGAAGTCATGAAATTAGAGCGCATCGGCCTGATCGGCTATGGCGAAGTCGGCAAGATCTTCAGCGCCGGGCTGCTGAAACAGCCGGGCGTCACCGGTGTCTGCGCCTGGGATCTCAAGTTTGCCCGGGCCGCGACGCAGGCGGCGGAGCTGGCTCACGCCGCGCAGGCCGGCATCGATGCGCATGCTTCCATGCAGGCCCTGTGCAAAGACTGCGAACTGATTCTGTCGGCTGTCACGGCATCCAGCACGCTGGCGGTGGCGCAGGAGGCCGCGCTGTTCATTCGCCCCGGCACGGTCTTCCTGGACCTCAATTCCGCATCGCCCGGCACCAAGCAGCAGTGCGCGGCGCTGATCGATGCGGCCGGCGGGTTTTACGTCGAAGCCGGCGTCATGACCTCGGTGCCGCCCTATGGCATCCAGGTGCCGATGCTGCTGGGTGGCGCCCGCGCTGCGGCGCTCGCGCCGGTGCTGACCGGCTGGGACATGGACACGAAAGTGGTCAGTGACCGGATCGGCGTGGCCAGCGCCATCAAGATGTGCCGCAGCGTGATGATCAAGGGCCTGGAGGCGCTGGTGATCGAGAGCTACAGCACCGCGCGGGCCTATGGCGTGGAAGATCACGTGCTGCCGACCTTGCAGGAGACCTTTCCCAGCATCGACTGGAGCGCGCAGGGCGCCTACTTCTTCAGCCGCGTGGTGCAGCACGGCCAGCGCCGGGCCGAGGAAATGCGCGAGGCGGCCAACACCGTACGCGAGGCCGGCTTCGAACCCATCATGGCGTCGGCGATTGCCGACAAGCAGCAGTGGGTGGCCGACCAGGCCAGAGCTGGCGCTTTTGCCGGCGTGGACAAAGGCGCTGCCTGGCAGGACTATGCCGACGCGCTGCTGGCCGCACGCAAGCCCTGAGGCCCTGCACCATCGGATCCCGTTCCCGGTGGACGCTGATTGCGCCAACCGCAAAGACCTTCCCTATGCTCGACATCCTGGCCATCACCGGCCCCATCTACATCACCATCGCGCTGGGCTACTTCCTGACCCGCCGGGGCCTGTTCGCCCGTGCGGACATGCGCGTGCTCGGCCAGTTCGTCATCAACCTGGCACTGCCGGCGCTGCTGTTCAACGCGCTGGCGCAGCGCAAGCTGGGCGACATTCTGAACGGCCGCTACATGCTGGTCTATGCGATCGGTTCGCTGGTAACGATGGGCCTGGGCCTGCTGTGGGCGCGCCGCGGAGCACGCCAGGGCGCCACGGTCAGCGTGTTTTACGCCATGGGCATGTCGTGCCCCAACAGCGGCTTCGTCGGTTACCCCATTGCCTTGCTGGTGATCGGGCCGGTCGCCGGCGTGATGCTGGGGCTGAACATGATCGTGGAGAACCTGCTGCTGATCCCGCTGCTGCTGGCGCTGGCCGAAAGCAGCACCGGCAGCGGCGGGCGCTGGCACACCGTGCTGCGCCAGTCGCTGGTGAACCTGGCGAGAAACCCCATGGTGCTGGGGCTGGCGGCGGGCTTTGCCGTGTCGGCGCTGGAGTGGCAGATGCCGTCGCCGGTGGCGCGCACTGTGACGCTGTTTGCCCAGGCCAGTGCCGCGCTGTCGCTGTTCGTGATCGGCGGCTCGCTGGCCGGGCTGCACATTGCCGGCCTGCGCAAGCCGGTGGCGCAGATTGCGATGGGCAAACTGCTGGTGCACCCCGCCGCCATGCTGGCTGCGTTGTTGCTGTGCGAGGCCGCCGGCATGGTGCCGATGGACCCGGCGCTGCGCATCGGCGTGGTACTGGCGGCCGCCTCACCCATGCTGGGCATCTTCCCGATCCTGGCGCAGCGCCATGGGCACGACGGCCTGGCCGCTGCTGCATTGCTGGGCACCACGGTGGGCTCGTTCTTCACGATCAGTGCGCTGCTGTGGGTGTTTCGGCAGGTCGGCTGGAGCGGGTGACGGTTGTCCGCCTTCAAAAGGCATTGTTGAATCCAGCGAGCGTGCCCGATAATTGGCCGGTGGATGCACACCTTATCCGTCACCTGCCCGGCATCGTTGCGCTATGCGAGCGCTACGGCGTGACGCAGCTCGAACTGTTCGGTTCGGCCACGGCAGACGCGTTCGATCCGGCGTCCAGCGATTATGATTTTCTGGTGGAACTAGATGCCAAGGCTCCCGGCTCACTCGCCAGGCGCTGGATCGGTCTGGCCGAAGCACTGGAGCAACTCCTGGGCCGCCACGTTGACCTGGTGAACCCCCGCTATATCCGCAACCCCTATTTCCAGCGGGCGGTCGATAGCAGCCGAACGCTCATTTATGACCGACAAGGCGCCGAAGTTGCTGGTTGATGCGCTCGGCGCAATCGGTGCGGCCCGGGAATTCCTGGCCACGACGTCGCTGGAGCACTACCTGGTCGACAAGATGCGCCGTTCTGCGGTGGAGCGTCAACTTGAAATCCTCGGGGAGGCATGTGCCCGTCTTGCAAAGCTGGATCTTGATCTGCCGATTCAACCGGGCAACCTGTGGCTCGCCATCGGCCTGCGTAACCGCATCATTCATGGCTACGATGCGGTCGATGACGAAATCGTGTACCAGACGGTCAAGGATGATTTGCCGTTGCTTGAAGCAGAACTGGTTGAACTGCTGAATCTTAGATCAGCGCGCTGATGGAAGTCCGCGTTCCCATTCGTCCAATCCGCAGCGATATCAAGCTGATCAAGCCCTGAAGGGCGACGGAGAACCTGTCAGCCATTCCCGTAGTACGCGGCTCACCGATGCCGGCTGCTCCATCGTCAACATGTGCCCACAGCGCTCGATCAGTTCCAGCCGCGCACCGGTGATGTTTGCAGCGATCAAGTGCGAGTGCTCGGCAGGGGTCAGTTGATCAGCCTCGCCGCAGAGCACCAGGGTCGGGCAGGCGATCTGTGCCAGATGCGCCCGGGCGTCCGGTCGCGTCATCACGGCGCGGTTGTGCCGGATCAACGTCTCCGTGCCCGCCTCCAGCACCATGTCCAGGTACTGGCCCGTCAGCGACGGGTCGGTGGCATGCTCGGGATGAAACGCCAGTGCCACGTTGGCGCGGATGATTTCCTCGGCGCGCCCCTGCGCGAACAGGGCAATAGCATCGCTGCGCAGCTGGTGCATCTCGGGCGTTTCGGGATGCGCCACCGTGCCCAGCAGCGCCAGGGCTCGCACGCGCGACGGCGCCAGACGGATGGCTTCCATTGCGATCATGCCGCCCATCGAGGCGCCGCACAGCACCAGGTCGCCGGCAAACTCATCCAGCACGGCCTGCGCCATCGCGGTGATGCTGTCGCAGGTCTGGTGCGCGGTCGCGACCGCCGTCGGCCAGAGTGCGCCAAGCTCGCGATGCTGGGCTTGCCACATGCGGTGGTTGGCGGCCAGGCCGGGGATCAGGACCACGTGACTCACGGGGTCACCTCCGGCATGCCGAGTGCCGCGTAGATGGGCCGGAGCTGGCGCTGCAGCCGCAGCGATTGCGGGCTGGCATTGGCCCGCTGCTGCAGCAGGTGTTGCGCGCCCGCCCATTGGCCGGCGCGCACCAGCGCGTCCAGGTGCAGCTGTTCGAACAGGTCGCGCTGGGCGTGGCTGCCGCCAATCGTCTGCAGGTGCGGCAGTGCCCGACCGAGCCCTTCCATAGCGCCGTCCCAGTCGCCTTGCGCATGCGCCAGCAGGCCGCGCGCCGCAGGCACGGCGACCTGCTGCCAGGCCGTGCGCGACCAGGAAGGGGCTGTGCCAGCGAAACTTTCGATCCGGGCCAGCATCATGGGCGCCCCGGCACGCCCGGCCCGCGCCAGTCCGTAGAGGTATTGCAGGTCCAGGAAGGGCTGAACGTGGTCATCGAGGCGCAGCGCGAGGTGGTCGGCCACGTCCTGCCACCGATCACCCACATTCACACCGGCGATCTCCAGGCGCGCCAGCAGCGAGACCGCTCCAATCTGGTCCTGCGAGTATTCCTTGACCACGCCCCAGACCCGGCGGTCGTACAGCGCCAGAACGGTCTCCGCGTCGTCGAGTTCCAGTGCGAACAGGGCCAGGTGCCACCAGTTGTGCGTCACCATGAACGAGTTCAGCCCGGTCCATTGGCCGCTCACCGCGCGCATGAAGTCCAGCCCTTCGCCGATGCGTCCCTGCGTCAGCATCACGTGGGCCAGCGCGTGCTGGGCCCAGGGCTCCTTCTCCCGCATGTCGATGGCACGCCGCGCTGCGGCTTCGGCCTGCGCCAGCAGATGGCACTGCTCCCAGCCAAACGCGGCCATGCCGTGCAGGTAGGGCACATCAGCGGCGGCCGGCAGGGCGGCCAGGGCCAGGCGCAGCATGCCCGGCGAATTGCCGAGGTTGAACAGGTGGTATTGCCCGAGCTTGAGCGAGGCCAGGTCACGCGGATGCTCGCGCGCCTGTTCCTCGTGCAGCGCGATGGCGCGCGGCACATCGCCGGCCACCCACGCCGCCACGGCTTCAACGAAGCGCATCTCGCGTTCGCTGGCCATGATCGGCGACCGGCGGGCGGCGTCGATGAAGGGCGCTGCGTTGCGCGATGCATCGCCCGATTCGGCGAACATGTGCAAGGCCGCGCAGCAGGCCTGGACCAGCGGGCTGGCGTCGGTCTCGGCCACCTGCAGCACGTTGGCCACGCGCGCCTCGCAGGCGATGAAGCCTTCGACGAAATCGTTCAGCGGGCCCAGGCTGGCCGCGTCAGCCAGCGTGACGGCGTTACCGAGCGAATCGAGGCGGCAGGCGTGCATGAACAGGGTTCCTCAAGGGTAGACAGCATGTTACCCCGGCCGGTTCAGCGCGATTCCTGCACTCCAGAATTCATAGCGGATAAAGACCAATGCACGCTGGGATAGTGCCAAAATGGCTCAAAAAATCCGCCTGAAGCCGGTTTTCAGTCCGCCTTCCCCGCCCGCCAGAAATCCCTGGCTGGCATTGACCGGCCACGCGTCACAACCGTCGCGCACCTTCAGTGGGCAGTCAACCCGGAGAACGAACCCGAGGCGTTCCGGCTTTCGTCGGTGAACAGCGTGGCGCAAACGGATCGCAGCCAGCGATTGCCTGCATCGTGGTGGTAGCGGGCATACCAGTATTGCTTGATGATGAAATAGGGCGTGCGCACAGGGCAGGCCAGCACACGCAGCTCCGGATTGCTGCGCGCCAGTGTCTCGCCAATGCGCCGCGGCAGGGTCGCAATCAGGTCGTTGGCGCACAGCGTTGCGGAGAGGCCCAGAAAGCCGGGCAACTCCAGCAATACACGCCGCTCGATGCCCTGGCCACCCAGCATGGCGTCCAGCAGCTTGCCACTGTTCAGGGTGATTCCGACATGGGCTTCGGCGATATATTGGTCCCGCGTCAGTATTTCGCCGATCCGCGGGTGGCTGGCATTGACCAGACAAACCCAATCCTGCCCGAACAAGGCCTGCTGATAGAACCCCGCTTCCAGGCCCGGTACGAAACCCAGCGCCAGATCTGCCTCGCCGGCCTGTAGCGCCTGCGCAAGCCGCGCGTCGATGGAGACGGCCTCCAGCCGCACTTTTGGCGCCAGCGAGTGCACGTGCGTGAACAGGCGCGGCAGCATCGTGATGTGGGCGGCGTCAGTCATGAAGATACGAAAAGCCCGACCCGTTGTGGCCGGATCAAATCGCGCCTCGGTTTCGGCCAGCCGCTGCATGCCGGCCAGCACTTCGCGGACCATTTCAATCAGCGCGTCGGTGCGAGGGGTGGGCAACATGCCCTCAGTTGTCCGCACGAACAGCGGGTCGCTGAGTTCCTTGCGCAGGCGCGCCAGCCAGATGCTCACCGTGGGCTGACTCTGCCCGAGCTGCTCGGCGGCGCGGCTGACACTGCGGGTGGCGTAGAGCACGTTCATGAGCCGCAGCAGCTTGACGTCAAACAGCGCGTGCTCACCGATATCGGCCTGTTGCTCGGGCACGGGCAGTCTCCCCATTAAATATCGCAATAGTGCCTATTCTAGATATTTGATTTACCAATCGTGCGCCGATCCCTACCATTCATCTGTACCCAGGCCACTCAAGAGCTTGGGCTGGAGACAACCATGAAAAAAGCCGAACCGCGCGCAAGCCCGTAGCGCCGGATCCGCGTCAACGCGGACCTTGGGCGACTGTGGCGCCTTGGTGCCGCGCTCGCCAGAACTGCCCACGACCCACCAAGAGATTCTCCCTCGCCCCTTCAGACCGCAGGGCAGGGATTGTTGCGGCCGCCCTGGCGGTGCCGCGTATGCACTGCGGACTGCCAACCTCTTCAAACTTGCACCAGGTACCTTATGAAAACCACGCTTACCCCCACCCTTGCCCTGTCAACCCTGATGCTGGCGGTTTCAGGCAACGCGATCGCGCAATCCTCGGTCACGCTGTACGGCCTGGTCGACCTGAACGTCACGCACTACTCCGCAGGGGGCAAGTCTGGTGCGGGCGATGTGACCGCGATGAACGACGGCACCCTCAACGGCATGAACGGCTCGCGCTGGGGCATGCGCACCACCGAGGACCTCGGCGGCGGTTTGTACGCCAGTGCCCTGCTGGAGGCGGGCTTTCTGGCCGACAGCGGCGTGGCCGCGCAGGGCGGTCGCGCCTTTGGCCGCCAGATCTATGCCGGTCTCGGCTCGGCCACGTACGGCGAAGTTCGCCTGGGTCGCCAGTACATCCTGAGTGACTTTGTGGTGAGCAAGTCGAACCCGTTCGGCAACGCGCTGGTTCTGAATCCCACGACCGCCGTCACCGACGTGGGCAAGAACCTGCCCCTGTTCCTGAACGCGCCACGCGCCGACAACGTCATCCAGTACCAGTCGCCAGCCCTGAGCGGCTTCACGCTGGCCGCGCAGTATGCGCCCGGCGAAACCGTCGCGGACAACTTCTTCGGCACCCGCCTGGTCTACGCCGCGGGTCCGCTGTTTGCCGGCATCACCTACGAATGGAACACGCCACGCCCCGGCTCGGTCAATAACAAGGACACCAACAAATCGCTGTCGGCTTCGGTCAACTATGACTTTGGTGCCTTCAAGCTGATGGGCGGTGTGCAGAATAACACCGACCTGGCCACCGGCAGTGGCAACGGCGCCGCCGTGGGTGTCAGCAACCTGACGGTGACCGGACCCACCACTTTCGTTGCCAACGAGATCAACGGCTACACATTCGGTATCGAGGCCCCCATCGGTGCCTGGAAGCTCGGTGCCAACTACACCGCCATGACCTATGAGGGCGCTACCGGTGCCAGCGCGAATCTGGGCAAGATCGGCCTTGGCGCCGCCTACAACCTTTCCAAACGCACGCTGCTGTACACCAGCGTGTCATTTGCGACGGGCGATCTCAAAGACTACATCAGCCAGCAGACGGTGCTGCAGGCCGGTCTTCGCACATCGTTCTGACCGAAGCAAGCGAGGTGGCTGGGCACGAAAGGTCGTGACGCAACAGCCTTCAGGGGCTTCGACGGTTTCAT
>JAABRA010000386.1 GCA_011391155.1 Burkholderiales bacterium
GGCTTCGGCCGTGGGCAGGGCCACCCCGGTCGTGCTGCCTGGCGTCACCGCCGACGCGCCCGGGTTGGCCTGCTCCCACTTGAGCACGTCGGCATGGCCGCGCTGCAGCGCCCCCACCGCGTCGTTGGCTCGACGCCAGTCGGATTCCTGCGACGCGCCGGCCGTCTGCGCCGAAACCGCAAGCGGCAGGGCCAGCAGGCCCAGCAGCGCCAGTAGCTCCGCCACCCGCAGTGGGCTCGTGGCGCGGTGACCCAACGAAGTTTTCACGGCAATGGTTCCGTTTTGAGGGGGTTCAAAGTAGCGTGATTCTGCGGGTTTCGGGACATCAACGCTCGGTCTGGGGAATTACAAAAGGCTGATCGTCGCCCGTAAAGCCGCGTGGCAGCGGTCAAAACAGCAGGCCAACGGCCGGGCCGTCCGGATTTCCCGACCGCGGTCTCCCCCGGTCAAAACGGGTGCCCGACGATCCATCGATCCGGCGAGTCCTTCAGAGCCGCGTCAAGCCCTCACGTTCCGGGAAGTTGCCTGCGCCAACGCCCGCAGCCCGGGCCCGGGCCAGGGACGGCGCGAAGTGCCTATTTATGCGCCGGCCTTGTTCGCGCGCCCTTGCGGAGATTTCACTTCTGGAAGCAGTCCATTGGCGGAACTGCGTTCAGCGAGCCTGCCGGTGACGTACTTGTGCAGAACGCTCGCAATGAGGGTCTGGTAGGGGAGCCCTTCCTCCAGAGCCTTGACCTGGATGTCTTGAAGATCGCCCGACGACAGGCGGATGTTCACCCGCCGGTCCTTGGTGGCGGTCGCGCGTGCCGCGGCCTTGAACTTCGACAGTTCGGCCTTCGTCGCGACGGACTTCAGCGCCCCGCGTTCGAAATCAGCAAGCAGTCCGGATTCGTAGGGATCAGTTTTCGGCATTTCAATCATCCTGGTTCAAGTAGTCCCGTGTTGCCTTCCGGCTGGGGATGGCGGTCTTGAGGAAGAAGTGGTCGTCTTCTTCGACGAAAGGCACCAAGTACGCATAGTTGTCGCTGGCGATGACGAGCACTCTCTGGTTCGGGTACTTCGCCGGGTTTGGATGGGCCAGGACGTCCAGCAGACCACCAGCCTCCACGGCGACGATCATCTGCTCGAAGGAAATCCCCCTTTCGAGCTTCAGCTGCTCGTTCTTCTCAGCGCCCCAACGAAACGGTTTCATCCTTGCAGTCTAAGAGATTGTGTGCCTTTTGTCGCCACAAATTTGAAGGTCCAAGGCTTCGCTCTCTGATCCAGCGACGACCGTCACACACCACCGCGACGTAGCCATGCCGCCAGCGTCACCGGTTCACGGCTGCTGTGGAGGCAGCCCAGTACATCAACCCCATCGCCCGAAATTGAGTAGATCAGGGCGTAGGGGTAGGCAGTCCCAGCGGGGCCCGGATCTGTCTGAGTGCCGGTGGGTCCACTGTTCCAAGAATGACTCATCCACTGCCTCGGCAGCCGCTACCCTGAGAAAATTCGGCGCCTTCCCAGCGTCGAATGGTGAGAGTCTGCTATCTAATCAGGATTATTCAAGACGGTCGCCACCGACCTTTTGCGGCGCACCGGGCGCTGCGGATGCGCGACCCGGCCCTCAGCAGCCGTTCAGCCGGACGGCGCGGATGCGGTTGGTCAGGTATTCCACCAGGACGTAGTCAGCACCGACCTGAACCCAGTGCGCGCGCCAGGTCGGATCGCTCAGGTTGTGGGCGCGCCAATCGTCCACCA
This sequence comes from Burkholderiales bacterium, assembly GCA_011391155.1. GTDB lineage: Bacteria > Pseudomonadota > Gammaproteobacteria > Burkholderiales > Burkholderiaceae_C > JAABQG01. The sequence goes on from JAABRA010000386.1 coordinate 1,741, forward strand.
CGTTCTGGTTGCTGCGCAAGGCTTTGGGCAGGGTCGAGCCGACGGTCAGGGACCGATCCGGTCCGGCGCCGCGCCGGTCCTGGCAGGGGGGCTGGTATTGGCGGTCGCGTTCGGCCTGTTGCCAAGCGCCATCGCCCTGGGCGAACACGGGGGAGGCAACAAGACAGCATACGGCCAGGGCGGCGGAGATCAAGGGCAGTCGGCGCATGGGGAGCTCCTCTGAAGACGAAGGGTTCTGCGAAGCACCCATTGTGGCCCGATTTGCCCCGCCGATGGCGGTCCGGCCCGTCAGAGGGGCGAAGCGGCCTGCGCGGGCGTCGGGGGGTCTTCCGGCAGTGGCGCGTCAGGCACGGACTCGGGCTGCGCCCGCACCAGGTCTTCGTAATAGCGGAACGCATGGCAGCTTCTGGCCCAGTGCCGGTTGGTCGCCTTGCGGGTGCCCACCCCCACCAGCGTGCGGCCCGCGGCCTTGACCTTCTGCGCCAGCGGCATGAAGTCGCTGTCGCCGCCAACCACCATGACGGTGCCGATGGCGTCGAAACGGCCGATATCCTCAAAGGCATCCAGGCACAGCCGGATGTCCGCGCCGTTCTTGGTGGACGCGCCAGGCGGGAACATCTGGATCAGTTCGATGCCGTTTTGCAGCAGGGCATCGCGGTAGCGGCCGAAGAACTGCCAGTTGCAGTAGGCCCGGTTGATGGCGACCGGCCCGAAGGAGGCGGCCAGATCCATGATGGCCTGCATATCGATCAGCGGCTCCTGCGCCTTGAAACGCCCGTCCGGCTTGCTGTAGGAACCCTCGCCCAGGCGCGCCTCGGAAAGGCTGGCGTGCAGGTTTTCGAAGTCCCAGTAGAGGGCGATCGATCTGATGTTTTCGCTTGAATTTCGGTTCACGAGGCGCTCCCGGAGTCGGCTGGCGGGTACGAACTGGCGGATGGGGCCGCGCCGAAAAAACAAAGCCCGGAACCCGCATTGACGCAGGTTCCAGGCTGATTTTCTGGCGGAGCAGGCGGGATTCGAACCCGCGGAGGGCTATTAACCCTCACACGCTTTCCAGGCGTGCGACTTAAACCGCTCATCCACCGCTCCAGAGCCTCGAATTATAGCAGTGCAGGCCTGCGCGCCGGGCCCCCGTCGGCGCTCTGGGTCCGAGGGCTTACGGCACCGGGGGCGCCTTGCTGGCTTGCACCATCTTCATGGCCGAGGCAATCAGGGCGGAAACCTCGGTCATGTTGCTCGGCACGATCAGCGTGGTGCTGGCGTCGGCTGCTACCTTGCTGTAGGCCTCGACGGCTTTCTCGGCGACCTTGAGCTGCACGGCCTCGCCGCCGCCGGGCTGGCGAATGGCGGCGGCTATGCGTTCGATGGCCTCGGCGGTGGCTTCGGCCACGGCCAGGATGGACTGGGCGTCGCCCTGGGCCTTGTTGATGACGGCCTGCTTCTCGCCTTCCGAGCGCGCAATGAAGGCTTCACGCTCGCCGGTGGCGATGTTGATCTGCTCCTGGCGCCGGCCCTCGGAGGCGGCGATCAGCGCACGCTTTTCGCGCTCGGCGGTGATCTGCTGCTGCATGGCGTGCAAAATTTCCTTGGGCGGGGTGAGGTCCTTGATCTCGTAGCGCAGCACCTTGACGCCCCAGTTCAGCGCGGCTTCGTCGATGGCCTGCACCACCTGGGCGTTGATGATGTCGCGCTCCTCGAAGGTCTTGTCGAGTTCGAGCTTGCCGATGACGGAGCGCAGCGAGGTCTGCGCCAGCTGGGAGATGGCCATGATGTAGTTGCTGGAGCCGTAGCTGGCCCGCATGGCGTCGGTCACCTGAAAGTACAGGATACCGTCCACCTGCAACTGGGTGTTGTCACGCGTGATGCAGATCTGGCTGGGAATGTCCAGCGGCACCTCCTTGAGCAGATGCTTGTAGGCCACCTTGTCCACGAAGGGCATCAGGAAGCTGAGTCCCGGCGTCAGCGTGCCGTTGTATTTGCCGAGCCGTTCCACCACCCAGGCGTGCTGCTGGGGAACGACCTTGACCGATTGGGTGACAAAGATCACGACGATCACGAAGAAGACGACTGCTATTTCCATGGATGACTCCTGTAGTTCCGGGGTGGCCTCGCGGGCCGATGATCACACCTTGCGCACAACCAGCCGGCTGCCGACGACCTCCACGATGACGTAGGCGCCGGGCACGGCTGCGGCCCCTGGCATCAGGGCCACCTGCCATTGGGCGCCCCGGTATTTCACTTCACCGGTGCCGTCGGGGTTCCAGGACTCGACCTGGACGGTTTCGCCGATGTCCAGATTGACATCGTGATTGGACCCGGCGGGTGGCGCGGAAGGCCTTTTCTGCTTGTAGGCGCGCCAGGCCAGGACGGAGCCACCGCCGATGATCGACGCCACCACCAGCTCGACCGGGAAGGTGGCGCCAAGATGCGCGGCAATGGCCGCTGCGGCCAGCCCGGTGGCCAGCATCAGCAGGTAAAAGGTGCCGGTCACCAACTCCACCGCCACGGCAGCACCGGCCAGCAGCCACCACACCGTTGCATCGGTCATTAACGCCCCCTTTGTCTTGTCATGGCCACATTTTGGGCGTTATGCGGCCAAGCGCAAGAACCCGGTCACTGAATTTCCTTACACTTCGCGCCTGTTTCGTCTTTTTAGCCAGTCTGTACGCCGCAACGGCCGGAGCCCACCATGAAATTCCGCTTTCCCATCGTCATCATCGACGAGGATTACCGCTCCGAAAACACTTCGGGCCTGAGCATCCGCGCGCTGGCCCAGGCGATCGAAGGTGAGGGCTTCGAAGTGCTGGGTGTCACCAGCTACGGGGATCTCTCGCAGTTCGCCCAGCAGCAAAGCCGTGCCAGCGCCTTCATCCTGTCGATCGACGATGAGGAGTTCACCCCGGGCCCGGACCTGGACCCTGCCGTGCTGAACCTGCGCCATTTCATCGAGGAGGTGCGCCGCAAGAACCTCGACGTGCCGATCTACATCTATGGCGAGACCAAGACCTCGCGTCATATTCCCAACGATATCCTGCGGGAGCTTCACGGGTTCATCCATACCTTCGAGGACACCCCCGAGTTCGTGGCGCGCCACATCATCCGCGAGGCCAAGAGCTACCTGGAAGGCCTGCAGCCGCCGTTTTTCAAAGCCTTGCTGGACTATGCGGAGGACGGCTCCTATTCGTGGCACTGCCCCGGGCATTCGGGGGGCGTGGCCTTCCTGAAGAGCCCGGTGGGCCAGATGTACCACCAGTTCTACGGCGAGAACATGCTGCGGGCCGACGTCTGCAACGCCGTGGAGGAACTCGGGCAGCTGCTCGACCACGATGGCGCCATCGGCAAGAGCGAGCGCAATGCGGCGCGCATCTTCAACGCCGACCACTGCTTCTTCGTGACCAACGGCACCAGCACCAGCAACAAGATGGTCTGGCACCACACGGTGGCGCCTAACGACGTGGTGGTGGTCGACCGCAACTGCCACGTCTCCATCCTGCACGCGATCATCATGACCGGGGCGATTCCGGTGTTCCTGAAGCCCACGCGCAACCATTTCGGCATCATCGGCCCGATTCCGAAAAGCGAGTTCGAACCGGCGGCGATCAAGGCCAAGATCATGGCCAACCCGCTGATCCGCGAGCATCTTCAGGGTGTCGATATCAGCACCATCAAGCCGCGCGTGCTGACGCTGACGCAATCGACTTATGACGGCGTTCTGTACAACACCGAGACCGTCAAGGCCATGCTCGACGGCTATGTGGACAACATCCATTTCGACGAGGCCTGGCTGCCGCACGCCGCGTTTCACCCGTTCTACGGCACCTACCATGCAATGGGCAAGAAGCGAACGCGCCCGAAACAGGCCGTGGTGTATGCCACGCAGTCGATCCACAAGCTGCTGGCCGGCATCAGCCAGGCCAGCCATGTGCTGGTGCAGGACTCGCAGACCGTCAAGCTCGACAAGCACCTCTTCAACGAGGCCTACCTGATGCACACCAGCACCAGCCCGCAGTACAGCATCATTGCCAGCTGCGACGTGGCTGCTGCCATGATGGAGCCGCCCGGCGGCACCGCCCTGGTCGAGGAGAGCATTGCCGAGGCGCTGGATTTCCGCCGTGCCATGCGCAAGGTGGACGAAGAGTATGGCGCCGACTGGTGGTTCAAGGTCTGGGGGCCGGACAAGCTGGTCGACGAGGGCATTGGCCGCGCCGACGCCTGGGTCATCAAGGGTGAATCGGCCAAGGCCAAGGCCGGCGTGAACTGGCACGGGTTTGGCAAGATGGCCACCGGCTTCAACATGCTCGACCCGATCAAGTCCACCATCGTGACCCCGGGCATGGACCTGAATGGCAAGTTCGCCAAGACCGGCATCCCGGCCAGCATCGTGACCAAGTTCCTGGCCGAGCACGGCGTGGTGGTGGAGAAAACCGGCCTGTACAGCTTCTTCATCATGTTCACCATCGGCATCACCAAGGGCCGCTGGAACAGCATGCTGACGGCGTTGCAGCAGTTCAAGGACGATTACGCCAAGAACCAGCCGATGTGGCGCATCCTGCCCGAGTTCTGCCAGAAACACCCCAAGTACGAGACCATGGGCCTGGCCGACCTGTGCCAGCACGTGCACCAGCTATACGCCAAGTACGACATCGCCCGCCTGACGACCGAGATGTACCTGAGCGACCTGGCCCCGGCCATGAAGCCGGCCGATGCCTACGCCCACATCGCGCACCGCAAGACCGAACGGGTGGAGATCGACCATCTCGAAGGCCGGATCACCGTGGGCCTGGTCACGCCGTACCCGCCGGGTATTCCGCTGCTGATCCCGGGTGAGGTGTTCAACAAGAAGATCGTGGATTACCTCAAGTTCGCGCGCGAGTTCAACGCGCAGTGCCCGGGCTTCGAGACCGACATCCACGGCCTGGTGGAGGAAGAGGGCGCGGACGGGGTGCGGCACTACTACGCGGATTGCGTCAAGTAGTCATTGGCGGCAGTCTTTTGCAGAAAATATGGTCCGAAATGGCACTATCCCAGCGTCATTAGGTAATTGTTTGCTATAAAAACAGGATTCAGCGAGCATTCTGCCGCGCGCCAGGCACCCAGTCGTCCCGCACCCGCAGGAAGCTGGCGAAGCGCGGGATGCCTTGGTCGGTCGTGCCGCGGTAGCGGTAGGTCACCCAGGTGCCGACCGGTGGCGGATCCTCGCGCTGGGCGTCGGTGAAGCCGGTGCCGAGCTTCAGGCGCAGCCCGCCCTGCGTCTGCACCAGCAGCGCACCCATCCGCCCCGCGTGCTTGCCTTGGCCGGGCAGGTGCCCAATCACCTGGCCTTCCGCGTCGTCATAAGGCTTGAACTTGAGCAGGTCGTCGTTGCGCGCGGCGCGGTAGAGCGACTCGCCGCGGTGCAGCATCACGCCTTCGCCGCCAGCTTTCACGGTCTGGCGCAGCAGCGCATGCAGTGCGGCATCGCTGGCGACCTTGCGTTGCGCCACGGCGTGCACCCACGGCACGGCCATTTGCGCCAGCAGTTGCTGGTACGCCGCGATACGTTCTGTGAAGGGGCCGCCATGGGCCGGCAGGTCGAACACCATGAAACGTATTTCGCGCCAGGCAGCATCCACCGGGGTTTGCTGGCGCACCGTGGACACGGTGTGCGAGAAGCGCCCGCGCCCGGCCCAGAGTTCACCGTCCAGGGGCACGGCGGGCCAGCCGGCGGTGAACCAGGCCGGTGCGGCGATGCGCTCACCGCCGCGCGTCCACAGTTTTTGACCGTCCCAGTAGCCGCGCACGCCGTCGTACTTCTCGCTGACCCAGTAGTCGGCCAGCGGCGTGACGCCGGGCCGGTACCCGTTGGCCAGCATCAGCGGCGGCGCATCGGCGGCCGTTGCCAGGGTGGCTGTGCCGGCCAGCGGACCCAGCGCCGTCAGTGCCAGCAGCAAGAGGAACGGGCGACGGTGCATGGATGGATACGAAAAACGCTACTCAATAAATAGCTGTAAATGACCTATTGACGATGGGATACTGCCTATTTGACCCATAGTTTGACCTCAGACGCCCGCACTGTCGCGCGAAGCGCCTGCGGTCTGGCTGAAGCCGCCGTCCACGTAGGAAATTTCGGCCGTGACGCCGCTGGCCAGGTCGCTGAGCAGGAAGGCCGCCACATTGCCCACGTCATCGATGGTCACGTTGCGGCGCAGCGGCGCGGCCGCCGCCACCATGCCCAGCAGCTTGCCGAAGTCCTTGATGCCGCTGGCAGCCAGCGTCTTGATCGGGCCGGCGCTGACGCCGTTGACGCGAATGCCGCGCGGGCCCAGCGATTCGGCCAGGTAGCGCACCGAGGCCTCCAGCGAAGCCTTGGCCAGGCCCATGGTGTTGTAGTGGGGCACGATGCGCAGCGCACCCAGATAGGACATCGTCAGCAGCGAGGACTTGGGATTCAGGTAGGGCAGGGCGGCCTTGGCCATGGCCGGGAAGCTGTAGGCGCTGATGTCGTGCGAAATGCGGAAGTTCTCGCGCGTCAGGCCCTCAAGAAAGTCACCGGCGATGGCTTCGCGCGGCGCAAAGCCGATGCTGTGCACGAAGCCGTCGAAGGTGGGCCAGGTCCGGGCCAGGTCGCTGAACATCTTGTCGATCTGCTCGTCGCTGGTCACGTCGCAGTCAAAAATCAGGGTGGAGTCGAACTCGGCCGCGAAGTCGGTGGTGCGGTCCTTGAAGCGTTGGCCCACATAGCTGAAAGCCAGGTCGGCCCCCTGCGCATGGCAGGCGCGGGCAATGCCGTAGGCAATCGATCGGTTGGACAGCAGGCCGGTAATCAGCAGCTTCTTGCCTGCAAGAAAGCCGGTTTTTGGGCGCATAGGGGAGTCTCCGGGAGAAATCTGTGCAGAATTGTCGCATGCGAGGTTTTTTCATCGGGATGCTGATTGGGGTATGTGGACCCGCCTGGTCTGCCCACGCCTATGCCCAGTTCGGCGACATCAAGTACCCGGCCGGTTTTTCGCACTTCGACTATGTCAACCCGAAGGCGCCCAAGGGCGGCGAGATCTCGCTGGTGCCGCCGACGCGCCTGTCGAACTTCGACAAGTACAACCCGTTCACCCTGAAAGGCAGCGCACCTCCGGGTCTGATCGGCCCGGTCTTCGAGACCCTGTTGACGGGCACGCTCGATGAGCCCACCACGGCCTACGGGCTGCTGGCCGAAGACGTGACGGTGGCGCCGGACCGCCTTTCGGCGGTTTTCCGTCTGAATCCCGCCGCGCGCTTCACCAATGGCGATCCGGTGCTGGCCGCCGATGTCAAGCACTCTTTCGACCGGCTGGTCAGCCAGGAAAGCGCCCCGCAGTACCGCACGATCTTTGGCGAAGTGCAGGGCGCCACCGTGCTCGACGACCGAACCGTGCGCTTTGACTTCAAGCGCGCGAATGCGGAACTGCCGCTGATCGTGGGGGGCATGCCGGTGTTCAGCCGCAAATGGGGCCTGGAAAACGGCAAACCGAAGCCGCTGGATCAGATCGTCACCGACACGCCGATTGGCAGCGGGCCCTACCGTATCGGCAAGGTCAATTTCGGGCGCGACATCAGCTACGAACGCGACCCCGGCTACTGGGCAAAGGACCTCAACGTGCGCCGCGGCCTGTTCAACTTCGACCGCATCACCTACAAGATCTACAAGGACAACACCGCGCAGCTCGAAGCCTTCAAGGCCGGCGAGTTCGACTACATCCAGGCCTTCATCGCCCGCGAATGGGCGCGCGCCTACACCGGCAAGCCATTCGATTCGGGCCAGCTGATCAAGAAAGAGCTGAAACACGGCAACGCCGGTGACTTCCAGGGTTTCCAGTTCAACACCCGGCGTGAGAAGTTCAAGGACCCGCGCGTGCGCGAAGCCATCGGGCTGGCCATGGATTTCGAATGGCTCAACCGGCAACTGTTCTACAACGCCTACACCCGGGTGCGCGGTTTTTTTGTCGCCAGCGATTTCGAGGCCACGGGCAAGCCCGGCCCGGAAGAACTGGCGCTGCTGGAGCCTTTGCGCAGCCAGTTGCCACCTGAGGTCTTCACGCAGGACGTGCCGCAGCCGCCCGTGACCCGCCTGGACCCGGCATCGGGGCAGACCCTGCGCGACAACCTGCGCCGCGCCCGCACGCTGCTGGCCGAGGCGGGCTGGACCTACCGCGACGGAGCCCTCCGTAATGCCAAGGGCGAGCCTTTCACCATCGAATTCCTGGACAACTCGGGCTCGATGGGACGCGTGGTCACGCCGTTTGCGAAAAATCTCGAAAAGCTCGGTTTCTCGGTGAACTACAAGGTCATCGACTTCGCCATATTGCAAAAGCGCATGGACGTGTTCGACTTCGAGGTCATCAGCAGCCGGGCCGTGGGCAACGAGGCGCCCGGCACCGAACTGCTGGAACGCTTTGGCTCGAAGGCCGCCGACATTGAGGGTTCCAGCAATGTCATCGGCATCAGGAATCCGGCGGTGGATGCGCTGCTCGACAAGGTCATCTCGGCGCAGACGCGGCCTGAACTCGTCGCCCGTGTGCGTGCGCTCGACCGCGTGCTGCGCTTTGGCCATTATGTGGTGCCGCACTGGTACGGCGGGGTGCACCGCGTCGCCTACCGCGCCGGCCGCTTCGAGCAACCCGCCATCACGCCACGCTATTACCAGCCCGAAAGCTGGATCACCAGTACCTGGTGGGCCACCGAGGCCAATCGGGACGAACATCGCCGCAGCATGACGGGGCAGAAGGCGAACTAACCATGCCGGCCTACATCCTCAAACGCCTGCTGCTGATGATTCCCACGCTGTTCGGCGTGCTGCTGCTGACTTTTGTCGTCATCCAGTTCGTGCCGGGCGGGCCGGTGGAGCAGATGGTGTCGCAGTTGCAGGGGCGCGATTCGGGCGGCGAGGGTGCGGCGGCCAGCGGCGCGGGCTACCGCGGCCGCCAGGGCGTGGATGCCGCGCGTATTGCCGAGATCAAGGCGCTGTACGGTTTCGACAAACCCGCGCCCGAGCGCTTCTGGCAGATGCTCAAGCAGTTCGCGCGCTTCGACCTGGGCAAGAGTTTTTTCTACCCCAAGGACGTGTGGAGCCTGGTGAAGGAAAAATTGCCGGTGTCGATCAGCCTGGGGCTGTGGACGTTTTTCCTGAGTTACCTCATTTCGGTGCCGCTGGGCATTGCCAAGGCAGTGCGCGCGGGCAGCCGCTTCGACACGCTGACCAGCCTGGTCGTGCTGGTGGGCTATGCCATCCCCGGCTTTGTGCTGGGCGTGGCGCTGCTGGTGATTTTTGGCGGGCAGTTGCAGTGGTTCCCGCTGCGCGGGTTGACGTCTTCCAACTGGGATCAATTGAGCTGGGGCGCCAGGGTGGTGGACTACCTCTGGCACATCACGCTCCCCATCACGGCCAGCGTGCTCGGCGCGTTTGCCGTGACCACGATGCTGACCAAGAACGCTTTTCTCGAGGAAATCCGCAAGCAGTATGTGCTGACGGCGCGGGCCAAGGGCTTGTCCGAGCGCCGCGTGCTGTGGAAGCACGTGTTTCGCAACGCCCTGATTCCCATCATCACCGGTTTCCCGGCGGCCTTCATCGGCGCGTTCTTTGCGGGATCGCTGCTGATCGAAACGCTGTTCTCGCTCGACGGTCTGGGCCTGCTGAGTTATGAGTCGGTGATGCGGCGTGATTACCCGGTGGTGCTGGGCACGCTGTACCTGTTCACGCTGATCGGCCTGGTGACCAAGCTGATCTCGGACCTTTGCTACGTCTGGGTCGATCCCCGTGTCAAGTTTGACTAACCCCCCCGAAGTGGCTGGCGGCCCATCGGCTTCTGTGCCGGTGTCGCTTTCGCCCAGCCGTCGCGCCTGGCAGCGGTTCCGGCGCAACCGCCTGGGCTTGTGGAGCCTGGTGGTGTTCTGCATCCTGTTCGTGCTGAGCCTGGGCGCCGAGCTGATTTCCAACGACAAGCCGCTCGTGGCCCGCTATGAGGGTGCGTGGTACTTTCCGATCCTCAAAAGCGCGCCCGAGACGGCGTTTGGCGGAGATTTCGAGACGCCGACCGACTTTCTCGACCCCTTCATCCGCCAGCAGTTCGCCAAACCCGGCAACTGGGCGCTGTACCCGCCCAACCCGTACCACCACGGCACCATCGATTACTTTGCCAAGGCGCCGAATCCTGCCCCGCCTTCCGTCGACAACTGGCTGGGCACGGATGACCGGGGGCGAGACGTCGTGGCGCGGCTGATCTACGGTTTTCGCATCTCGGTGCTGTTTGCGCTGGCGCTGACCGCCATCGGCACCGTGCTGGGCATCATCACCGGCGCGCTGCAGGGCTTTTTTGGCGGCAAGACCGATCTGGCGTTCCAGCGCTTCATCGAAATCTGGGGGTCCATGCCCGAGCTCTACCTGCTGATCATCTTTGCCGCCGTGTTCGACCCGAGCATCGGCCTGTTGCTGATCCTGCTGAGCCTGTTTGGCTGGATGGGCCTGTCCGACTACGTGCGTGCCGAGTTTTTGCGCAACCGCCAGCTCGACTACGTGCGGGCGGCGCGTGCGTTGGGCCTGTCGAACTGGCAGATCATCCGCCGCCACGTGTTGCCCAACAGCATGACCCCGGTGGTCACCTTTCTGCCGTTTCGCATGAGCGGCGCGATTCTGGCGCTGACCTCGCTCGATTTCCTGGGCCTGGGCGTGCCGCCGGGCACGCCTTCGCTGGGCGAGCTGCTGGCGCAGGGCAAGAACAACATCGACGCCTGGTGGATCTCGCTGTCCACCTTCGGCGTGCTGGTGCTGACGCTGCTGCTGCTGACCTTCATGGGTGATGCGTTGCGCGACGCGCTCGATCCGAGGAAGTCCGAAAGATGACCCCCACGCTCGGCGCTGGCGCGTCCTCGCTGCCCCCCGAGGGGGCCTTCGCCGCTAGGGGCGGCCCGTCGCTGCTCATGACGCCCGTCGCGCCCTTGCTGGAGGTCTCGAATCTGCGCGTCGCCTTTGACGGCAAGGAGGTGGTGCGCGGGATCAATTTCTCGATCCAGCCCGGCGAGAAGCTGGCACTGGTCGGGGAGTCGGGGTCGGGCAAAACCGTCACCGCGCTGAGCCTGCTGAAGCTGGTGATGAACGCGCAGATCGACGGTGCTGCCACGTTCCTCGGGCGTGACCTGTTGGGTTTGCCGGAACACACGTTGCGTGGCATCCGCGGCAGCGACATCGCCATGATCTTTCAGGAGCCGATGACGGCGCTGAATCCGCTGTTCACCGTGGGCGAACAGATTGCCGAGGTTCTGGAGCTGAAACAGGGTCTTCCCAGCGCCGTTGCGTCACAGGCTGCTATTGATTTACTGGGCAAGACCGGCATTCCCGAGCCGCAGCGCCGGGCGCGTGCCTTCCCGCACCAGCTCTCGGGGGGGCAGCGCCAGCGCGCCATGATCGCCATGGCGCTGGCCTGCAAACCCAAACTGTTGCTGGCCGATGAACCGACGACAGCGCTCGACGTGACGGTTCGCGGGCAGATCCTCGATCTGCTGGGCGCGCTGCAGCGCGAAAACGGCATGGCCGTGTTGTTGATCACGCACGACCTCAACCTGGTGCGCCGCTTCGCCGACCGCGTGGCAGTGATGGAAAACGGGCTCATCGTCGAGCAGGGTCCGGTGGCGCGGGTGTTCGCCCAGCCGGAACACGCGTACACCCGGCGGCTGATCGACAGCCAGCCGGTGCGTGACGTCCCGCCCCGGCGCATCGACGCCGCGACCGTGGCACCCGTGATGCAGGCAAAGGCGCTGCGCGTGGCCTATTCCGTGCCCGTGGCCGGCGTGCGGGGCTGGTTTCGCAATGGCGAGTTCGTGGCGGTGCAGGGCGCTGACTTCCGCCTCGTGCCCGGCCAGACACTGGGCGTGATCGGCGAATCCGGCTCGGGGAAATCGACGCTGGCACTGGCGGCGCTGGGCCTGCTGCCGTTTCAGGGGGCGCTTGAAGTGACCGGCCGGCGGTGGCGCGAGGGCGTTGCAGCCGACAAGGCCTTGCGGCAAGCCGTGCAGGTGGTTTTTCAGGACCCGTTCTCATCCCTTTCACCCCGGATGACCGTCGAGGAAATCGTGGGCGAGGGCCTGCTGGTTCACGCGCCCGCGTTGTCCACCGCGCAGCGACAGGCTCGGGTGTTGACGGCGCTGGGCGACGTGGGACTGACGACGGCCCAGTTCCCGGCACTGCTCACCCGCTATCCCCACGAGTTCTCCGGGGGACAGCGCCAGCGTATTGCCATCGCGCGCGCGCTGATCGTCGGGCCGCGCTTGCTGGTGCTCGATGAACCCACCAGCGCCCTGGATGTGACCATCCAGAAACAGGTTCTTCAGTTGCTGCAGGGCCTGCAGCACACGCGGGACCTGAGCTACCTGCTGATCACCCATGACGTGGATGTGATCCGCGCAATGGCCCATGACGTGATTGTCATGAAGGATGGCGTGGTAGTTGAATCGGGCCCGGTGGAGCAGGTGCTGGCGACG
>JAABRA010000387.1 GCA_011391155.1 Burkholderiales bacterium
TCAGGTTTTTTCCCATGCTTACAAATTTGCGGTGATTTGTTGCGATGCACAAACGTCGTGCGGCCCCCCCGGGGCGATCTTGAGCGCATTTACGGGCGGGAGCCGGCGACCGCCCATGCTGAGGCCGCGTAAACCTCAGGTCAGCGTGCGTCGAAACAGGCTGAACAGGCGCTCCCAATGCCGCTCCGCCGCATCCCGGTTGTAGATCGCGCCGCGTTGCGGAAAAACAAAACCATGCTCAACGCGTGGGTACCACTCGATGCGATGCGGGGTGCCGGCGGCCTTCAGCGCGGCCTCCAGCTTCTGGATGTCGGCCGGCGGCGCCCATTTGTCGATCTCGGCGCAGGCAAAGTAGCTCTCGCACAGGATTCTGGGCGCCATCAAGTGCGGCGAATCGGGCTGCCCGGTCGCCATGTTGGCGCCGTGGATCGAGGCAATGCAACTGAAGCGCCCCGGGAACAGCGCCGCCGCCCACATCACGAACGGCCCGCTCATGCAGTAGCCCAGCGCACCGATGCGGCTGGCATTGGCCTGCGGCTGGGCATCGACAAACTGCAGTAGCGCGGCGGTATCGACTTCGGTGGTGCGCGCGTCCAGCGTGGCCATGAAGCCAAACATCTCGGCCATGCCGGCTTCGGTGCGCTCTTTCAGCCAGAAATCCCGGGTGCTGCGGTAATACAGGTTGGGCAGCACCACGAAGTAGCCCACGGCCGCCAGGCGGCGCGCCATGTCGTGCAGTTCCTCGCGCTTGCCCGGCGCATCCATATAGAACAGCACCACGGGGAAGGGCCCGCCTTCCTCCGGGTGGACCACGAAGGTGTTCATGGCGCCGTCGGCGGTGGGGATGTCCAGGTGGTGTTCGATCATGGGGGCTCCGGTGCAGGGGATATAGACGGGGTTGCGCCATTCTGGCTGCATCGCCGCCGGCATTGGGGGAAGAGCGCTGCAATCCATGCAGGGCTGTCATTGCGAGCGAAGCGTGGCAATCCATGCGCCGTGGATTGCCACGGCCTGTGGCCTCGCAATGACAGCAAGCGCCCATGCCGCCATGTCAGAATGACCGCACCCTGATTTTCACCCCCGCCCAGCGGACCCCACGCCATGCCCATCCAGTTTGCCGACCGACTCAACAACGTCGAAACCTCCGCCATCCGTGAACTCTTCAAGCTGCTGGGCAAGCCCGGCATCATCAGCTTTGCGGGCGGCTTTCCCGACAGCGCGATGTTCGACGTGGAAGGCATCCGCGAAGCCGTCAACACCGCGCTGACCGAAGAGGCCGGCAGCGCGCTGCAATACGGCGCCACCGAAGGCTATGGCCCGCTGCGCGAACAGCTCGCCGCCTTCATGACCAGCAAGGGCTGCTCCGGCGTGGCGCCGGACAACCTGATCGTCACCACCGGCAGCCAGCAGGCGCTGGACCTGATCGGCAAGACCCTGATCTCACCCGGCGACAAGGTCATCGTCGAAGGCCCCACCTTCCTGGCCACCATCCAGTGCTTCCGCCTGTATGGCGCGGAACTCATCAGCGCGCCCATCGACGGCAACGGCGTGAAGACCGACGAGCTGGAAGCGCTGATTGCCGAGCACAAGCCCAAGTTCGTCTACCTCATCCCCACCTTCGGCAACCCCAGCGGCGCCATGCTGAGCCTGGCGCGCCGCAAGGCCGTGCTGGAAATGGCTGTGAAGCACCAGACCCTGATCGTCGAGGACGACCCCTACGGCGACCTGTATTTCGGCCAGACCGCCGAAGACCGCCCACCCCCCAGCCTGCTGGCCCTGAGCCCGTTAGTGCCCGGCAGCCGCGAACTACTGGCCCACTGCGGCAGCATGAGCAAGGTGCTGAGCCCCGGCCTGCGCGTGGGCTGGATGATCGGCCCGGCCGAATTGCTCGGCAAAGCCACCATGTGCAAGCAGTTCAGCGACGCCCACACCAGCACCTTCGCCCAGGCCACCGCCGCGCAGTACCTCAAAGCCGGCCGCATGCCCGCCACGCTGGCGCATGTGCGCAAGGTCTACGCCGAGCGCGCCCAGGTCATGTGCGACGCCCTGCGCCGCGAACTGGGCGACGCCATCGACTTCGTGCAGCCCCAGGGTGGCCTGTTCGTCTGGGCGCGCCTGACGGGATTGGGACGCGACGCCAGCGTCGCGGGCGGGCGGAGCGTGAGCGACGGCGGTGAACTGGCGAAACGCGCGATCGAAAAAGGCGTGGCCTTCGTGCCCGGCGCGCCGTTCTACTGCGCGAACCCCGACCACGCAACGCTGCGGCTGAGCTTTGCGACGGTGGGGGTGGAGAAGATTATTGAGGGAGTGGGGAGGTTGGGGAAAGCGGTTTCCTGAATTTATGGGAGCCACGACATGGCGCGCTGGTGATTTGCTATCTGAGCGTGGCTCCGTGCTTCAAGACCACGGGCAACAAGCGGCTCGACGAGTTTGTGATCTGGATCCAGGCGCGTTTTGCCAATGCCCACTACGAGTGGTGGGCGCACGGGTTTGAGGGGGAAGGCTTTAGTCTTCATGGACAAAAGTCGTCCATTGAACTACCATGTTGACCATGGAGATCGCGTTTAATGAAGCCAAGAGCCAGGCCTGCTTTGGGCAGCGCGGCTTTGACTTTTCCTATGCGGCGCAGGTGTTTTTGGACGAGGCCCGCACCGTGCAAAAAGATACACGGGCCGACTACGGCGAAGACCGGTACCAAGTGCTCGGCAAGATTGAAGGGCGCGTTTTCCATGTGGTCTATACCTGGCGCGGCGCTGTGGTGCGCCTTATTTCTGCCCGAAAGGCCAATCTCAGAGAGGTCAAACACTATGAGCATTGTTCGTCTAAAGCTTGAACCCGGCAAGCCCAAGTCCCGGCTGGCCACGGCCCCCGTTGGCCGCATTGACTATGCCCGCGTGGATGCCACCACGCCCCGTCAACTGGCGGCGCAGCAAGCGCAGGATGACGCGGAAGCGATGCAGGATGCAGCCAAATATGCCCGGCGCGTGCGTTTGCGCCTGGGGCTCACGCAGCAGGCTTTTTCCAGGTGCATTGAAGTGCCGCTGGACACCATTCGCAATTGGGAGCAGGGCAAGCGCAGCCCGACAGGTGCGGCCAAAGCGCTGCTGAGGGTGCTGGACCGCGCCCCGGACACGGCGCTCGCGGCATTGGCCCCTTGAGTTCCCCCATGGCTGGATGACTTTCTGAGCTTACTGACGGGACTTTTCGAAGATTTTGAATGATTTATGCCACTTCCCAGCGTGGAATGGTCATATTTCGCTATTGAATCGGGAGTTATTCAAAGCTGGGTTTGGCGGTGCGCTTCGGCCTGCTGGGTGATGGCCTCGCGCGCCGTTACGTCCATCCGGGCGACGTTCTTGATCTGCAGCGCCATGCGGGGGTGTTTTTCGAACCGGGCTTCGTGCCGGATCAGGAAGTCCCAGTACAGCGTGGTGAACGGGCAGGCCTTGTCGCCGGTGGAGTGCGCCGGGTCGTAGCGGCAGCCCTGGCAATGGTTGCTCATGCGCTGGATGTACTTGCCGGTGGCCGCATAAGGTTTGCTGGCCATCAGCCCGCCGTCGCCGAACTGGCTCATGCCCAGGGTGTTGGGCAGTTCCACCCACTCCACGGCGTCCACGTACACGCTCAGGTACCAGGCGTGCACGGCTTGCGGCCGCACGCCCAGCAGCAGGGCGTACAGGCCGGTCACCATCAGGCGCTGGATGTGGTGGGCGTAGCCGTATTCCAGGGTCTGGGTGATGGCGTCTTTCAGGCAGGCCATGTCGGTATCGCCGGTCCAGTACCAGGCCGGCAGCGCGGCTTGGGCATCGAGTGCGTTGAGGTCCAGGTAGCCCGGCATCTGCGTCCAGTAGATGCCGCGCACGAATTCGCGCCAGCCCAGGATCTGCCGCACGAAACCCTCGACCGCGGCCAGCGGCGCCTGGCCGGCGCACCAGGCCGCCTCGGCCGCAGCGATCACCTCGCGCGGGTTGAGCAGCTTGAGGTTGAGCGCGCAGCTCAGGTGCGAGTGGTAGAGCCAGGCTTCGCCGGACCACATGGCGTCTTCATACTGGCCGAAAAGGGGCAGGCGTTGTGCGATGAAGGCCTGCAGGGCCACCAAAGCCTGGGCGCGGTTCACGGGCCAGCCAAAGCTGTTCAGGCGACCCGGGTGGCTGGCGAAGCGCGCCTGCACCAGCGCCAGCACCGCCTGCGTGATCGCGTCGGGCGCAAAGCGGGTGGGCGGTGGCAGGTCTTGCGGGCCCGCCTTGCCAAAGGATGCGCGGTTGTCGGCATCGAAGTTCCACTGCCCGCCTGCGGGGGCAGTGCCGTCCATCAGGATGCCGTGCTTCTGGCGCAGCTCGCGGTACCAGTATTCCAGGCGCAGTTGTTTGCGGCCCTTGGCGTGCGCCGCGAATTCGCGCACGGTGCTGAAAAAATGGGTGTCGTCGCGCAGCTCCAGCGGCATCTGGTGTGCTGCGGCCGTGGCACGCAGGCTTTGCAGCACACGCCAGTCGCCGGGCGCGGTCAGGATCAGCGCGACGGGATTCAGCGCCGTTATGGCCTGGTCCAGGGCCAGACCCAGCGTGCCCGGGTTGCCGGTGTCGTCCAGCCGGGTGTAGTGCACCGGCAGGCCCTGCTGGCGCAGGTGCTCGGCAAAGTGGCGCATGGCGCTCAGGAAGACGGCAATGCGCTGCTTGGACGACCAGACGTGGGTGGATTCCTCCGCCACCTCGGCCATCCACACCACGTCTTGCGCCGCATCGAACCCCTGCAGCGCGGCGGCGTGGTCATCGAGCTGGTCGCCCAGCACGATGACCAGATGGCGAACCTTCTCTGGTATGGGCTGTGGGGAGGGCGGGCTGTCAGGCATGAGGCTTTTCCCCGGGTTTTTTGGCGCGGCAGGCGTGGGAGCAGTACAGCACCGAATCCCAGTTCCTGGCCCAGGCCTTGCGCCAGGTCATGGTGCGCCCGCACACGGCGCACCGCTTGCTGGGCAGCGACTGCTTGTTGCCTTTGAAGTCGTTTTTCAGGGCCATCTCCAGCTTTCAGTCGAATAAGTTGCCTTGCGGTGATGGCGCAGGCGCCAACTTGACGGCACCCGAGCGTGCAGCGTTTCGCCGCTGGCCCGAGGGTGGCAGGCCGCTCTTGCGCGAACCGTGGCGGGCCTGTATGGCGCTGGCTTCCTCCCGCGCCGGGCTCGACTGCCGCAGGCTATACATGCGGTCCTTGGCGGCTTTCATCGCCACTTTGTCGTCCACGATCGGCGCCGGGTAGTCCACGCCGATCACGCAGCCGGCCATGCGTTGCACGCTGATGTCCATCTTCCACGGCTCGGCCAGAAAGGGGAGCGGCACGCGCGCCAGCTCGGGCACCCAGCGGCGGATGAAGACGCCCTGCGGGTCGTGGTCTTGCGCCTGCTTGGTGGGCGAATACATGCGCAGCGTGTTGATGCCGGTGGTGCCGCTTTGCATCTGCATCTGGCTCCAGTGGATGCCGGGCTCAAAGTCCAGAAACTGCCGCGCCAGAAACAAACCCGGCTTGCGCCAGTGAAGCCACAGGTGGTAGCTGGCAAAACTCACCAGCATCGCCCGCATCCTGAAATTGAGCCAGCCGGTGGCGTTCAGCGAGCGCATGCAGGCGTCCACCATGGGGTAGCCGGTGCGGCCGGCGCACCAGGCGGCGAAATGTTCTTCGTTGAAGTCGTCTTCGCGCAGTCCGTCGCACACGCGGGCGAAGTTCTGGAATTCGATCGCCGGCTCGTCTTCGAGCTTTTGCATGAAATGGCAGTGCCAGCGCAGCCGCCCGGCGAAGCTGCGCAGGGCGTGCGCCATGGCGCGGTCCGGCGTGCTGGCCACGGCCGCTTCGGTGGCCTGGTGCACCGTGCGCAGCGACAGCGTGCCAAACGCCAGGTGCGGGCTGAGGCGGCTGCACCCCGCTTCGGCGCTCAAGGGGCTGGAGAGGGCGCGGCGATAGTCATGCCCGCGAACGCGCAGAAAACTCTCCAGCGTGCGCCGCGCGGCCGTTTCGCCGGCCGCCTGCAGGGTTTTGCCGTGCGAGGCCAGGCCGAGTTGCTTTAGCGTCGGCAGGTCCGGCTGTACCAGGGGTGCCGCAGCGGTAAATCCACCCTCTGGTCGCTGCAGCGGGGCATCCATGCGGGTCTGCCAGCGCATGGCCCAGCCGGCGCGGCTGCGTTGCCTGCGCACCACCCCCGTCTGGGTGAACTCCTGCCACGGCACGTTTTGTGACCTGCACCACGCCGCCACCGCCAGGTCGCGCGTGTACGACCAGCCCGGGCCGGTTTCTTCGTGACTGAGCAGGTAGGTGAACCGCAGCTCGCCATGCAGTTGCGCCAGCACCTGCACGGCCGGGCCCACGCGCACCAGCAGCGGCAGCCCGCGTCTGGCCAGGGCCTCGCGCAACTCGGCCAGGCAACCGAGCGCGAAGTCCACATGGATGGCGTCGCACTCCGGGCTTTGCAGCCACTCGGGTTCGATCACAAACACCGCCAGCGCATCGCCATGGGCCTGTGCCGCCACCAGCGGCGCCTGGTCATGCCGCCGCAAATCGCGCTTGAACCAGACCAGGGCGCGGGTATCAGCCATCCAGCGACTCTACCGACCACCGACAGGAACTGCAGGGTCGCCGTGCAATGCCCCCAGCGGGCGTTCGGGCGAACGCAGCGCACGAGGCTGCGCGCCGGTGGGGTGAATCATGAGGCGTCGATCCGGGAATTTTGAACGAATTTGGCTCCTTCCCAGCGTAGTATGGTCGTTGTCAGCTATTGAAACAGGATTAAACGGGACCGGCTCCGCACCACGCCGGACGCTTTGCGCAGGGGGCAGGCCAGGGCGAAGCGCAGCACCGGCGAGCCTGTCTCGCCAAAGCCCGATTCGGGCTGATCATTGATCGTTAGCCGTTAGCCGTTAGCCGTTAGCCGTTAGCCGTTAGCCGTTAGCCGTTGGCACGCCGGCGCGTCGTCTGCCGCCGGTGGCAGTGCCAGCGCAGGTGCCGCTGTGGCGACAGCGCCAAGGAGCCGCGGTAGCGAGAATTCGCGTTGGCCGGGCGCACCGACGTTCAGCCGATCTCACCCATGCCCCCAGGAGTCTCCATGACCGAACGCAAAGTTGCCCTCGTCACCGGCTCGGCCACGGGCGTCGGCGCCGCCACCGCGCTGCTGCTGGCACAGCGCGGCTACAACGTGCTGATCAACTATTCCCGCAGCGAGGCCGAGGCGCTGGCATCGCAGGCGGCCTGCGATGCGGCGGGCGCTGACACGCTGCTGCTGCGCGGCGACGTGGCCGTTGACGCCGATTGCCGGGCGCTGGTCGAGGCTGCAGTGGCGCGCTGGGGGCGCATCGATGCGCTGGTCAACAACGCCGGCATCTCCACCTTCACCGGCGCGGCCAACTGGGACGTGCTCGACGCCGAAACCTTCCAGCGCATCTTCGCGGTGAACGCGGTCGGCGGCTTCCAGATGGTGCGGGCCTGCGTGCCGCACCTGAAGGCCGCGCAGGGCGCCCTCGTCAACGTGTCGTCGGTGGCGGGTTCGCTGGGTATTGGCTCGTCGGTGCCCTACATCGCGTCCAAGGGGGCGGTCAACGCGATGACGCTGTACCTGGCGCGCGCGCTGGCGCCCGAGATCCGCGTCAACGCGGTCTGTCCGGGGCTGATCACCTCGCGCTGGTTCGTGGATGGCCTGGGTCAGGAGGGCTTTGAAAAAGTCAAGGCGCTGACCGAGCAGAACACCGCGCTGGGGCGCGCCAGCACACCGGAAGACGTGGCAGACGCCATCGTCTGGCTGATCGACGGCGCGCGCACCATGACGGGCGAACTGCTGCTGCTGGACGCCGGCCTGCACCTGGGTTCGCGGATGCAGGTGCCGGGACGGACTTGAGGGCTTGCGGGGTTCAGGGTTTGCGTGGGGCCACCAGCCCCAGCGCATGAAACACGCGCAGCGCCGCCCAGGCGTCGTTGGCGGCGTAGATCAGCTGGGCCTCGGTGAGCCGTTCATTGGCCCAGTTCGAGGTGGACGCCTTGCCCGACTTGATGAAGCGCCGGTTGAACAGCACCGCCACCGCGCCTTTCACACCCATGTCCTTGCGGTAGCCGCGCTGGCGGAACACATGATTCAGGTCCAGCACGTCCATCGGTTCCACGCCGAGTTTTTCCTTGATGCGCTTGCGGTCGTCGCCCAGGCCGAATCCGGCCTTGACCACGCCGGGCATCGCCAGCGCCGCAGCCGTGGCAGCGCTGCAGTCCCGGTCGTGCAGCTGGAACACCCAGGCGCGTTCCAGCGTGGCCAGCTGCACCACATGCGGGCCGTGCGAGACCTCGTTTTTCAAGAACGTGGGCTTGGACTCGGTGTCGAAGCCCCAGGCCGGCACCCGCGACAGTGCGTGCAGCGCGCGCTCAGCCTGCGACAGGGTCTGCACCAGCTCGATGCGGTCCAGGCCCAGCCGCTCGAACGGGTCGAGCAGGGCGATGGCTTCCTTGGACGGGGTAGGGTGGGTGGTGTGCATGGGCGCTTCAGGGCGAGCGGTGCAGGCGGGGCGCGGACAGCAGCGCGAGATTGTCCTGGACGGCGGCGTCCACATCCTGCCAGCGCCCGGTGAGCCGGCCGACGATCATGGCGGTCTGCAGGGCCTTGAGGTCCTTCACGCTGGGGGCGACCTTGATCTGGGCGATTGACGCCGCCGTGTTGCCGCCCTTGAGCAGCCCCAGCACCTTCTCCGCCCATTCGTTTGTGCGTGCCATACCGTGACCTTTTCAAACAGGAAAGCCCGACTTTACCCGCCGATGCGGTTTGCGAGGTCATCCGCAATGCACCGCGAACTCATGGTTCCATAGCATCAACCGACCATTCCACGCTGGGTTTGTGCCATTTTGACGATATTTTATGGGGGGAACCCTGGCCGGCCTGGATGCTTCACCCGTGCTGGCACGACGTCGCCGCCCAGTCGATGCCGCGGGGCCGTCCCGATCCAGCCCGATGTCCTGCGGGAGTGTTTCACGGGTGAAGGTGCAGTCTCCGGGTGGGTTGGGGCGGCGGGCCGCAAAACTAATGATTCCGTAGCAATAAATGACCCATGGATGCTGGGAAAGTGTCAATTTTTGTCACAATTTGCGCGTCGGGTGGCCTTGGCCACGTTGACCGGGGCGAGGCCGGCGACCGCGTTGAACCGGCGCTGTACCGTGCGGGAATCGGGCCTGATCCGCGCCCTGCGTACGCTCGACGAGCGCAGTGGCACAGTTCCTGCAGAGCTGACCATCACCGAATTGGCACTTTTGAGGTCTGGAAACCATGGCAGAACTGGTCGTAATGAGTGAAGGGCTTCAGACACAGCATGTGAATCTGCAAAAAGACCGGACCACGCTGGGGCGCCGGCACACGAATGACGTGGCCCTGGCGGACCTGTCGGTCAGCGGCGTGCACTGCGTTTTCGAGCGCCTGGGGTCGTCGGAGGTCTGGCTCAAGGACATGGGCAGCACCAACGGAACCTTCATCAATGGCGAAAGGGTCCAGCGCCACCGCCTGGCCGACCAGGACCTCATCTCCATCGGGACCTACCGCGTGCGTTTCCTCAGTGAACCGGTCCCCGATGAGGTCAGCCAGACCGCACCGATGCGGCTGGAAGAGCTGGGCGCGCCGGGCACCACGGGTGCACTCCAGGCGCGGCTGCGGGTGATCTCCGGGGACGCCGCCGGGCGCGAGGTGCCGCTGGTCAAGACGGTCACCACCTTTGGCAAGTCGGGCGAGGCGGTGGTGGCAATCTATCACCGCCGCAACGGGTATTTCGTGGCGCTGGCGGATGCCGGCGAGCAGGAAGCCCGGCACAATGGCCACGCCATCGTCTCGGACGCGCGTCCGCTGGCTGACCAGGACGTGCTGGAGATCGGGGAGTCAAGGCTTTTGTTCATCCTGGGTCGTTGAGCGCTGATTCCTGATGGCCGGAAAAACGATCACCACCGCCGAGTACAAGCTTTTTCCCTCGCCGCGCAACGTGCATCCGGAGATCTTCGCGCACCAGGTGTTTGTGCCGCACCCGTACACGCTGATCGACTTGCCAAGCTTCTATTTCCAGGGCAAGGCGAGCTTGTTTGCCGCCTGTCGGCTTTCCGACATGAAAATGGGCCAGCTGGTCACGCTGGAGCTGCCGGTGGACGAGGCCCGTTTCAGGTCGCGCTTTGTTCCCGACTGATCCGGCTTGCCTCAACCGGGCCGGCGGTCTACCATCGATCACCGGGGTGTCCATGCCTTGCCGGCTGGGCGCGATTTCCTGACATCCTTTTTTCGGAGCCTCCATGCCGCAACTCATCCTGTCGATCGAGGGTGTCGAGATCAAGCGCGTGAACCTGCACAAGAACCGCACGACACTGGGTCGCAAGCCCCATAACGACATCGTGCTGGCCGACATGGTGGTCAGTGGCGAGCATTGCGTTTTTGATCTGGAGGGCCTGGCGGATGTGACGGTCGAGGACCTGAAGAGCACCAACGGGACCTATATCAACGGCCACATGATCCGCCGCCAGAAGCTGGTGGACAAGGACGTCATCTCGGTGGGCCGGATCCACATCCAGTATCTGAGCGCGGCGGCGCCGGGCGATTTCGGCCAGACGACCTCAATGCCGCTGGAAGGGCCCGGCTCGGCCCGTGTGGCGGCCACGATGCACGCCAGCCTGCAGGTGCTGTCCGGTTCTTCGGCGGGGCTGGAAGTGCCGGTGGTCAAGGCCGTGACCACCTATGGAAAGCCGGGCATTGCCGTGGTGGCGATTTCCCACCGGCGCAACGGGTTCTTTGTGGCGGTCATGGAGGGCGGCCAGGGGCCCCTGATCAACGGCCAGCCCATTGGCTCAGACGCGGTGCCGCTGTCAGGCGGGGACGAACTGGAGCTGGCCGGGACCCGCATGCGCTTCCTCCTGAAGGAGTGAGGCCGGCCGGCGCGGCCGCGAGCGGGCGCCGGGGGCAGACCGCATAATCACGCTCCCGCAGCACGGTCTGCCGGCGCGGCGCCACGCATCCAGGAAACCCCATGAAAAAGACATTCACACTCAATATCGAAGGCAGGAACCGCGACCGGGTGCTCGACGCCGTCAAGCACGACGTCCGCAAATACGTTGCGCGCGAGCGTCGGCGCGCCTTGCCGCCAGGCGTGGATTTCCTGGACTTTGACTGCAAATTCGGTTTGTCGCAGGCCACCGCTGCCGTCGCGCACCTGTCTGCCCTCACGAGTCTGATCGACGAGGCCGCCAAGGGTGGGGCGGACCAGTGCTACGTGGAAATTCTCGCCAAGGCCGGGCATCGGCAGACCCGGCCGAAGGCCGTGGACGAAGCCGCCGGCAACCCCTGAGCGTTTGAGGGACCTCTCATGCAGTATCGCCCTCTCGGCAACAGCAACCTGAAGGTGTCGGCCCTGTGCCTGGGCACCATGATGTTCGGCGACCAGACCGGGCGCGACGAAGCCGCCGCCATCGTCGCCGACGCGCACGCCCAGGGCGTGAACTTCATCGACACCGCCGATGTGTACACCAAGGGGGCGTCGGAGGCGATGCTGGGTGAACTGCTCACGGGGCAGCGGCACGACTGGGTGCTGGCCACCAAGCTGGGCAATGCCATGTCGAGCCGGGTGAACGACGGCCATTATTCGCGCAGCTGGATGCTGCGGGAAGTGCACGCCAGCCTGGCGCGGCTGCAGACCGACTTCGTCGACATCCTGTACCTGCATCGCGACGTCAACGGCATGAACCTGGAGGAGCCGCTGCGCGCGCTCGACACAATGCTTCGCGCCGGCCAGATCCGCGCCTGGGGTGTGTCGAACTTCCGGGGCTGGCGCATTGCGGAGATGGTGCGTCTGGCCCGCGAACTGGGCATGCCCGGCCCGGTGGTCTGCCAGCCTTACTACAACTTGCTCAACCGCATGCCCGAGGTCGAGGTCCTGCCGGCCTGTGCGTTTTACGGCATCGGCGTCGTGCCCTACAGCCCGGTGGCGCGCGGTGTGCTGACCGGCAAGTACGCGCCGGGGCAGCCCGCGCCCCAGGACACGCGCGCCGGCCGGGGCGACAAACGCATCGCCGAGACCGAATTCCGCGAGGAATCGCTGCAGATCGCGCAGACGCTGAAAATTCACGCCGAAGCCCGAGGCATCAGCCTGGCGCAGTTCGCCACGGCCTGGGTGCTGGCCAATCCGGCGGTCAGTTCGGTGATTGCCGGACCGCGCACGCTGGCCCAGTGGCAGGATTACCGGCCTGCGCTGGACTACGCCATGACGTCCGAGGACGAGGCGCTGGTCGATTCCCTGGTCAGCCCGGGCCATCCTTCCACGCCGGGGTACAACGATCCGGCGTATCCGCTCAATGGTCGGGTGTGCGGATAAGGTTGCAGTGAGTTGATGAGAAGCAGGTCAGCCAGCGGCGGGCTGGTGTACTCCACCGATGCGGGCCGCATGTGCCCGGCGTGCCGCCAGCCGGTGGCGCAATGCACCTGCAAGTCCGGAAAACCCGTACCGGCCACCGACGGCGTGGTGCGCGTCTCGCGCGAGACCAAGGGCCGCGGCGGCAAGGCCGTGACACTGGTGAAAGGCCTGGCGCTGGATGAGGCGGGCTTGATCGCCCTGGGCAAGCAGCTCAAGGCGGCCTGCGGCAGTGGCGGCACCGTGAAGGACGGCGTGATCGAGGTGCAGGGCGATCACTGCGACCGCCTGGTGGAACTGCTGAAGGCGCAGGGGCGGATCGTCAAGCGGGCCGGCGGCTGAAGCGCATGGATTCCGAATCGCTGGAAAAACTCGTCACCCGCGAGATGCCCTACGGCAAGTACCAGGGGCGCCTGATCGCCGACCTGCCGGGCGATTACTTGAACTGGTTCGCCCGTGAGGGCTTCCCGCAGGGCGAGATCGGCCGGCTGCTGGCCTTGATGCACGAAATCGACCACAACGGCCTGTCGGCGCTGCTGGAACCCCTGCGCCGCCCGCGCTGAGGCGGGCGAGTCGCCAAGGTGGCGGCGGGCGAATCCGGCCTGCCTATGATGGCGGTCTTGCCTGACCCTGCTCACCCACGAAAGCGAATCCCCGTCATGCCTTCCAGCCCCCCGAGTGTGGCCCAACCCGGCCTGTCCCTGTATCCGAACCTGCTCAAACCGCTGGATCTGGGCTTCACGCAACTCAAGAACCGCGTGCTCATGGGTTCCATGCACACCGGCCTGGAAGATGGGCGCGACCTGAGCAAGCTGGCGGCCTATTTCAGGGAACGGGCCGAGGGTGACGTGGGCCTGATCGTCACCGGCGGCTTTGCGCCCAACATCGCCGGCTGGGCCAAGCCCTTTGCCGGCCGGCTCACGACCTCGGGCGCCGCGCGCCGCCACCGGTTGGTGACCGATGCCGTGCACCAGGCCGGCGGCAAGATCGCGCTGCAGATCCTGCACACCGGGCGCTACGGCTACCACCCGCTGGCGGTGGCGCCCTCGCGCATCCAGTCACCGATCTCGCCGTTCACGCCGTTTGCGCTGTCCAGCCGGGGGGTGGAGCGGCAGATTCGCGCCTTCGTCAACTGCGCGGTCAAGGCGCGCGAGGCGGGCTACGACGGGGTCGAGATCATGGGCTCCGAGGGCTATTTCATCAACCAGTTCCTGGCGCTGCACACCAACCAGCGCACGGATGAATGGGGCGGCGACTATTCGAACCGCATGCGCCTGCCGGTGGAGATCGTGGCGCGCACCCGCGAGGCCGTGGGGCCGGACTTCATCATCATCTACCGCCTCTCGATGATCGACCTGGTGCCCGGCGGCAGCCGCTGGGACGAGGTGGTGACGCTGGGCAAGGCGGTGGCGCGGGGCGGCGCCAGCATCATCAACACCGGCATCGGCTGGCACGAGGCCCGTGTGCCAACCATTGCCACCAGCGTGCCGCGCGCCGCGTTTGCCTGGGTCACGCAGAAGATGAAGGCCGAGTTTGCCGCCGCCGGCCTCAGCACCCCGCTGGTCACGTCGAACCGCATCAACACGCCCGAGGTGGCCGAGCAGCTGCTGGCCGACGGCTTTGCTGACATGGTGTCGCTGGCGCGCCCCCTGCTGGCCGACGCCGACTTCGTGAGGAA
>JAABRA010000388.1 GCA_011391155.1 Burkholderiales bacterium
ATCGCTGCCAGTGCGGGTTACGCCATCTCGGTGCAAAAGAGAAAACTCATCGAGCAGGGCTTTGGCTGGGCCAAGACCGTGGGGCGCATCCGCCAGGTGATGGTGCGCGGACTCAAGCGAGTGGATCAGATCTTTGTGCTGACGATGGCCGCCTACAACCTCACGCGCATGCGTACGCTGGGGCAAATCCGTCTGCAGGCGGCGTGAAGGGCAGGAAATGCGGGGAAAAGAGGCTCAAAGCGGTGAAATCAGCCTCGAAAAGCGCCGGAAATTCACGATGCGAAAAAGCTGCATGAAAAATTTGATGGCCGGCGCGATGTGTCACTGGTTTGCGCCGGGTATTTCAGCAGCCTGTTAAAGACCATTTCACGCTGGGAAGAGATCAAAAGCACTGAAATTCAGGCATCTCTGGGCCGGAAACGATGGCCTGCGGCCGGTTCAGGCGCGCAGGGCACCCAGCCGCCACAGCGACGTGACCTCTGCCGCGCGCGCAGCGTGCAGTGGATCGCTGGCGTCGCCGGCCTTGGGGTGATGCGGGCGAATATCGCGCCTGCCGAGCACCTGAAGACCCGCCGCCTTGATCCAGCCCAGCAGCTGCTCGCGCGGGCGCAGTCCCAGGTGCTCGGCCAGGTCCGACAGGATCAGCCAGCCCTCTCCGCCGGGCGCCAGGTGCGCGGCCAGCCCGGCCAGGAACCCGCGCAGCATGCGGCTGTCCGGGTCGTAGACCGCGTGTTCGATGGGAGCGCTGGCGCGCGCCGGCACCCACGGCGGGTTGCAGACGATCAGCGGCGCGCGGCCATAAGTCGATACCGCCGGGAACAGGTCCGCCTGGACGACTTCCACGTGCGGTTTCAGGCCCAGGCGTTGCAGATTGTCCCGCGCACACGCCAGTGCCCGCGGGTCCTGGTCGGTCGCGATCACGCGCAACACGCCGCGGTGCGCCAGCAGCGCGGACAGCACGCCGGTGCCCACGCCAATGTCAAACGCCAGCATTTTTGAGGGCAACGGCGCCTGCGCCACCAGTTGCACGTATTCGCCGCGCACCGGAGAGAACACGCCGTAGTATGGATGGATGCGGTTGTGGCCCGGCCCGCCCAGCGCGGGCACCTCCACGCCTTTCTTGCGCCACTCGTGCGCGCCCACCAGGCCCATCAGCTCGCGCAGCGATACCACGCTGGCGTCGCCTTCCGCGTTGCCAGCGGCCCCCCAGGCCTCGGTGCACGCCGCCCGCAAGTCCGGGGCGCGCCGCAGCGGCACGGTAAAGTCCGCGGCCACCGGCACCAGCACCATGCCCAGCACCCGTGCCCGCTGCGCCTGGGCCTGCCGGTGCTGGTGGAAGGCCTCGGCCGGGAATGGCGCTGTCTTTTCAGCGGTGCCGCTCTTGCCCGTCGCGCCTTGCTTGCGGCGTGGCTTGCGCTCCACCCGGCGCGCCAGCGCCTGCACCAGTTGTCGGGCGTTGTGAAAATCACCGCGCCAAAGCAGACCCGTGCCCTCGCAGGCCAGCCGGTAGGCGGCGTCGGCGCTCAGGGTGTCGTCGGCCAGCACCACGCGCTTCGGCGGCGGCGCGCCGCTTTCGGAACGCCAGCGCGCGCTGTGCGCGGCGCCGCCTTCCTGCCATTCGATCCGGGGGAGCGTGCTCATCGGCGAAGGGTCAAGGCCGCAAGGCCAGTTCGCGGATCGGATTTTGCTGAGCCACGAGCCACGCCGCGATGCGCGCGGGGTCGTTGGTCAGGCGCAGTTCGGCGAAAGCCGCTTCAGCCTCGGGGTAATGGCGGCGCAGGTAATTCAGCCACTGCTTGAGCCGCCCGGAGCGGTGGCGCGGCTCCACATGGCTGGCAATCAGGCGCCAGAAATCGGCCAGCAGCGGCAGCACGTCGGACCAGGCAATGCCGGGCTCGCCGGGGGCCAGGCCCTTCGCACTGCGGTCGGCCGCCACGATGGCCAGCGCCAGGCCCGGATTTCGCACCATGCCGCGGCCGATCATGAGGGTGTCGCAGCCCGTCACCTCGCGGCAGCGCAAGGCGTCCTGCACGCTCCAGATTTCGCCATTGGCGATGACCGGAAGACGCACCGACTCGCGCACATCGCGCACCCGTTCCCAATAGGCGGGCGGGCGGTAGCCGTGCGCCCGGGTGCGTGCATGCACCACCAGCTCGCTGGCGCCCGCCGCGTCAATGGCCTGTGCGCATTCCAGTGTGCGGGTGTCGCAGTCATTGCCGAGCCGCATCTTGGCCGAAACCGGGATGGCCGCCGGCACGGCGCGGCGCACGGCGGCGACGATGCGACCGACCAGTTCCGGTTCGTCCAGCAGCACGGCGCCGCCCCGGTGCTGGTTCACGGTTTTCGCCGGACAGCCAAAATTAAGATCGATCCCGGCCGGATTCAGGCTGGCCAGCACGCCGGCGTTGTCGGCCATGCAGGCCGGGTCCGAGCCGAGCAACTGCGGACGCACCGGCACACCCGCCGGTGTGCGGCTGCCATGGCGCAGCTCGGGAACGATACGGGTGAAGACGCGCGCGGGCAACAGCTGGCCGGTGATGCGAATGAACTCCGACACGCAGCCGTCCATGCCGCCCACGCGCGTCAGAATATCGCGCAGGGTGTAGTCCAGCAGCCCTTCCATGGGCGCAAGCAGGAGTTTCATGCTGCGCGGGACCGGGACAAGGACGCGGTCATCGAAGGCTTTCGCAGGTGAAGGACGTGCGGCGCGATCAACCGAGTTTGCGTTTGAGGCGGATTTCCTCGACCTTGACGCTGCCCAGGGCGGTCGTGCGCGCTGTCGGCAGTTCCCGCTTGAAACCGGCCAGCTCGAAGAAGCGCATGGCGCGCTCATTGCGCAGCATCACCCAGGCAGTGACCTCGGTGCAGCCTTCGTCCTCCAGACCCTCGTTGGCGGCATCCCACAGCGCCAGGCCGGCGCCCTGGTCCCAGTCACCCGGCAACACGTACAGCGCCCAGATCTCGCCTGTAGTGGCCCTGGACTTGGGATCGCGCGAGCGGTCGAAGGCGACAAAGCCCACCATGCGATCGTCGTCCATCACCACCTGCACCTGCGGATCATTGAATTCGATGGCCTCGCTCCACTGCTTCAGGCGCTTTTCCACCGAAACGGCGTTGAGATCGGCCTCGGGCAGGATGCCTTCGTAGGCCTCCTTCCAGGTGTTGACATGGATTTCGGCAATGGCCTTGGCATCGCGCCGGACGGCGGGTCGAACCTTGTAGATGGACATGAATGAAAGCGATGAAAAAACAAAACCAGGCACAAAACGCGAGCTGGCAACGGTAGGATTGTCGCCGGTGTCGGCCCGGCAGGCTGCAAAGGGCGGCAACAAGACCCCGGATACCAGAACCCGGTGGGCCATGGCCCCGCATTTGGCATGATCCCCGCCATGGCAAAACTGTTGACACGTTTTTTCACCGGCTTCCTGCCCGTGCTGGGCTTGAGCCTGTGCGCCGGCGCCCTGGCCGCCCCGAAATTCGAGGACTCCATGGCGCAGCGTCTGCTGGCCTGCACCGCCTGCCACGGCGAGCAGGGGCGCGCCGCGCCGGACGGCTTTTACCCCCGCCTGGCCGGCAAGCCGGCGGGCTACCTCTACCAGCAGCTACTCAACTTCCGCGAGGGACGGCGCCACTACGGCCTGATGACGCGCATGGTCGACCCGCTGACCGACGCCTACCTGCTGGAAATCGCCCAGCACTTTGCGGCGCTCGACCTGCCCTACCCCCCGCCGCAACCGGCCAGCGTGCCGGTCGCCGTGCTGCGACGCGGTGAAACACTGGCCCGCCACGGGGATGCGCAACGCGGCATCCCGGCCTGCGTGATGTGCCATGGCGCGTCGCTCACCGGCGTGGCGCCGGACATTGCGGGCCTGCTGGGACTGCCACGCGACTACCTCAATGCCCAGCTCGGCGCCTGGCAGACCCGCCAGCGCCAGGCCCGGGCGCCCGACTGCATGGCCGAGATCGCGCAGCGCATGGACGCCGACGACGTCGCTGCCGTCGCCGCCTGGCTGGCGGCGCAGCCGGTGCCGGGCGGGGGAAAGCCGGCGCCGGCCCTGCCCGCTCGACCCGCCGGAGCCCAACACTGGCAGTGCGGCAGCGCGCCGGCGGTCGCGGCGGATCAGGCACCCGCAAAGGCCAGGCCATGAAGCGCGCCGGCATCGTTGTCGGGGCCTTCTGCGCCTTGCTGCTCGCCGCTGCAGCCCAGGTGTGGAATGTCAATTACCGCGATACGGTGGACGTGAGCCCGTCCCCGCCCGTCCCCGCCGCGCCGGTCCCGATGGAACGCGGCGCCTATCTGGCGCGCGCCGGCAACTGCATGGCCTGCCACACCCGGCGTGGCGGCACGCCCTATGCCGGCGGGCGCGGCATCGAAACCCCCTTCGGCACGGTGTATTCCAGCAACCTGACGCCCGACCCTGCCACCGGCATCGGGCTATGGACCGCCGCCGATTTCTGGCGCGCGCTGCACCACGGCCGCTCGCGCGACGGCCGTCTGCTGTCACCGGCTTTTCCGTACACCAGCACCACGCACATCACCCGGGGGGATGCTGATGCGTTGTACGCCTGGTTCATGAGCCTGCCGCCTGCCGTGGAGCCCCGGCGCCCGGACACCCTGCACTGGCCGCTCGGCACCCAGCCTGCCCTGGCGGTGTGGCGCACCCTGTACTTTCGTGCCGGCGCACCGCCCGAAGACGCGACCCAGTCCGCCGAATGGCAGCGCGGCGCCTATCTGGTGCGCGCGCTCGGCCACTGCGGCGAATGCCACACGGCGCGCAACACACTGGGTGCCTTGCGCCACAGTGTGGACCTTGGCGGCGGTTGGGTTCCGCGGCAGAACTGGTACGCGCCATCGCTCAGGTCCGAGGCCGAGGCCGGCGTCGCAGGCTGGGAACCGGCCCAGATCGTGCGCCTGCTCAAGACCGGCCAGTCGCCACGCGGCCAGGTCACCGGCCCCATGGCCGACGTGGTGCAGCACAGCACCCAGCACCTCAGCGAGGCGGACCTGGCGGCCATGGCGCTCTACCTGAAGTCACTGCCGCAGACCCCGGCCACCGTCCCGCGCGCCGATCCGGCAGCGCGTGCGGACAGCCCCGCGAAAGCCCGGCGTGGCGCGCGGCTATATGAAGATCACTGCGCGAAATGCCATGGTGAACGCGGTGAAGGCGTTCCCGGCGCCTATCCGGCGCTGGCCGGCAACCGCGCGGTGACGATGCCGCAGACCACCAACCTGGTGCAGGTCGTGCTGCACGGCGGCTTTGCGCCCGCCACGGCCGGCAACCCGCGCCCTTTCGGCATGCCGCCCTACCTGCTGGTGCTGGACGACGCCGGCATCGCCGCCGTGCTGACGCACCTGCGAACCTCATGGGGCAACGCCGCGGCGGCGGTTTCCGAGCTGGACGTCAACCGGGTGCGCGCCGCGCAGGGGCGCTAGCGCAGCAGCAGGTCTCCGCTCGACTCACCCGCGCGCTGGAACGGGCCCAGCGGGTTGACGGTCTGCTCGGTGGTGTTGATGTTGGGGGCCCCACCGACGTTGCGAAACACCACCACATCGTCGCGCACCACGACCGTGCCATCAAAGGTCCAGCCCGTGACCTGAACGTGGCGAACGATGTTCAGGAAGTCCAGGATGAAGTTGCCGTCGCGCTGACGGTCATTGCGGGCAATGTGAAACACATAGGCCTTGCAGCGGATCTGGGCCAGGATGCAGTCGCGCACACCGGGGTCGAGCAACTCGATCGACACGCCGGAATAGGGCACCAGGCGACTCACCACCTCGGGGTACGGAATGATGGCCACGTTGACACTGTCGTAGGGGTCAAAGCCCAGCGCCTTGAGATCGCCCAGGGTGGTCTTGTAGGGCACTGCTTTTTCCAGCGCATCGCGGGCCGCCTTGTAACTGTCAAACTGCGACGGTGAAACCGCACTGCTGCTGGGCAACAGGAAGGCCAGGCCGGAGGGGCCGGTCGGTCCGACCGGGCCGTTGACACTGGTGCAAGCTGCCAATCCCAGGCACATCGCCGCCACCACGAACTGGAGTGAAGGATGTTTCATGGCACCAGTCTGAGCCGATCAGCCCGGCCAATCCTTGAGTCAGGTCAAGAAACCGGCAGAGACCGCCGGGCGGGGGCCTCATTCGGCAGCCGCCCCGAGCCGGTCCAGGCGCGCCTTCCAGTCGGCCACGCCGTCATCGCCCAGGCGATCCACTGCGCCGATGAGGGTGTCGCGCACCGGTTCGATGCCCACAAAGTTCAGGATGTTGCGTTCCAGCGATTTGACGCTGTGCGCGCGGAAATACCAGCGGTACAAGATGGTCGGCATGCCCATGGTGACTACCACGCGCGCCGAACGGCCCGTCAATCCCTTGCGACCAAAGGGGTTGCCTTCCGTGGCTTCGAACGCAAACCCGGGTCTCGCCACCTGCTCCAGAAAGCCCTTGAAATACGCTGGCATGCCGCCCAGCCACAGCGGAAAAAACAGCACCAGATGTTGGGCCCAGACGATATCGGACTGGACACCCGCAAGGCTGGCGGGCAGTGCCCCGCCCTCCCAGTCCGTCTGGCGACGCAGCATCGGAAAATCGAGCCTGGCTACATGAACCCGCCGCACGGCGTGCCCCGCCGCCTGCGCCCCGGCGGCGTAGGCATCTTCCAGCGCGTGGCAGAGGTGCCGCGTATCCGGATCGGGGTGGCCCTGGATGAGCAGGATGCGTTTGGCGGTCATGACGATCTCCCCTGGCGGATGGCTGGGCCGGACCGGATGGTCAGAACCCCGATGGCAGGATGACAGTTTGCAGCGCCTGCGGCATTGATGCAAGACAAGCCCGGGCCCGGGCGGCGCGGCCACCCAGGCGCCGGGGATGCCAGAATCGCGGCATGCCAACGCCTGCCTCACCCCGTTCGACCGATCCCGCTCCGGCGCAACCGCGCAATCCCCTGCACGGGCTGACGCTGCAGGCGCTGGTCACGGCGCTGGTCGAACACTACGGCTGGGAGGGCCTGGGCGAACGCATCCCGGTACGCTGCTTCACCCACGACCCCAGCGTTGCGTCGAGCCTGAAATTCCTGCGCAAGACGCCCTGGGCGCGCGAGAAGGTGGAGAGCCTCTACCTGTTCATGCAACGCGACATCCGCCGCGCGGCTGCCAGCCGGACCGATGGTCCGCCGTCCATCGGCTGACAACACCGGGAGGCGATGCCCGCTGATGTGCCAGTGCCAAGACGCTCACCCCCACGACACCACCACCGCATGACCCACGAACCCCGCCTGAGCCGCGCCCTGCGCGCGCTGCTCGCCGCGCGCCGCACGGCCGCGCTGGGCACGCTGGACGCCAGTGACCCCGCCCAGCCCTTCGTCTCGATGGTGCCCTACGCGCTGTTGCCGGCGCAGCGTGGCCTGGTGATTCATGTCAGCGGCCTGGCGGCGCACACGCGCAACCTGCTGGCGCACCCGCGGGTCTCGCTGATGGTGATGGCCGGCGAGGCCGACGGCGAACCGGTGCATGCCCTGGCCCGCGTCACGCTCGATGGAACCGCCCGCGTGCCCGGGCGTGACAGCGCGCTATGGGCTGCGGCGCGGGCGGCCTACCTGGCGCGCTTTCCCGAGGCCGAGCCCATGACCGCCCTGGCCGATTTCCAGTTCGTGCTGATCACGCCGACCCAGGCGCGCCAGGTGGCGGGTTTTGGCGCGGCCCGGACGGTGGACGCCGGGGATCTGGCGCAGATCCTCGGCGGCTGAAGCCATGCCGGTCCGGCCGCGCGCCCCCGTACGCCCTGAACACTGCTCGAGATGAGCCCATTCAAGCTGATCCACGCCGACGACGCCCTGCTGGTGCTCGACAAGCCCGCCGGCCTGCTGGCGGTGCCGGGGCGCGGCGAAGACAAGCAGGACTGCCTGAGCGCCCGGGTTCAGCGGGTCTATCCCGAGGCCCTGGTGGTTCATCGGCTCGACATGGCGACCTCGGGCCTGCTGGTCATGGCGCGTTGCCCCGCAGCGCAGCGCGCGCTGAACCTCGGCTTCGAGAAGCGCCAGGTGCACAAGCGCTATATCGCCGTGGTGCATGGCCGGCTGGAGCCGCCTGCGCTGGAGGACGGCTGGGGCCTGATCGACCTGCCGCTGATCCTCGACTGGCTCAACCGTCCGCGCAGCATCGTGGACCACGCCGTCGGCAAGCCCAGTCGCACGCGCTGGCGTGTGCTGGCCCATGACGCGGCCGCGAACGCCACGCGCGTGGCCCTGGAACCGATCACCGGCCGCTCGCACCAGCTGCGCGTGCACCTGCAGGCGCTGGGCCACCCGATCCTGGGCGACCCGCTCTATGCTTCGCCGGAGGTCTTTGCCGCCGCGCCGCGCCTGCTGCTGCACGCCGAGCGGCTGGCGCTGTTCCACCCGGTCACGGACCAGGCGATGGCGTTTGTGAGCCCGATGCCGTTCTGAGGGGCCTGACGCGGCCAAAGCCTGCCCTCACCCCAACCCTCTCCCACGCAGTGGGAGAGGGAGCAAGAGGTGGGCATCGCGCCCGGCTAACATCCGGCCATGACAAACCCCCTTACGATCCTCACCGGCGCCTCGCGCGGCATGGGGCTGGCCATGGCGCACCAGCTGCTGCAGCCCGGCCACACCCTGCTGACGCTCTCGCGCCAGATCCCTGACGGCCTGGCGGCCGAGGCCGCCGCCCGCGGTGCCACGCTGATCACCTGGTCGCAGGACCTGGCGGACGGCCCAGCGGCCGCCGGCCGGCTCGGCGGCTGGCTCGCCAGCCAGCCCGCCGACGCTTTTGCCAGCGCCACGTTGATCAACAACGCCGGCGTCATTCCGCGCATCGGCCCGATGAGCGAGGCTGATGCTGACGACCTGGCGCACGCGCTGCGCGTGGGGCTGGAGGCGCCAATGGCGCTCACCGCCGCTTTCCTGCATTCCACGGCCCTCTGGAACGGCCCCCGCAAGGTGCTCAACATTTCATCGGGCCTGGGCCGCCGGGCCATGGCCTCGCAGGCCGGCTACTGCGCGGCCAAGGCCGGCATGGACCATTTCACGCGCTGCCTGGCGCTGGAAGAGGCGCTGAAGCCGAACGGCGCGAAGGTGTGTTCGCTGGCGCCCGGGGTGATCGACACCGACATGCAGGTGCAATTGCGCGGCGCCGCCAGTGAGGCCTTCCCTGACATCGGCAACTTCATCGGGCTCAAGGACAAGGGCCTGCTGACAAGCCCGCAAGCCGCCGCCGCACAGGTGCTGGCTTTCCTGCACCGCGCGGATTTCGGCGCCAACCCGGTGGCCGACGTGCGGGATTGACGCACCTGAACCGCCGCCGGGCCATTTATACCCTCGGAACAGGCCGATCCCATCGTGGAATGGTCATTGTCTGCTCTCTATCCGGGAGTCCTGCCCCCCGCGCCGAAGTTGCGGTGCGGCGCCTGCCGGCGCGGCGGCGCTCCTCAGTACACCTGCGGCACCAGGATTTCCTGCGGCACCGGCTGGCGCACGTAGTCGTCGTGGCGCTCGCGCGGCGGCAATACGATGGCCGGGCGCTCGGTCTCTGAATAGTCCATCTGCTGCAACAGGTGCTGGATGCAGTTCAGCCGCGCCTTCTTCTTGTCGTCGGCCGGCACGATCCACCAGGGCGCATCAGGGATGTGGGTGCGTTCCAGCATCACTTCCTTGGCCCGGGTGTAGTCCTCCCAGCGGCGGCGCGACTCCAGGTCCATCGGGCTGAGCTTCCACTGCTTGAGCGGGTCATGGATGCGGCCCAGGAACCGCAGGTGCTGCTCTTCGTCGGAGATCGAGAACCAGTACTTGATGAGCTGGATGCCCGAGCGCGCCAGCATCTTCTCGAACTCCGGCACATCGCGGAAAAACGCCTCGTACTGCTCATCGGTGCAAAAGCCCATGACGCGCTCGACCCCGGCGCGGTTGTACCAGCTGCGGTCGAACAACACCATCTCGCCCGCGGCGGGCAGGTGCGACACGTAACGCTGGAAATACCACTGCGTGCGCTCGCGGTCGCTGGGCGCGGGCAGCGCGGCCACACGGCACACGCGCGGGTTCAGGCGCTGGGTGATGCGCTTGATCACGCCGCCCTTGCCGGCCGCGTCACGTCCCTCGAAGATGATCACCACCTTGTGCCCGGTGGCCACCACCCAGTCCTGCAGCTTGACGAGTTCGCCCTGCAGGCGGAACAGCTCGCGGAAGTAGCGCTGGCGCGCGACCTTGTCGTCCAGCGTGAAATCGGGCGATCCGTCACCGGTCAGTTCGGCCACGGTGCGGTCTTCCAGTTCCATCTCCAGTTCCTCGTCGAAACTGTCGAGCAGGTCCTTGTGGATGCGGTGCATCAATTCGTCGTCACTGGCACTCATGGGGGCGTTCCTGCGGGCAGGTTGTTGATGGGAAGCCCCGCAGGGTAGTCCGGCTTCATGGCAGTTTGATGACAATTCCGTGATCACGGGCTCGATGCGCGCCGGATGCGGTGGCGGCAGCATCGCCCTGCCCCGCAGCACCCGCGGCGGTATCCAGCCCCTGTCAGCCGCGTGTAGCCAAATCGCACGATACTTGCGGTTTGTTCAAAAACTTGAGGAGACCTGATCATGAGCCGTGAAGTTGTCGTTGTCAGCGGTGTGCGCACCGCCATTGGTACCTATGGCGGCAGCCTGAAGGACATCCCGCCGACCGAGCTGGCCGCGCTGGTCGTGCGCGAGTCGCTGGCACGTGCCAATGTGGCCGGTGCCGATGTCGGCCATGTGGTGTTCGGCCATGTGGTCAACACCGAGCCGAAAGACATGTACCTGTCGCGCGTCGCAGCCATCAACGGCGGCTGCGCCGAGGGCACGCCGGCCTTCAACGTCAACCGCCTGTGCGGCTCGGGCCTGCAGGCCATCGTCTCGGCCAGCCAGAGCATTTTGCTGGGCGACACCGACATCGCCATCGGCGGCGGCGCCGAGAACATGAGCCGCGGCCCCTACGCCAGCCTGAACATGCGCTGGGGCGCCCGCATGGGTGACACCAAGATGATCGACATGGTGGTCGGCGCGCTGCACGACCCGTTCCAGACCATCCACATGGGCGTGACCGCCGAGAACGTCGCGGCCAAGTACGGCATCACCCGCGACATGCAGGACGCGCTGGCGGTCGAGAGCCACAACCGCGCCCAGCGCGCCACCGAGGCCGGCCGGTTCAAGGACCAGATCGTCCCGGTCACGCTCAAGAGCAAGAAGGGCGACGTGAGCTGGGCCACCGACGAGCACTTCCGCCCGAACTGCTCGCTGGCCGACATGGCCAAGCTCAAGCCCGTGTTCATCAAGGAAAACGGCACGGTGACCGCCGGCAACGCCTCGGGCATCAACGACGCCGCCGCCGCCGTGGTGCTGATGGAAGCCGGCACGGCCAAAGCCCGTGGCCTCAAGCCGCTGGCCCGCCTGGTGGGCTATGCCCATACCGGCCTGGACCCCAAGATCATGGGCGTGGGCCCGATCTCGGCGACGCAGGCGGTGCTCAAGAAAACCGGCCTCACGGTGAATGACCTCGACGTGATCGAAGCCAACGAGGCCTTCGCCGCCCAGGCCTGCGCCGTGACCCGCGAACTCGGCCTGGACCCGGCCAAGGTCAACCCCAACGGCTCGGGCATCTCGCTGGGCCACCCGATCGGCGCCACCGGCGCGCTGATCACCGTGAAGGCCCTGTACGAGCTGGAGCGCGTCCAGGGCCGCTACGCGCTGGTCACGATGTGCATCGGCGGCGGTCAGGGCATTGCGGCGATTTTCGAGCGGCTGTAAGCCCTCCAGCGCCGCTCAAGCCGGCGCCCAGATTTCAAAAAAGGGCCTTGAAAGGCCCTTTTTTTATCGCTTTTTGATAGCTGACTATGACCATTCCACGCTGGGAACAGGCCCAAAAAGCTTCAAAATAACGCCATCCGACCCCCTGCGACGCGATCCCGCACGCACCGGCCAGGCACCGCCGACTTTCCGCCGTGCCCAGCGACCGGCCGGGCTAGTCGCGCACCACCAGCACCGGCATGTGGGCATGCGAGACCACACGCTGGGCGACGCTGCCGAGCAGCTTTTCCAGGCCGTGGCGCCCGTGCGAGCCCATCACCACGATGTCGGCGTCCAGGGCGCTGGCTGCGTCCAGAATGCCGCGCCAGATGGCATGCGCCTCCACCACCCGGGTCACGACCTTGACGCCCGCAGCCTCAATCGCGTCCTGGGCCGCCCGGATGGCACTGTTGGCCTCGGCCGTGGCGGCCGCGAGGTACTGATCCTGCCCATAGGCGAAATCCGTGCCCACGCCGGTGAAGGGATAGGGGTCGATCACGTAGATG
This sequence comes from Burkholderiales bacterium, assembly GCA_011391155.1. Taxonomy (GTDB): domain Bacteria; phylum Pseudomonadota; class Gammaproteobacteria; order Burkholderiales; family Burkholderiaceae_C; genus JAABQG01. The sequence goes on from JAABRA010000388.1 coordinate 12,310, forward strand.
GCGGTGACGGTGCCGTCGTAGGCCTTGGCCAGTGACACCGCACTTGAAACAGCCTGCAGGGATGCGGGCGAACCGTCCACGGGCACCAGGATGTTCTTGAACATGTTTTTCTCCTTGTTTTGAATCGCGATGAAATACTGTAATTCTGATTCCTGGCCGGCAGCGTGCCGTCAATCAATCATTTGACCTGCATCAAGTTAAGCGGCCTGCTGCGGCGTCGCTGCGGCAACGGAACCTGGCACGCCGGAAAATTGCCCGCGGGCGCACGCAAATTGATGCAGGTCAGTGAGTTTCAACCCCTGCCGCGTCATAGTCCAGCCACGGGTGCCGTTGAAGCCACCCCCTCATGAACCAGCAAGGACCCTCATCATGAAACTGCTCACTGATCTTTTTTCCACCGACTACGGCCTGATGAGCATCTCCGGCATCATCTTCATGCTCGGCATGGGCGTCTTTTTCATCCGCTTTTTCGCGAGAAAGATGGACGAGGACGGCAAGGCTGCCAAGGCTGCCGGCCGCTGACCCGCGGTCACGCCCGACGGTTCAAGCCTGAACCGTCAGCGTCATGCCGGCCGCGCGCAGGCGCTCCACCAGAACCGCCCCGAGTCCACTGGCCGGGGTCAGCACCCCGCCCCGTTTCGCGCCGCCAGGCAGACTGGCCGACCGGCCCGCCAGGGCCAGTGCGGCTTCACAGACCATCTTGGTCGTGGCCCGGTTGCCTGGGTCGCCTCGGTCCGCAACCAGGGCGCGGGCGATTTCGCCGCCAGCCCCCAGCCCCACCAGTTCGCAGCGAAAAGACCCCCGGTCCATGCTGCCGTCGGACGGGCCCTCGCCCGGCGCGGGCGCCAGCCGGCGCGCCAGCGCGCGCACCGGCGCCAGTTGCAGCGCTGACTGGGAGGCGCTCATGCCGGCGCTGACCGCGGCTGCGGTCACGGCGGCCAGGGGCCCGGCGCCGAAGCGCAGGTACTCCTGGTACTGGAAGTCAGGCCCATAACCGAGCAGCGCGGCGCTGCGGCGCACCACGCGGGTATTCACCGGCCCCATGAAAAAGGGACCCACCCAGGCCTGGAAATCCGTATCCCGGTGCGGCGCCACGGGGTCTGCATCGTCAGGGCCGGCCGCCGGTCGGCTGGTGGCCGGATTGAGCAGGTAAGGGTCCGCCAACCGCTTCGCCTGGCCGGCGTCGAGCATGTTCAGCGCCGAGGCCAGCGTGCCGCCATTGAAACCGCCGCGCAGGGAGAAGCAGGCCTTCACCCGGGTGCAGGGCACCCCCATCTCCAGGAAAGGCTGGCGCACCAGCCAGGCGCCCAGGTCGGACGGCACCGAGTCAAAGCCGCAGCACGGAATAATGCGCGTGCCGTCACGGGCGGCCTGGTCGTGGTGACGATCGATCAGGTCGCGCACCCAGGGCGTCTCTCCCGTGATGTCCACGTAATGGGTGCGGCTCGCCACGCAGGCCGCCACCAGGGCGCTGCCATACAGCGCGAACGGCCCTGCCGTGCTGAGCACCACCCGGGCCTCCCGCGCCAGGCTTGCCAGGGCGGGCGGATCACCCGCATCGGCCACCACGATCCCGGCGCCGGCGGCACCCGGTCCTGCGGCCGCACGCACGGCTTCGAGCTTCTCGTGGTTGCGCCCGGCCAGCGCCCAGCGCAGCCCGCCCGCGTGGGCGGCGAAATAGGCGACGGTCTGGCGGCCGACAA
>JAABRA010000389.1 GCA_011391155.1 Burkholderiales bacterium
TTCAAGGGGTTGCCGGCGGGTTCAGGTACGGTGGCCAAGGGACAAGACGTTTGGGAGGCGAAATGCGCCCAGTGTCATGGTATTTTTGGTGAATCCAACGAGGTATTCAACCCGCTGATTGGCGGCACTTCGGCGGATGACATCAAGACTGGGCGGGTGGCAAAACTGAAAGATCCTGAAGGGGGGCGAACCACCTTCATGAAGGTGGCGACACTGTCCACCGTGTGGGACTACATCAATCGCGCCATGCCCTGGACCGCGCCGAAGTCGCTCACGACCGACGAGGTCTACTCGGTCACGGCTTTCCTGCTCAACCTTGCCGGCGTCGTGCCTGACAACTTCACGCTTTCGAACAAGAATATGGGCGAGGTGCAGGCGCGCATGCCCAACCGAAACGGCATGCAGACCCGGCATGCCATGTGGCCAGGCAACGAGTTTGGTGGCACGAAAAAGCCAGATACGGCCAATGTGGCGTGCATGAAGAACTGCTCAACCGAGCCCACAGTCGCTTCGTACCTGCCGGACTTTGCCCGCGATGCCCATGGCAACCTGCTGGATCAGAACCGCACCGTCGGGCCGCAGCGCGGCGCTGACACCAGCAAGCCAGAAGGCAAGGCCGGTATCCCGGGTGCTGCGACCGCCGCGCCCATTGTGGTGGCGCCGGCGACAACGGACGCCAAGACGACGGGGGCGAAACCGGACGCTGCCGCAACGGATGGCAAGGCAGCCCTCGCACTCGCCAACAAGAATGGCTGCATGGTGTGCCACGGGCTTGGCAACAAGATCGTTGGCCCGGCGTTCACGGATATTGCCAAGAAGTACCCTGGCAAGGCAGACTATCTGGCGGGCAAGATCAAGTCGGGTGGCTCCGGCTTGTGGGGTCCCATCCCCATGCCGCCGCAAACCCTCAGTGACGCGGACGCCAGGACCATCGCCGCCTGGCTGGCTTCGGGCGCGGCAAAGTAAGTTCGGGAATCCACGGGTACCCATACTTGTATTTTTAATTAGCATCCACTTAACCAAGGAGATTTCATATGCAAACTCGTCGCGAGACACTCAAGCAAAGCGCAGTGGTGGCCGGTCTTCTGGCCTCCACGGGGCTGTTTCCCCAATACGCCCATGCGGCGGTCAACAAGGCGGCGTTCGAAGCCAAGAACGTGGCGGACGCGCTGAAGGCGCTGGGCGGTGGCGCGCCTGTAGAGAGCAAGGACGTCACCATCACCGGTCCGGATATCGCGGAAAACGGCGCTGTTGTCCCCTTGGGCGTCAGCACGGCGCTTGCGGGCGTCAAGCAGATGCTGATCCTGGTGGAAAAGAACCCGACGGCGCTGGTGGCTGTCTTCAATGTGACCGATAGCGTTGACGCCAACTTTTCCACACGCTCCAAGATGGGACAGTCTTCCGACGTGTATGCGGTCGCCCTGATGGCTGATGGCAAGGCGCTCTACGCCAAGAAAGAAGTCAAGGTCACCCTTGGCGGCTGCGGCGGCTGACACCAGAAGCGAATCCTTCGAACTTATTGAATCACTGAACAGGAGAAAGAAAATGGCAGATCCAATGCGCATACGCGCCCAGGCAGCAGGCGACAAAGCCACAGTTCGTGTCCTGATGAGCCACGAAATGGAATCCGGGCAGCGTAAAGACGCGGCCGGAAAAATTGTTCCCGCCTGGCATATCCAGGAAGTGGAAGCCAAACTCAATGGCAAATCCGTCATGACCGCCGAATGGGGAGCCGCAGTTTCCAAGAACCCGTTCCTGCAATTCAACGTCAAGGGCGCCAAGGCCGGTGACAAGATTGCCCTGACCTGGAAAGACAACAAGGGCGACACCCGGACAGACGAAGCCACGGTGTCCTGACGCACGCCGGGGAATTACATAAGGGTGGACGAACCCACCTTTTTTTTGATCCCAGATCGACTTCAAAACAACGAGAGGCAATCATGAGGATGCATCAATCCATTCCCCTGCTCACTGTGGGCTGCCTGATGGCGAGTGTTGCCATGGCGCAGAAATCCGCAGTCCAGAGCATCGAGGAATACCGCGCCATGCTGCAGGACGGAAACCCGGCCGACCTCTTCGAGGCCAAGGGCGAAGACTTGTGGAAGCAAAAGCGTGGTCCGAAGAACGCCTCGCTCGAAAAGTGTGATCTGGGTAAAGGTCCGGGGGTGGTCAAAGGCGTGTTTGTCGAACTCCCGCGCTATTTCGCCGACACCGGCAAGGTTCAGGACCTGGAATCGCGCCTGCTGACCTGCATGGAAACCCTGCAGGGGATGAACGCCACCGACATTGCAAAGACCCCGTTTGGGCGGGGCGAGCAGAACAACATGACGGCACTGGCGACCTGGATATCGGCCGAATCGAGGGGCATGAAGTTCAATCTTCCGCAGTCTCACATGCAGGAGAAGGCCTTCTATGAGGTGGGCAAGCGCCTGTTCTTCCAGCGCGCCGGCGCGCACGATTTCTCATGTTCATCCTGCCACGGCCAGGACAACACCCGCATCCGGCTGCAGGACCTGCCGAACCTGACCAAAAATCCGGGTGACGGTGTAGGCTTTGCCGCCTGGCCCGCCTACCGCGTGTCCAACGGCCAGATGTGGGGCATGCAGCAGCGCCTGAACGATTGCTATCGCCAGCAGCGCTTCCCTTACCCGGGCTTTGCCAGCGATGCCACGGTTGCCCTGGGCGTCTATCTGGGTGTCAACAGCCAGGGCTCGGCCTCGGTGGCGCCGGCCATCAAGCGTTGATCAGTCAGGAGATGAACCTCATGAAAAAGCAACACAAAATCGTGCTGTCCCTGCTGGCGACTGCCGGAGTCATTGCTGGCTGTGCCACAGCGCCCAGTTCCGCCGATCTGGACAAGATGACGGCCGACATCGTCAAGGCGTCCTTCCGCGACCAGGGCATCGTCAAGGCCTCCGTCCTGGACACGGACGAGACCAACCGGGCCTGCAGTGCCGCCGACGTGGCCGGCAAGCCACTGGACGAGAAGACGGCCCTGGCGCTTCAGGCGGCCAATCTGAAGACCATCAAGTGGCCGGCCAATGGCAAGTTTCTGGGCAGTTGGCAGGCGGGCGAGAAGCTGGCGCAAAGCGGACGTGGCCTGACCTGGACCGATGCCGCCACGACACCCAATGGCGGCAATTGCTATAACTGCCATCAGATCGACAAGAAGGAAATTTCTTTTGGCACGATTGGGCCTAGCCTGTACAACTTTGGCAAGCTGCGCGGCGTGTCGGATCCTGCCAGCCCCGCATCCAGAGGGATGGTCGAGTACACCTGGGGCAAGATTTGGAACGCCAAGGCCTACAACGCCTGCTCGAACATGCCGCGTGCCGGGCACATGGGCATCATGACTGAAGCCCAGGTCGCTGACCTCGTGGCTTTGCTGCTGGATCCGAAGTCGCCGGTCAATCAGTAGGCAGCATTCGATAGCCGCATCAGGAACCCGGTTGATCCGGGTTTTTTTCACACAATTAATTCCGTGATTGCATAACCATGAATTTAACCAAGCGAGAATTCTTCCAGCTACTGGGAGCAGGCACCATGGCCGGCTTGGGCATGGGCCAGTACGCCGATGCCGATGCGGCAACGGCCAGCAATGGCCTCTATGACATCCCGAAGTTCGGCAATGTGTCGTTTCTGCACATGACCGATTGCCATGCGCAACTCAAGCCTATCTTCTTCCGGGAGCCCAGCATCAACATGGGCGTTGGTTCGATGAAGGGACAGTTGCCTCACCTGGTCGGTGAACATCTTCTCAAGGTGGCCAACGTCCGCCCTGGCACCGCACAAGCGCACGCACTGACGTACCTCGATTTTGAGAAGGCCGCACTGCGTTACGGCAAGGTCGGCGGCTTCGCCCATCTGGCGACACTGGTCAAGCGCATGAAGGCCAGCCGTCCCGGTGCGTTGCTGCTCGATGGGGGCGATACCTGGCAGGGCTCGGGCACGGCGTTGTGGACCAACGGTCAGGATATGGTAGATGCCTGCAAGCTGCTGGGTGTGGATGTCATGACCGGGCACTGGGAGTTCACGCTCGGCATGGAACGCGTCAAGGAAATCATCGAGAAGGATTTCAAGGGCAAAGTCGATTTTGTTGCGCAGAACGTCAAGACCAACGACTTCGGCGACCCGGTGTTCCAGCCCTATGTGATCCGTGAAATCAACGGCGTGCCTTGCGCCATCATCGGCCAGGCCTTCCCCTACACCCCGATCGCGAACCCGCGCTACATGGTGGCTGACTGGGCTTTCGGCATTCAAGACGAGAACATGCAGAAAATGGTCGATGAGGTCCGCGGCAAGGGTGCGCAGGTCGTCGTCGTGTTGAGCCACAACGGCATGGATGTCGACCTGAAAATGGCCAGCCGCGTCAGTGGTATCGACGCCATCATGGGCGGGCACACGCACGATGGCATGCCCGTGGCGTCCCTTGTGAACAACAAGGGTGGCAAGACCATCGTCACCAATGCAGGCTCCAACAGCAAGTTCCTGGCCGTTCTGGATTTCGACGTCAAGGACAGGAAGGTGGCGGATTTCCGTTACAAGCTGCTGCCGGTGTTCGCCAACATGCTGCCGGCCGACCGCGAGATGGACGCGCTCATCAACAAGGTGCGCGAGCCCTACGAAGCCAGGCTGGCCGAGAAACTCGCGATCACCGAGGGCACGCTGTACCGCCGCGGCAACTTCAACGGCACGGGCGACCAGTTGCTGGTGGATGCACTGATGGACGTGCAGGGCGCGGAGATTGCCTTCTCACCGGGCTTTCGCTGGGGTACCTCGCTGTTGCCGGGCCAGGCCATCACCCGCGAATGGCTGATGGACATGACTGCCACCACCTATTCCTACGCCACCGTGACCGAAATGACCGGCGAAACCCTCAAGACTATCCTGGAAGATGTGTGCGACAACCTCTTCAACCCGGACCCCTACTACCAGCAAGGCGGTGACATGGTGCGCGTGGGCGGTCTGCAGTACAGCTGCAATCCGCTGGCGGTGATGGGCAAGCGCATCGACGACATGCGCCTGAACGGCAAACCGGTTGAATCCGGGAAAAAGTACAAGGTGGCAGGCTGGGCGCCCGTGGCCGAGGAAGCCCGGTCAGCCGGTAACCCGCAGGTATGGGACGTGGTGGAAACCTGGCTTAAGTCCCGTGGCGGCAAAGTTGCGGCGCGCACCCTTAATGCGCCCAGGATCACCGGAGGATTGCCCAATCCGGGTTTCTCGGCCTGAAGGTTCTGGCGTGCGGGAATCCTGGAACCTGCTGAAACCCGTCGCGGACCTTCCAGACCTCACCGGAACAGGAAATTGGGGGGGTCGCACCGTGGATCGATCCCGGTGCTGCCGGAGATGACACGCCCGTCATGCCCGACCGAGAACTGGTACCAGAGGCAATCGTTGGTCGGATACCGATAGTTCCACAGGACGAGTTGCTGGCGGGGGATGGCGATCGTGCTGACGGGGCGACCGATCCGCATCAGCAGGTCCTGAGCGCTGGTGCCGGGTTCGATCTCGGAAAAATGTTGCAGGTTCAACACCTGTTTCCAGCCAATCATCCTCCCGGTCATATCGAAGTCGACCATGAAGGTCTCCTGACCTGCGGGTCCGCGGGCGAACTCGAGCCGTCGGGTCCCATCCGCCAGCACGTAGAGCCCGGTGGGTGGACCCATGGCGCCAATAACATCTGGCTCGGATAGCCCCATCTGTAAATTTCCTGGCGAATAGGCGATGCAGCCACCGAGCGCGCTCAACATGAACGTGAAGGCGCAAGCCGCCAGCCAGTAGCGGAGTCCGTGGTGAATTGTTGTTGTCGTGACCATTCCAAGGGTGCCTGATGGATTTGTTGTCGCAGACTGTTGCGGGGAATTGTTGCACGTCACACGTCTCTTGGCCGGAGGCACTGGAAAGTGCTGCCGGCCCGTTCCTGAGTAGCCCTTCCTGCGAGCCAGGAAGGGCGTGGGGGCCCTGGACGCGCGGGGGTGCTGCATGCTTTGGCCTCGGTAATCAGCTTGCACACCCGCTTCGCTTTGCGCTTTAATCACTCAACCATGCGGCGCCAGTGCTGCTCCGCGCAGGCGATGCGTCGCTCCGGCAGGCTGTCAGAGTGTGTAGGTTCCGGATAATCTGAGGGAGCTTTGTCATGAAAAGACTATGGATTTTTGCTGCGGCTTGCGCTGTGTCCTTGGGCGCTCCTGCAGCTTGCTACACCGTATTTGCAAAAAGCGGAAAGGTCATCTACCAGTCCGAAAGGGCGCCAGTCAACTTGGCCTATCCGTTGCATGAAACCGTTCCCGTCCGGTTCGGAGCCGGGGCTACTCTGGCATTCACCGCTGATTTCGGTTCATGTACGCCGGTGGGTGAGGGGGAGGAGCGCACAAAAAGAGGGAACGAGGACGTACTTTCCGTTCTCACCAATTTGAGACCCTATGGCGGAACTGAAACGAACAGTTCAGGCGCACGGTACGGATCGTCAGGTTCCGGTGCCAGACCGAACTGATCCGGTTCACTGATTCGGGCCTGGTACCACCGACAGGAATCGAACCTGTATCTGAGACTTAGGAGGTCCCCGTTCTATCCATTGAACTACGGCGGCAGAGCGGACGATTGTAAAGGCCGCGCGCAGCGCGAAGCCGGTTGCCCGACATCGGGCTGGGGCCGATGCGCTGCCTCAGTCGTAGCGGATGGTGAAGATCAGGTCGACGGCGCTTTGTTCGCCGCTCTGGGCGCGCAGGGTGAAGCGGCTCGACAGGTCGTAGAAGATGTAGAACGTGCCCAGCGTGCCGGCCAGGCTGCGCTCATAGGCCACATAGAAATCGCGCGAGAACCGCTTGCCCAGGGTGACCGTGGCACCGCTGGCGGTGCCATCGGCGCCAGTGGTCGATCCGCGCACGGAAAACTGGTCCAGCCCCACCGCGGCAGCCAGTCCACCGGATAGTCCGCCGCTGCCGCCCAGCAGGGCCAGTGCCGCCTGCTGCAGCAGGGCGGACTCGGCGCCCCCGTTGGCGCCCGAGTGGCCCAGGATCAACCAGGAAAGGGCCTCCACGTCGGGCAGTTCCGGCTCCGAAAAAAGCCGGACCCGTGGCAGCAGGGCGGTTCCCGTGATCTGCACGCCCACGCGCTGGGTCAGATTGGGGCGAATGGCGCGCACGTCCAGGAACGGGTTGTCGACGGGGCCGGCAAAGCGCAGGACGCCCTCCTCGATATCGAGTTGCTGGCCGTAGGCGCGATAGGTGCCGCTCACGGTCTTGATTTCCCCGTTCAGCCGGGGCTGCGGCGCCCCCGGTGAAGTGCTGGTCAGGGTCAGGTTGCCCGCCAGACGGGTGACCAGGCCGCGTCCGCGCAAGCGGAAATCAGGCCCCAGATCGAGCGTGATCGCGATATCCTGCGCTACGCGCACTCCCGGTGCCGCAGGCTCGCCTGGTGGGCTGCTGGGGGTCGGGTCTGCTGTCGTGCGGGTGCGCTTCGCGCTGCTCTCCAACACCATCACATCGGCACCCAGAGCGGGCGTGGAGTCTTCCGGCAGCACAAAAAGGGCCTGGTCGGCCTTAAGCGAGCCGCGCACCGCCAGTTGGGCGTCGGCCAGCCTGGCGGAAAGCTGGCCCGAGACGGCGAGCCGCCGGTCGGCGCGTGCGCTCACGCGCAAACCCTGGGCCTGCGCAGTAAGTTCCATGCGCAGACGCATCAGCCCGGAGGCTGGCGTGCCGTCAGCGGGCGGCCAGAGAACAAAACCCTTGACGGTCAGCAGCCCGCCGCTGCCCGCTGCGCCGCTGGCGCCTTGCAGGCTGAATTCCTGGATGTCCAGCCGCTGGCCTTCCAGGCTGGCGCGCAGCCTGCCCTGCCTGAACTCGATACCGTCGACCACCGAGCGCACGGCCAGTTCGTCGGCCTGCAAGGTGCCGCGCCACTGTGGCGCGCCGCGGGTGCCACCCAGCGTGGCGTTGGCATCCAGCGTGCCGCGAAGCCGCCAGCCCGGCGGCGCCAGCGCCGACCAGACCCCCAGGCGCGGCATCCGGGCGCGCACGCTGCCCGTCACGGGCGTGTCCTCGGGCCAGGCCCAGCCATCGTCCTGACGCTGAAGCCGGCTCTTGAAGCTGCCGGTGACCTGCCCCGCGCGCTCGCTGTCCCAGCGCACGCTGGCGCTCAGGTCCGGCCCGTCGGCGGACAGGATGATCCGCGCTTCGCGCACGCCTGCGCTCATCAGGCCGGATCCGTCGTCATCGGCCTGGAGGCGGAGGTTGCCGCTGGTCCGTTCAAGTTGTGCGCGCAGGCGCAAGGTGTCACCGGCCGCAAGGTCCCAGGTGCCGCCCAGCATCATGTCGCCGCTGCCGCCGAGGTTGGAAACCGTGGTGCCGGCCAGCAACTCCAGCCAGGCCAGCGGCAAATCCTTGAGCTCGCCCTGGCTGCGCCATTGAGCCGGGCCGGCGTCCCGGCGCGTCCAGCGCGCCGGCTGCCAGTTCAGCCGTGCCACGCCCGGCGCGGGGCCGCTCAGGCTGGCCGTGCCGGCCGATACCTCCAAATGCTGCGCGGGGGCGTTGCCTTTCCAGTCGAGCGTCACGCCAGAACCCACTTGCAGGGTCCAGGTCCCCGGTTGCAGGCTGTCTTTCGCGTCCAGCGTCAGGGCGTCCAGACCGGCCCGCCAGGCGCCGTCCGCGATCCGTCCGCCCTGGGCCTGCGCCAGCAGCGTGAACCGCCGGCTGTCGGTCTCGGCGCCACCGCTGGCGCTGAACCGCAGTGCTGCGAGCGAGCCGGCCAGCCCGGCCTTCACGCTGCCCAGCCGCCAGGCCTGTGCTGGTGTCGCGTCGGCCGCGCGAAGCTCCAGTCGGGGCAGCTCCAGGTCTGCCTGGACCTGAAGCTCGCGCGCCTGGTTTTGCCAGCCGCCACGCCAGTGGGCCGTGAACGCCCCGGTGCCCTGCATTGCGGTTTGGGCCAGCGCGGCGGGCATGACCGGCCAGCGCGCCAGCCAGCGCGAGGCCAGATGGGCATCGAGCAGCTGGATCCGGAGCTCGCCCAGACCGGCCGCGCTGCTCATGTGGCCCGACACGTCGGCCTGTGCGCCCGGCACGCGCAGGCTGAGCTGGCCCTGCACCGCCAGGCTGGTGAGGTTGAGCGTCGCGCTGCCCTGCACCTGCTCGTCCGCCGTGCTCAACGCCAGCGATTGCAATTCCAGGACCGGGCTGGCCCAGCGGCCGCGGGCTCGAAGGGACTTCACGTCCAGCCGGAGGTGATCGCCCGGCCTGGCACGGGTAGGGGTGACTGCCCCAAGGCTAGCGTTCTGGAGCTGTGCGTCAAAGACCAGTGCCTGGCCGGCGAGGCGCGCGGTCAGTTGCCCATCCATCGAACCGGTGGCAAGCCGCGAGTCCGCGGCTGCCGGGTTGATGCCCTGAAAGCGGGCGCGGCCATCCCACGACAGGGCGGTGTTCGCGCTGCCTTTGCCCGGCGCGGTCGTCGCGGCTGCGGGAAGTACGACCTGGCCTTGGGCCTGGATTCGTCCGCCAGCGCCTCGGGCCGTCAGCGATTCAATCAGCCACTGTCCGCCGGCATGGGTGGCGCGGGCCTGCAGCGATTCCACGGGCAGCTGCTGCCGGTCCCAGGGTCCGGCCAGGGCGTTGACGAATTGCGCTTCGGCCAGCCAGCCCGTGGCCTGGGGCGTGACGGTGGCGCGACCGCTGAGCAGCGTGCGTGGCGCCTGCGGCCACAGGGCGGCCAGGTCGAGTCCCTGCCAGGTCCCCTCGGCGCTGGCGACGGGCTGGGCATGCCAAGGCTGGATGCTCGCCGAGACCGATGCCTGCATCGGCTGGCTGGGCATCCCGCGGGCGCCGGGTGGGCTCGCCAGGGCCAGCGGCGCCAGCCGTGCCGACACCGCCACCACGGCGTCCACGCCACCCAGTTGCCCGCGCGCAGCGGCGCTGGCCCGCACGGTCACGGTCTGCTGGCTGCCTGGCGTGGTGGTCAGGACGTCGCCCTGCACGTCCAGCGACAGCGCCTGGGGACTACGCGCCTCCAGGGATCCATCAAACTGGTAATTTCCTGATGAAATATGCACCTTCCCAGCATCGATCCGATGTAGTTTGCTATCAAATACATATTTTCCCGAGAGTCTGCTCAGGCGCAGCGGCGTCGTTCCGCGGACCTCCACCTCGCCGACTTCAAAGGGGGTTTCCACCTGCAACGGCAGCAGCAGTTCGGCCGGCGGCGTAGCGGGCTGCGGCGCGCGCTGGTCGTCGATCACCAGGTGGCCGATAGCCAGGCGGCTCAGGCGCAACTGGCCGTCGAGCAGGCCGCGCAGCGTCCAGGCCAGTTCGATGTCCCGGGCTTCCACGCGCAGCTCGCCCTGGCGCCAGACCAGCCGGCCAATGCGCCCGCCGGTGCGCAGGGTGCCGCCCACGTCGGTGACTTCCAGCGTCTGGCCCACCGGCAGCCAGCGCGCGGCCAGGTCCAGTGTGCGCGCCAGCGAACTGTCAGCGCTGGCCCAGAGGGTCAGCGCCAATACCAGCGCCAGCGTGGTCAGCAGCGCGCCAGCGGCCAGGGCGAGGACGGCTTTGGCCGCGCGCATCAGAACGTCAGCCCCATGCTCAGGTGCAGTCGCAGCTGCTGGGTTGCCACGCCCCAGGCCAGGTCGATCTGCAGGGGTCCGACCGGGCTGTTCCAGCGCGCACCCGCGCCCACGCCGACGTTGGCCCGCATTTGTTCGGGCTGGTTGGCCACGCCACCGGCGTCGACAAACACCGTGCTGTCCCAATCGGACGGTCTGCCATTCACGGAAATGGGCCGTTGCCATTCAAGGCTTCCCACCGCCAGGTAGCGACCGGCGGCCGTCTGGCCATCCGGCAGGGTCACGCCGAGGCTGCGATAGGCGTAGCCGCGCACCGTGTTGTCGCCGCCGGTCAGGAATAGCTGGGTCGTGGGCAGGCTGGCGTCGGGACGGGCGATCACCGCGCCAAGCTCGGCGCGGGCCGCGATCCGGCTGGTGCGGTTCACGCCGCCGGCTGCACCGCGCTGTGCCCGATCACCCAGCGGCAGAAAGCCCATCCAGCGCGCCCGCACCCGGCCAAACGGCTCACGCCCGCCATCCAGCGTCATGCCCCCGCCCAGCTCCGCGCTCAGGGCATGGCCCCGGGTGGGAAAGATCAGGCTGTCAAAGGCGCGGCGGGTCCAGACATAGTTGGCGCTCAGCGCGTTGGCGTCTGCGGGCGCGTTGTAGCCGGAATTAAGGGCACGCTCGTACTGCAGGTACCAGGCGCGGTCAATGTGGTCGCCGCTCAGGGAGCGACCGGCGCGCAGGTTCACGCTGTCGACCTCGAAGCTGCCGGACTGTTCCTGTTCCACCAGCGCCGAGGTGTGCCAGCGCCAGTGGCGCTCGTCGGGCGGCCCGGTCAGCTCGGTGCCCAGGGATTTCTTCGAACCGTCAAGCAGCAGCTTGGAGACGGCGCGCCAGCCGATGAGCGGTAGCTGGTGGTGGGTATGTTCCACGGAAAAGCGCGCGCCGGTGTCGGTGTTGACGCCGATGCCCAGCACCAGCTTCTGAAGTTTGGACTCCCGCAACTGCACCACGACGGTGGCCGCGCCCGGGTCGCCCGTCGTGTCCACGCTCATGAAGACCGAGTCGAAGAAACCGCTGGCGGCAAGCCGCTGCTGGGCTTCGAGCAGGCGGGTCTGGTCATAGCCTTCGCCGGGCGCCAGTCGGGCCAGGCGCCGCACGAGGTCAGCGTCATGCCGGTCGAGTCCGGTCACCGTCATCGTGCCCAGCGAGAAGGCCGGGCCGGACGCCAGCGTCAGCGTCAGGCGCGCAGTGCGTTCCTGCGGGTCGATCTCGGCGCGGCTCGAAGCCAGTGCGCCGGTCAGGTATCGGGTGCGTGTCAGCTCACGCAGCGCCTGCTGCTTGGCGCCGTCCCAGCCGGCCTGGGTGAAGCGCTGGCCAGGGAAAAGCGGCCAGAGCGCCTGAATCCGGGCGCGTTGCGCCTGCGCTGATTCGTCGCTGGTGATCGGGCCGCTGAATGCGATGTGCACTTCCTGGATCAGGGTGGGCTCGCCCGGCTCGACTTCCAGAACGATGTGCCGCGGGGCGCCGTCGGCGGGCGCGGCCACCTGCTCCAGCAGGATGGTGGGTGAAAAATAGCCCATCGTGGCCAGCAGGTCGACTGTGTTTTGCCGTGCAGCCGGCAGCAGGCGCGCCAGTTCGTTATCGTCGAGATCGGTCAGGTCCCTGAAGCGCTGTATTTCCAGGTGGCGTTCCAGCACCTCCCTGACCGCGGTGGGGGCCTTGATGTCCAGCACGAATGCCGGCTGGGCGGGGGTCGCGGCCTGGGTTTCAGCCTGTGCGTGCAGGATCCCGACGGCGGCCAGTAGCAGCGCTGCGGCCCACCGTTTTGTCACAGTCAAGGAGAGAACCCATCGCCAAGGCATCGGGGTATTCTGGCAGGCCGGTTCACCCCAGATGCACCGGCTCCCCCTGCCGGTTGAAGGGAATGAAAGCACCGATGTCGCCAGCCTTGATCGACTCCACCATCTTGCGCAGCGGTGCCTCGGCGTCGGCGGCGCTGGGTAATTGGCCGTCGCGGCCTGACAGGCTGGCGGCAAACACAATCACCCAGTCCAGGCTGAACTGGCGAGACTCCTCCTCGAACGCTGCGAACGTGGTCAGTTCATCGAGCGTCTTGTCCACACACACTGTAGGAGCCAGGGCACCCCCCTGACCGGCCTCGAAGGCGGCTTTCTGGGCAGCGGTGGCGTCGGCGGGCAACTCGGCATGGGCAAACGCAAACAGCAGTCGCTGGGGCTGGGCTTGCTGGCGGGCGGCAGCCAGCAGGTCTTCGAAACTGGAGATATCCATGGTTGTTGTTTCCGGGCAAAAGGAAGCAATTTACCAGTCGAAGCAAAATAGGTTCTTTTTGAAGGATGAGTTGCCGTGGGACATTCAAAGGCATTGCCGGGTTTCGACACCCCCGCCGTCGGCTTCGAGCAGCCCTTCGAGATGCTCGTGGCCTGCCACGAGCGGGTGAACCGCACGCTCGACCTGCTGCGCCGGCTGATCGACCATATTGACGCCTCGGGGCACGACCAGTCATCGCGTTCGGCCGCCGCCGATGTGCTGCGCTACTTCGATATTGCCGCGCCGCTGCACCACGAGGACGAGGAACTGCACGTGTTCCCGGCGCTCGCAGGCAGCACGGACACCCGGTTGCGCGCTGCAATCGCGGGTTTGCAGCAAGACCACGGCCACATGGCCGCCTGCTGGGCGCAGTTGCGTGACGCGCTGGTGCAGTGGCGCGATGATGCGGCTGCGCCCGCCATCGATGACAGCAACCGCAAAGCCGCGGGCGACTTCATCAGCCTGTACGCCGTGCACATTGCCACGGAAGAAGGCCTGGTTTATCCGGCCGCGCGAGCCTGCTTCGACGACGCAGGCCTGGCGCGCATCGGTGCTGAAATGCAGGGCCGGCGCCGCGCCGTGTAGCCCCGCGGGCCCGCCGCGTTACTTGCTCAGCAATCGCATCGCGTCTTCCAGCCCCTTGAGCGTCAGCGGGTACATGCGCTGGCTCACCAGTTGCTGGATCACGGCGATGCTCTGGCGGTACTGCCAGACGCCTTGGGGCTCGGGGTTGATCCAGGCGAACTTGGGGAAGGCGTGCGTGAGGCGCTGGATCCATTCCGAGCCGGCTTCCTCATTGTTGTATTCCACGCTGCCGCCGGGTTGCAGGATCTCGTAGGGGCTCATCGTCGCGTCGCCGATGAAGACCAACTTGTAGTCCTTGTTGTACTTGCGGATGATGTCCCATGTCGGGAACTTCTCGGCAAAGCGGCGCCGGTTGTTCTTCCACATGAAGTCATAGACGCAGTTGTGGAAGTAAT
>JAABRA010000390.1 GCA_011391155.1 Burkholderiales bacterium
CGACGCCGGGCATCGCGTCCTGGTCGTCGACCGCCGGCCGCACGTGGCGGGCGTTGCCCATGACCATGCGCATCCCAGCGGCATCCGCGTCCACACCTATGGGCCGCACCAGTTCCGCACCGACGACGAAGCCATCTGGCGCTTCGTCAACCGCTTCGCCGTGTTCTTCCGCTACGAGCCGGCGATCAAGACCCTGGTCGACGGACAACTCGAATCCTGGCCGGTCGTCGCCAGCTATATCCGGCGGACGGTCGGTGACGACTGGAAGCCGGAATTCACGGGCACCCCGGGCAATTTCGAGGAGGCTGCGCTGGCACTCATGCCGCGCATCGTCTACGAGAAGTTCGTCAAGGGTTACACCGAAAAACAATGGGGCGTAAGCGCGGTGACGCTTGCTGCGAACCTCGTGCGGCGCTTCGACGTGCGCGAGGACGACGAGTCGAGACTGGTCCGGCACAAGCACCAGGGTATTCCCGCCGACGGCTACGAGGCCATGGTCGTGGCCATGCTCAAGGACATTCCGACGCTCCTCAATCTCGATTACCTCAAGGAAGGACGCTTGCTCAAGCCCCGGCGAAAGCTGATCTTCACCGGGCCGATCGACGAGTATTTCGGCTTCGACCTGGGCCGCCTGCGTTACCGGGGCCAGCGGCGGGTGCACGAGTACCACGCCAATGTCGACTGGCTGCAACCCTGCGGCCAGGTGAACAACCCCGATCCGCACACCGGGGAGCATGTCCGGACCCTGGAGTGGAAGCACATGATGGACCCCCGGTATGCGCAACGGATTCGCGGCAGCCTGTTGACGCGCGAGACCCCGTATTCGCCGCAGAATCCGGACGATTACGAGTACCCCTTCCCGGACGATGGCAACAATGACCTATACCAGCGCTACCGTCAGCGCATGGGGGCATTGCCTGATGTGCTCGTCTGCGGCCGCTTGGGCGACTATTGCTATTACGACATGGACCAAGCCATCTCCCGCGCGATGGTTCTGGCCGACGAATTGCTCGCCGGGCACGGCTTGGTTTAAGGGATCCGTCTGGGCAATCCTGACCGGAGCCCGGCTTCTGACCGGGACGGTGCAGCCGTTCGCAAGTGGCGTTTTGGCGTGACGGAGTATTGAGTCTGCGCCAACGCAACTGAACCCGACTCAGTCCGCCGTGTGCGGGCTGGCGTGGCTGCGACGCAATTGCACCGCCGCCGCCAGCCCCAGCAGCACCGGCACGGTTTGCGCCAGGCTGATGCAGGCATCGGTGACGGAAACGCCGTGCTTCAAAGGCTGGCCCGGCACGATGTCCTGGCGGCCTTCTTCCAGGTGGCTTTCGATCATCAGCCCGGTGATGCGGCGGTCGCCGGCGGCGATCTGCGCGGCCACTTCGGCGGCCACAAAGATCTGGCGCTGGTGCTGCTTGCTGCTGTTGGCGTGCGAGACGTCGATCATCACCTGCTCGCGCAGGCCGGCGGCCTTGAGCAGGCTGCAGGCGGCGTCGACGTCGGCGCGCGAATAGTTCGGCGCCTTGCCGCCGCGCAAAATCACGTGGCAGTCATCGTTGCCGCGCGTCTCGAAGATCGCGGCCTGGCCCATCTTGGTCATGCCCATGAATGCGTGGCTGGCTTGCGCGGCCTGGATGGCGTCGGAGGCCACCTTGATGCAGCCGTCGGTGCCGTTCTTGAAGCCGACCGGGCAGCTCAGGCCGCTGGCGAGCTGGCGGTGGCTCGGGCTCTCGGTGGTGCGCGCGCCAATTGCGCCCCAGCTCACCAGCTCGCTGATGAACTGCGGGCTCAGCAGGTCCAGAAATTCGGTGCCCACCGGCAGGCCGACTTCCAGCACATCGAGCAGCAGGCGGCGCGCCAGCTCCAGCCCTTCGTTGATGGCGAAGCTGCCGTCCAGGTGCGGGTCGTTGATGTAGCCCTTCCAGCCGACCGTGGTGCGCGGTTTCTCGAAGTACACGCGCATCACGATCAGCAGATCGTCCTTCAGCGCATCGGCTTGCGCCTTCAGGGCGCGGGCGTATTCCATGGCCTGGTCGTGGTCGTGAATGGAACACGGCCCCACCACCACGATCAGCCGGTCGTCCGCGCCGTGCAGCACACGCGAGAGGGCGGCGCGGCTGCGCTCCACCAGCGCCTGCGCGGCAGCGGGCACGGGCAGCCATTCGTCGAGCAGCGCCGGGGTGATCAGCGGACGCACCGCGCCGATGCGCGTGTCGTCGATGCGGGTGGTGTCGTGGGTGGTGAGCGGCGTGACCGGGACGTGGGCAGAGGTGTTCATGCCACGATTATCAGTCTTTTTGGCATCATCCCAGCGTCAAATGGTCATATTGAGCTATTGATTCAGGAGTTTTAAAGGCCGGTTCAGCGCCCGGACGGGGACGGTTTCCACACCGGTTTTGTCAAAATTCCTTGCGCTAATCGGGGTCAGACTTGACCGCGTCAATGAAATAATTAACGCAAACCTTTTCTCCTTCGCATCGGAATGATCATGAAATCAGTTGTCGGCATCAGCCTGGGCGCCAGCGCCCAGGACTTCGTCTTCACCGCCACGTTTCTCGGTGAAAAAATGCAGGTGCGCCGCGTCGGCACCGATGGCAGCACGGCGAAGGCCGCCACCCTGATCAGGCAATGGGAAAAGAAGGCCGACGCCATCGGCCTGGGCGTGCTCAAGGACCGCTACAAGGCGGGTTCGCACCGCTTCGTCGAAAAGGACAGCGCCAAGCTGAAGGCGGTGGTGACGCAGGTGCCGGCCACCATTGGCGGACGGCTCGGCGACATCCTGCAGGAATGGTCGGTGCGCCACGCGCAGATCCAGCTCGGCAGCTATTTCAACAACGCCCGGGTGCTGTTCCTGTCCGGCATGACGAACTACAAGCTGGCGATGTCGATGTCGGAGTACACCGAAAACATGCACTTTGCCGATCCGCTGCTGCAGCTCGGCGTGCCCAAGTTCCTGACCTCGCTGGAGGCCCTGCAGCTCTACAGCACCGGCGCGCATTATGTGAAGGACTGGTCATTGCCGGTCGAAATGGCCACCGGGCCGATCCGCGAGTGGACGCGCTTCGTGCTGCGCAAGGCGATGCAGAAGGCCACCGTGATCGTGGCGGCCGCGCACGAGCTCGACGAGTTCGGGCTGGAGGAACTGGCCGGCAAGACCATCATCACCACCACCGTCAACGACGAGCGCATCGCGCAACTTAAAGAAAAGGGCGTGCACATGGTGATCGACGCCGCGCCGGTGCTGTTCAAGCATGTGCTGAGCCCCAGCCTGCTCGACGCCATGATCGTCGCGGCCACGGGCAAGGCCCCGCAGGACATCCTGGAGGACGACTACCTGGAGATCATCACCAGCCTGGACCTTGAGCCGCGCATCGTCTACCCGAACGGCTTCAAGCGCGTGAACCGCTTTGCCTTCGTGATTCACCCCCTTTCACAGGAGTACTTCAAGAAGGTCAAGCCGATCGAGCTGCTGTCGCAGGTGTCGCCGCCGATGTTCATGAACTCGCTGGAAAAGATCATGGCCTACGCGCCGCCCTTCGTGTATTCGAAGGTCACCGGCATCAAGTCGCCCACCGGCGTGGAAACCGAGGGCTGGCTGATCTCCGTGGGCGGAACACCGCGCGAAATCATGTCGCACAGCCCTGAATTCACCTACCGCCGCCTGCTCGACGCCGCCGCCATGGCCAAACGCCTGGGCGCGCAGATCATGGGGCTGGGGGCTTTCACCAAGGTGGTGGGCGACGCCGGCCTGACGGTGGCCAAGCGCGCGCCGCTGCCGATCACCACCGGCAACAGCTACAGCGCCTCGGGCGCGCTGTGGGCCGCGCACGACGCGCTGCTGCGCATGCGCCTGCTGCCCGCGCCCAAGGGCAAGGAGCGCGTGAAGTTCAAGGCCATGATCGTCGGCGCCACCGGGGCCATCGGCTCGGTCTGCGCCCGGCTCATGGCCAAGGCGGCCGAGGAGGTGTACCTGGTGTCGCCGGAAACCGCCAAGCTGCTGTCGCTGAAGGAGTCGATCCTGAAGGAAACCCCCGACGCGAAGCTGTTCCTGTCGGCCCAGGCCGACCGGGATATCGCCGACATGGACATGATCGTCACCGCCACCTCCGGCGCGGGCAAGAAGGTGCTCGACATCATGAAGGTCAAGCCCGGCTGCGTCATCACTGACGTGGCGCGTCCGCTGGACCTGCCGCCCGAGGAGGTCGCCAAGCGCCCCGACGTGCTGGTGATCGAGTCCGGCGAGATCCAGCTGCCCGGCGACGTGGAGATGAAGAACATCGGCCTGCCCAAGGGCGTGGCCTATGCCTGCCTGGCCGAGACCATCGTGCTGGCACTGGAGGGCCGCTTCGAGAACTTCACGGTGGGCCGCGGCATCGAATGGGAAAAGGTGCGCGAGATCTACAAGCTGGGCCTCAAGCACGGCATGAAGCTGGCGGAGATCTCGGGGGTGAACGGCCCGTTCAGCGACGAAGACATACAGCGTGTGCGGGAACTGGCGCTGGTGGCCCGGGCCGAAAAGCTGGCCAGACCGCCCGCCACGGCCACCCGCAAGTCCTCTGCCCGCAAGGCATCGGTCCGACCGGCCACGGCCGTGAAAGCCGCGCCCGCCCGCAAGGCCGCGCCGCGCAAAGCCCGAACGAAGCCGCCGCAAGCCGGGGTCTGAGGGCAAGCCCGGGGACTTGCGTGGGCGCTTGATCCGATAATCGCGGGATTGTCGGATTGTTGTCCCCTCCCTTTCGGAAACTTGCCATGTATTCAGTCGCCATCAGCAGCACCGGGCTGTTCGTCCCGCCGCACGTCATCACGAACGAAGAACTGGTGGTCGCGTTCAACACCTTCGCTGAGCAGGAAAACACAGCCCACGCCACGGAGATCGCCGCCGGCACACGGGCGGCGATCCCGATGTCCAGCGTCGAGTTCATCGAAAAAGCCTCGGGCATCAAGCGCCGCTATGTGATGGAAAAAGAGGGCGTGCTCGACCCCAAGCGCATGCGCCCGCGCTTCACGCCGCGCCCCGACACCGAGATTTCGATGATGGCCGAGATCGCGGTGGCCGCCGCTAACGAGGCGCTGGCGCGCGCCGGCAGGACCGCCGCCGATGTGGACGGCGTGATCTGCGCCAGCGCCAACATGCAGCGCGCCTACCCGGCGATGGCGGTCGAGATCCAGACCGCGCTGGGCATCCAGGGTTTCGGCTTCGACATGAACGTGGCCTGCTCCTCGGCCACCTTCGGCATCGAGATGGCGGTCAACGCCGTCAGGTGCGGATCGGCCCGCGCGGTGCTGGTGGTCGACCCCGAGATCACCTCGGCGCACCTGGCCTGGAAAGACCGCGACTGCCACTTCATCTTTGGCGACGTCTGCACCGCCATCCTGGTCGAGCGGCTGGAAAACGCGCCCCCCGGCGCCTTCGAGGTGCTGGGCACGCGGCTGCTGACGACCTTCTCCAATGCCATCCGCAACAACGCCGGCTTCATGTCGCGCGCCGAAGACCGCGACCCCGACGAACGCGACCAGCTCTTCTACCAGGAGGGGCGCAAGGTGTTCAAGGAGGTCTGCCCCCTGGCGGCGCAGCACATGACGAACCATCTGGCCGACCTGGGCTTCACGCCCGCCCAGGTGCGCCGCTTCTGGCTGCACCAGGCCAATTTGTCGATGAACCAGTTGATCAGCCGCAAACTGCTCGGGCGCGACGCCACGCCGGAAGAAGCGCCCGTCATCCTGGACGAATTCGCCAACACGGCCTCGGCCGGTTCCATCATTGCCTTCCACCGCCACAACGCGGATTTCAAGGCCGGCGAGGTCGGCGTGATCTGCTCGTTCGGCGCGGGGTATTCGATCGGCAGCGTGGTGGTGCGCCGCACCTGAGCAGCCGGCGGGGCGTCAGGCCGCGCCCTGCATTTCTCCGAGGTATTTGCGCAGGCGCGCCGGCACGGTGTGGCGCGGCCAGGTCTGCAGCGCCATCAGCAGCGCGTGCGTGGGCCGGGGCACCGCGAACTTCGTGCACAGGTCGGCCTGGATCTGGCCCAGCAGCGCAGCGGCCATTTCCGCATCCGCCAGCGCCCGGTGCGCCTGGCCGGTGCGTGGCAGGTGGTGGTAGTCCACCAGCGTGCCCAGCTTGTGGCTGGGCGCCCACGGATACAGCCGGCGCGACAGCAGCACGGTACAGGCAAAGGGCTGCTGCGCGGCCAGCCCGGCGCGGGCTAGTTCATCGGCCCAGAATTTCCGGTCGAACGCCGCGTTGTGCGCCACCAGGGGTGCTTCGCCGACGAAGCGGCTGGCCTCGGCCATGACCTCGGCGGCGCGTGGCGCGCCGGCCACCATCGCATTGGTGATGCCGGTGAGCTGGGTGATGAAGGCCGGAATGCGCACCCC
Organism: Burkholderiales bacterium; assembly: GCA_011391155.1. GTDB lineage: Bacteria > Pseudomonadota > Gammaproteobacteria > Burkholderiales > Burkholderiaceae_C > JAABQG01. The sequence continues at coordinate 6,373 of JAABRA010000390.1, forward strand.
GGCATTCATCAGGCTCTGGAAGCGGCCGACCACCTGCCCGCCTTCCAGCATGACGATGGCCACTTCGGTGGCCCGGTCGCCCATGGCGGGCGAGATGCCGGTGGTCTCGAAGTCGATGACGGCGATGCGTCCGGGCGGCGGGCTCACCACGGGGCCGAGAGCCAGGTGCCGTTCTGGTACCAGTGGGCTTGGTCGTTCCACAGCAGCGCACGGTCGTTGCCGATGTCGCGTTCGGCCGCCAGGCTGGACGGCAGCGCCTTGCGCGCCGTCAGCACGGAGGTGGACAGGTTAACCTCCAGGCGCTGCAGCTCGGTGCGGGTGAATCCGTAGTAGTCGCTGGGCCGGCCGGTCGTCCAGCTGGTGGGCGTGTCATGCAGCCGCACGGGCAGGCCCACGCGCACCACGCCGCCCACGGTCTGCAGCGCGATGCCGTGGTGGTCGCGCAGCACGGTGGCGTCGGTGCCGCGCCGGCCGATGATGTGGCGCGCCGCCTCGCGCGGTGCGGCCGGGTCGGTCACATCGATCAGCGAGACCTTCACGCCCTGGTACCAGGCAAAGCGCCCGTCGCCGCTGGTGCCGTCCACGGCGGCGTCCTTGCCCACGCCCAGCAGCAGGTTCTCCGACAGCGGGAACAGGTAGTCAGAGTAGCCGTCCACCTGCAACTCGCCGGCCACCTTCGGGTCGGCCGGATTGGAGAGGTCCAGCACGTACAGCGGGTCGGTCAGGCGGTAGGTGACGAGGTAGCCGCGCCTGCCGATGAAGCGCGACGCGTAGAGCTGCTCGCCGGGCTTGCCCAGCGGCTCCGGCCGCGCCGCGTTAGGCAGCTCACCCACGACGGCCAGCGCCCCGCCGCTCTCTTTCAGGATGGTCAGCCGGCCGGGAGATTCGATGACGGCGGTGGTGGTTTTGGTGGTGGTGCCGGTCGTGGTGCTCGTGGTGGGCGTCGCGACCAGCGTGGTGGCCAGGGTCGTGTCGTCAATCATGGCGGGCATCACCGCCGGCCGGATCCAGCCGACCCAGTTTTGCTGGTTCTGCGTGATCACGCGCAACGCACCGTCGTGCTCGCCCATGCGGAACGACTTGCGGTTCTGGTCGAACCCCAGGTGCCCGGTGACGTTGCCGGAGCCGCGGTAGGCGATGTCCAGGCCGCTCAAAGCGAACTTGTGGATGTCGGTGGTGGTCTGCTCCGCGTAAACCGGGAAGGCACCGCTGTAGCTGTAGGTGTTGCGGGTCGTGGCCAGGTACAGGCTCTGGTCGGACATGTAGAAGGCCTCGGTGCCGCCGGCGAAGCAGCGGGCCGCATGCCGGTGGGTGCTGGCGGCCAGGTCCACCGCGACCACGGTGATCAGGTCGGCGCTGCGCTGGGCGTTCAGCGGCTGCGTGTAGCAGTCGGCGGGCATCATCAGCGGTTGGGCCGGGCCGCCGTCCACCGACAGCGTGGGCAGCAGCTGCGTGGCCTGCAACTGGTCCAGGGCCACCTGGTTGGCGGCTACTTTTTCGGCGGACCACCAGGGGTCGATGCCGGGGACCTGCGGGTAGCTGCGCAGCACCAGGTACAGCGTGGCGCCGATGCGGCGTGAGCCGATCATCGTGGCATCAAAGCGCAGCGTGCGGCGCAGCTTCATGGCGCCTGTCGCGGGCGCCTCCACCAGGGCCACACCGGTCTGGCCCTGGCCCCACCACTGCGGCGCAAACCAGTTGTCATAGATGCCACCCGCGTTGCCCTCGGCCAGCACGGCGAGCTGGGCGCGTTCCGTGTCCAGGTACAGGCCGCTGGCCTGCTGGCCCGTGGGGAACGGCAAGGTCAAGGTGCCGGCCGGTTGCATCGTGGCATCCGCCGCCGCGCCGTCCAGCCGCTGGCGGCGCAAGGTGCCGGCTCCGCCCGCGCCGCCCGAGACGTCAAAGACGAACACGCCATCGCTCTTGATGCGGTCAGACTCGTCCACGCCGGCTTCCTGCAGCGTGGTCTCCGAAAACGCGGCGGCAGCAGCGCCCGCGGCGGAGGGCGCCGTGGCTGCTGTGGCCTCCATGGCAAACATCACGTCCCGCGCCCACACGGAGCCGACGTAATTCGTCGAATTGGGGCCAAGCGCCTCGCGCAGCCACGATGTCAGGCTGCTGTCGGTGGCGCGTTGCAGCGCCCAGGCCGTGAGTGCCGGGGGTTCGGGTTCAGGCCCCGGGACGACGACAGGTCCCGGGCCGGGCAGGAGCGCCGAGTCGGACCCGGATGAGCCGCCGCCGCAGCCAGCCAGCAGGGCCGCCGCGGCGAGAAACAAGGCAGCCAGTGGATGGCTGGCACGCAATGAGGGGTACATGGAGGGCTCCTTTGCAAAGCTTCGGTCTGAGAGGCTGAAAGTCTTTCGCTCATACCCGGGCAACTCTCAGCCTCTGAGTCGCTATTGTGCAGGAAAAAAAAGGGATGTGTGGAATTTTATCCCACGGAAATTGCGGGTTGCGGTAGACTTCGCCAGCCATTTTTATGAACGCCCGCTCCAACCTCATCCTTGACGCCGCCCTGCAGATGCTGCGCCCGCTGGTGCGGTTGATGCTGCGCCATGGCGTGGCCTATCCGGCCTTCGCCACGGCGCTCAAGCAGGTTTTTCTGGCCGAAGCGGACCAGGAGCTGAAGAACCGGGGCATGGCCAGGACCGACAGCGCCGTGAGCCTGTTGTCGGGGGTGCACCGGCGCGATGTTCGCAACCTGACGCGGCTGGCCCCGGTGGCGGCGCACAGGCCGTCGGGGTTTACCGGCATCGCAGCGGAGGTGGTTGGCCGCTGGCTGAGCGATCCCCGGTGGCTGGGTCCGCAGGATGATCCTCGCGACCTGCCCCGCAGCGGGGACGAGGCCAGTTTTGCCGCCCTGGTGCGGGCGGTCAGCTCCGATGTGCGCCCGCGCGCCGTGCTGGACGAATTGTTGCGGCTCGGCATCGTGACCGAAACCGGCGACCATATCCATCTGTTGACCGCGAGCTTCACCCCGCGCCAGGGTTTTGAGGAGATGGCCTTGCAATTCCAGGCCAACCTGCACGACCACCTGGCGGCCGCGGCGCAGAACCTGGATGGAGAAAGCAATTTCCTGGAGCAGTCGGTGTACGTGGATCAAATCTCGCCGGAGTCGGTGGCGCAGGTGCAAAAAGCGGCGCAGCTGGCCTGGCGACAGGCCTTCAAGACGGTGATGCGCGCGAGCCAGAGCCGCTTCGACCATGATGCTTTGCACACCGAACCGCAAGCGCGCAACCAGCGGGCGCGCTTCGGCCTCTATTTCTATTCAGCCGAGGACAAGAATGAAACTCCGCCTGCTTGAGCGCCTGGGCTGGCCCAGCTTGCGCATCCACAGTCTGCTGGGCGCGATATCGCTCGCCCTGGGTCTGGCGCTGGGCCTGCCGGGATGTGGTCCCGGCACCGGCGGGACCGGGACAGGCTATCCCCCGAGCAGCGCCCTGGCCGGCAATGCGGTTTGGGCCCAGGGCTCGTGGAGTTCTGTCGCGTCGTCCGCGGACAGCGCGCATGCGACGCCTCCGGGCTGTGCGTCGATGGCCCCGGCGCCCTGTGCCTCCACGGTGGTGATGCTGGACTTGACGGCTTCAGGGATCAGGGTCGATGCCGGCTGCTGGGCTTTCACCTACGACGGCCCGTGGGGCGACGCCGCCACCACCAACAATCTGCGGGTGACGGGTGTTTACACGGCGTCCGCTGCCTCGGGCAGTGTGGCCCCCCAGTCGGCCGACCTGCGCATCGAGACGCGGGACGCGGATGTCGTGCTGACCGTGCTGGACGCCCGTGGCCTTGCGTTGCAGGGGCCGGTGACCCTGATGCGTTCATCCGGCGGGGCTGGGGCTTTGTCCTCGCCGACGGGTTGTGCGGGCCCGGAGATTGCCCCGGGTACAAGCTGACGAAGGCTTTGCGCGGGAGGGCTACCCCAGCCGGCGTCAGTGGGCCATGAATCAGGAATGCCGGGTCAGGCGCCAAACGGCCGCACGCCGATCAGCAGGCCGTGCAGCCAGAGCGCAAAGCCCACCCAGGCGACGGTGCCGACCACGACGGTGATGACCGTGGCCATGGGCTTGCCGGCCGGGTACACCGTCTGCGCCGCCCGGTCGCGCCCGCGCGCCGCCCGGAAGTCCAGGACCGCCCAGACCAGGAAGGCACCAAAGAGCACGATATCGGCCAGGTTGCCGTTGCTCAGCAGGTGCGCGAACGCCCACACCTTGACGCTGATCACCATGGGGTGATGCAGTCGCGCCTTGATGCCGTTGCGCGGTACATAGGCGGCCACGAGCAGGATGAATGCAATCAGCGTCAGCAGCGAAGCGATGTGCCGCATCGCCACCGGCGGCATCCACAGCACCACGGGCTGTTGCCGCGCCAGGCCATAGCCCCAGATGATCAGGCCGAAGCCCAGGATGGACAGCAGTGAATACAGCCCTTTCCAGGCCCCTTCGCCGCGCTTCGCGATGGTTTGCGAGCGCCAGTCGTCGGCGAAGATGCGCACCGAGTGCACGCCCAGGAAAAGCACCAGACCCAGAATCAGCATGCCCATGCGAAATCCTCCAGAGTGAACGCAGCGGCAATTATGGGCGGAAGCCGTGGCCGATGCGGTAGTAGTAGTCGGCAATGTGCCGGCCGTCGCCACCGGGCCCGGTATTCGCCAGCCTGAGCGGATGAACGTCGGCTTCCAGTTCGCGGAAATGTGGCGCCAGGCGCGCGGTCTCCAGCGCTTCCCGGTTGCGCGAGACCATCACCAGCGTGCGGCCGTCAAAGCGTCCGGGCGGGTCCCAGAAGGTGAACATCAGCGCGTTGCCGGTGAGCGCCTCGATGGACGTCACCGTCATTGGCGCCAACCCCGACGAAGCGTCCGGCCGGGCTCCGAAAAAGGCGATCTGGCTGGCCGTGTTGTATTTGTCCATGCCGACAATCACCGGCGCAACACCTGTCTCGCGCACCAGCCGGGTCTGGACGGCCTGCAGCTCGCGGGTCGCAGATGGCCACCCAATCGCGCGCGAAAGCGACGGCGCGTAGGGAACCCCCGGAATCCCGAGGACCAGGTGGTAACTCATGAGGGCGTACAAGACCAGCAGCGCGCCGATGACCTTGCCAGCGGTCAGGCGCATGACGGTGCCGAGGCCGAACTTCTGCAACGCCTCGGCCCGCACCATCGCCCAGCCCAGCAGTGGCAGGGTCGCCAGCCAGATCGGCCCGGTCCAGTTGAGCCTAGGTTCGTGCTTGAGCGCGCTCCACGCGAACACGGCCAGCGGCGCGAACACGAAGCAGCCCACAAAAAGCCGGTTGCGGACTTCGGCGTGGGCGGGCTCCGGATCGGTCGCAGCGAATGGCCCTGGTTTCGCCGTCCACCGGCTGGCGAACAGCAGCGGCAGGACCATCAGCGGCAACGGCGTCGCGACGATCAGCATGTTGCCCAGCATGGTGTGCAGGCTGAACTGCGTGGCCTGGTCGAAGCGGCCGCTGGACTGAAACCTGAACGACGCCCAGTCGTTGACGAAATTCCAGTAGATCACCGGTGTGAACAGCAGCGCCACGATCAGCACGGCGAGGTAGGGCTGCGGGCGCAGGAACCAGGCGCGCGCGCGCCGGTCCAGCAGGCAGAACGCCAGCGCCGCCGGACCCAGGATCACGATGGTGTACTTGGAGAGCATGCCAATGCCCAGCGCAATGCCGGCGCCGTACCAGGCACGACGATCGTCATCGACGAGCGCCCGGTGCAGGAAAAACAGCGCGGCAGCCCAGGCGGCTGCCAGCGGCGCATCGGGCGTGATCATCAGGCCCTCCACAAAGAAAGCGTAGGGCATCAGCACCGAAAACGCAGCCGCCATCAGGGCGGCGGGCGGGTCCACGAGGCGCTGGGCGAATCGATGGACGAAGGTCGCCATCACCACCGCGCTGGCCAGCGAGGCCAGTCGCATGCTGGCCACGCCGTGCCCGAAGACGGCCTCGAAGAGCGCGATCAGCCAGGCGACCATGGGCGGGTGATCGAGGTAGCCCAGCGCCGGCCGGATCGAATAGTTCCAGTAGTAGGCTTCCTCGGGCGTGAGCGGAAACACCTTGAGATAGAGCAGGTGCAGCAAAATGATCGCGCCCATGATCCCAACTGCGGCGCGGGTCCAGCGCCGGTCCCCGGGGTGCGCCGCCGGCGGCGTCTGGAACGTGCGCCCGATGGCGGTGGTGCCCCACGCGACGCCGAGCCCCGCGACAACGGCCAACCAGCCCGGCAGCCCGTAGGCGAGGGCCGTCGCCACGGCGCCGCCGCGCAGGCCCAGTGCCAGCGCGACGACGACCCCGTGGATGCCCGCCCGCGCGGCAAGCGGGCGCGGCGCGACAGACGGTTGGGCGCCGCGGTCCTGCCAGGCCCGAATCAGCAGCCAGGCGACCATGCCCGCCAGAAAGCCCGCGATGTTGGCGCTGCCCTGCGTCATGCCGCGCGCCAGCAGCACCAGGGTGAGGGCCAGATCGATGGCGGCGCCAAAGCCCATGGCCACCGCCGGTAGACGGGGCGACGGTGCGATCGCCGGGGGGTGTGGATTCATTGTGGTTCAGCGCCCCACGGGCGTGGATCCTGCATGGCTGATGGTCGGTTGCCGCGGTTCGCGCGCGGGCGGTGTTTCAAGTCGTTCATGGCGATCATCGCCGAAAAAGTGAAATTCAATATTCATAGCGAATAATGACCATCCGACGCTGGGAAGATGCCATTTTGGATCAAAAAAACTGGGTGGAGGTGCCAGGTCCGTTTACGATGCACCCCACCATGGCCAGCGAACCGCCGAACGCCATCGCCCGCCACCCTGCAGTGTTGGGCAGCGCACGAATGCTGCGGCGGCGCGCCGGTAAGGTCGGCGCTTGAGCAAACGTTGACTCATCCTTGAAACCCCGGGAGCCCGCAGCAATGGACACCTACAACTGGTATTCACAACTGATCAAGCCGTCGTGGGCGCCCCCGGGCTGGCTTTTCGGGCCGGTGTGGACGGTCTTGTACGTGATTATTGCGGTGACCTACGGCACCGTTTTTTACAAGGCGTTTAAAGGCAAGCTCCCGTGGCGGGTGGCGCTGCCGTTTGCGCTGAATCTCGTCTTCAACCTGGCTTTCACGCCCATACAGTTCGGGCTCAAAAACAATCTGCTCGCAACGGCGGACATTCTGCTGGTCTCGGGCACGCTCATCTGGGCGCTTGTCGCGGTCTGGCGTGCATCGCCGGACTTGCGCTGGGTGGCCTATGCCAACATCCCCTACCTTGCGTGGGGACTGTTTGCGACGGCATTGCAAATTGCCATAACGGTTCTCAACGCCTGAAAACACCGTCGGCACCCTTCATGTTCATCAAGCTTTACGCCATCGCGCTCCCGGTCTTCTTTGCGATAGACATGGTCTGGCTGGGGCTCGTGGCCAAGAATTTCTATCGCGATCAAATCGGCTTCTTGATGAAGAGCGACATCAACTGGGCGGCCGCGGTTGTTTTC
>JAABRA010000391.1 GCA_011391155.1 Burkholderiales bacterium
GGTGCAGCCTGGCTGGCGGGCGCCTCGGCATCCCCCGAACGCTGCGAATCACGCGTGCCGGAGCTGTCCCGGAATGCGGCCACCAGTTTGGTGGTCATCTCCGGACTGACCACCGATTCTCCGCCCAGCACTTTCAGGATGGAATCGCTGAGATCCTCGGAATTGATGGTTTTCAGCAGATAGCCATCCGCTCCGGCCTTCAGGGCAGCCGACAGGTCTTGCTCGTTCTCGCTCACCGTCAGCATCAGGATCTTGACGTCCGGCGCCACCTCCTTGAGGCCGGCAATCGCATCCACGCCCCGGACCCCCGGCAGGTGGTTGTCCAGCAGGATCAGGTCCGGCGGCTCCCGCACGGCGCAACGCACCGCTTCGCCCGCATCGGCCGCCTCGTGCAGCACCACGAAGCGCTCGTCCTGCTCAAGCAGCGCCACGAGACCACGACGAAACAGGGGGTGGTCGTCAACGACCATCAAACGGACGGTTTTCATCAGTACGGTTCCATCAGATAAGCGTGACGGGCGTTCGGGCCGGCTCGGCAACACCCTCCTGAGCCACCGGGCGGCCAAGCGCCACCGGATGCGGCGGCAAGGTCAGGCTCACCGTGGTGCCCTGGCCCGGGCTCGATGTGACGACAACTTCGGCGCCGATGCGGGCCGCACGTTCGTGCATGATCTTGAGCCCCACGTGGGACTCCCCCCGAACCTGATTCAGGTTGAAGCCCGAACCGTCGTCACGGACCACGAAACGCCAGCGCTGACCTTTTCGCACCTCGAGCCCGATATGGCTGGCCCCAGCATGCTTGCGCGCGTTCGAAAGGGCTTCCTGCACCACATGCAGCACCTGCACCTGCACATCAGCCGGCAAGGGAAGCCCTTCGCCCCGCACATCCAGGCGCGACGGCAGACCCGTCTGGTGTTCAAACTTCTGCAGGGTCTCCTGGAGTGCCTGCTCGATGTCTTCGGTGTTGGTGCGGGTTCGAAAGTGCACCAGCAACTCCCGCACATCATTGATGCTCTCGCGCACGCCGACGTCCAGTTCGTCCACGATGCTGCGCACCTTGTCCGGTTGCTCGCGCTGGGCCGCGGTACGCAGCAACTGAACCTGGATCTTCATGAAGGCCAGCGACTGCGCGATGGAGTCGTGCAGCTCGCGGGCCAGCAGCGCCCGCTCCTCGCCCACCGCCGCCTCGCGCTCCAGCGCCGCCGCGCGCAAGCCCTCCAGGGCGCTGGCCAGGTGACTGGCCAGCGCGTCGAGCAAGGCGGTTTCCTCGGCGCTCAGCGTCACCGGACTGCGAAAGAACAGGTCAAACTCGCCCAGCAGTCGATGCTGCAACCGGATCGGCACGCTCACCAGGCTCTCGAAGCCCGCACGGGCGCACTTGCGCACCGGCGTGGCCTCATGCGACAGGATCGGGATGACCCGGGTACGCGCATCGGCCCGCAAACTGCCACAGGCACAGGCGCCCGCCAGCAGGCTGCGTTCTTCCTCCAGCATGTCGTGGGGAAAACAGTCGGAGGCCAGCATCAGGTAGCGCTGGTTGGCGTCGTCCGCCCAGCGCACGGCCACGGCGTCGGCCTTCATGACGGTGCGCACTTTCTGGGCAAAGCCTCGCGCCAGTTCGTCAATGGTGTTGGCCTCGGCGAGAAAGGCGCTGACCTCATACAGGGCAGCCAGGCGTGCACGCTGGGCTTCGATGCGCTGCGTCTTGGCCGCGACTTGCGCTTCCAGGCCCCCATAGAGCGACTGCAGCGTGGCCGCCATGCGGTTGAAGCCGCCGGCCACCTGGCCGAACTCATCTTGGGCGTCAACCTCGATGCGCGTCGAAAAGTCGCCCGCCTCCACCTGGCGCAAGCCCTGGCGCAGGTTCCCCAGGGGATTGATCACATACATATAACCGGTGAACAGCATCACCACCGCGCCCACAATGGCCAGCACCATCATCCCGAACTGGAACAGGTTGAGAATCGCCGTCAACCGGGACAGCTGGTACTCGATCGACAGCACCAGCGCGTCGATCGCCTTCACGAACTCCTCGGCAGCCACCACCGACTCGGCCGCGGTCAGCGGCGGCCGGGCCAGCCACTGGCCGCGCCGCTGGGCCCACAGCTTCTCGACCTGGGTGAACTTGACGTCCACATCGCCATCCCACGGCACGAACAGGGGACGGGTGGCATCACCCTTGCGCAGCAACACCAGGCTTTCATCGAACAGGCCGACCAGGGCATTGAGTTCCTGCGGCGCCAGGCTGGTCTGCACCGCGCTGGCCAGCCGCCAGGTCTGCATGCGCATGCGCCCGGCTTCGTTGACGGCCGCCGCTCCGCCCTCAAGCTGCCAGGTGACCCACAAGGTCAGGCTGATGGACGCCAGCGCCACCAGCAACAGGCTGGCGCCGATGCGGATCAGCTTGGTCGACAGGGATGCGGTGCGAAACATGCGCCAAGGTTAACCGTTCAACGGGTACTGGCGCAAACGGCCTTGCCGCTCACTCCACCGTGACCGACTTCGCGAGGTTCCTGGGCTTGTCCACATCCGTGCCGCGCGCGCAGGCGGTGTGATAAGCCAGCAGTTGCAGCGGCACCACGTGCAGCAAGGGGCTCAAGGCCCCGTAATGCTCGGGCATCCGGATGACGTGAATGCCCTCGCTGCTCTCGATGCGGGTGTCGGCATCGGCCAGCACATACAGCACGCCGCCGCGCGCGCGCACCTCCTGCATGTTGCTCTTGAGCTTCTCCAGCAAGGTGTCGTTGGGTGCCACCGTCACCACCGGCATGGCGCTGGTCACCAGCGCCAGCGGGCCGTGCTTGAGCTCGCCGGCCGGGTAGGCCTCGGCATGGATGTAGGTCACTTCCTTGAGCTTCAAGGCGCCTTCCAGCGCGATCGGGTAATGCAGGCCACGGCCCAGGAACAGCGCGTTTTCCATCCGGGCGAAGTCTTCGGCCCAGCTGATGATCTGCGGCTCCAGCGCCAGCACCCCCGCCAATGCCACCGGCAGGTGGCGCATGGCCTTGAGGTGCGCGGCTTCGTCCGCTTCGCTGAGTTGCCCGCGGGATTGCGCCAGCGCCAGCGTCAGCAGGAACAACCCTGCCAGCTGGGTGGTGAAGGCCTTGGTGGACGCCACGCCGATCTCCACCCCGGCCCGCGTGATGTAGGCCAACGAACATTCGCGCACCATCGCGCTGGTGCTCACATTGCAGATGGTCAGCGTGTGTCGCATGCCGAGCGCCTGCGCATGGCGCAGGGCGGCCAGCGTGTCGGCGGTCTCGCCGCTCTGGGTGATGGTGACCACCAGCGTCTTCGGGTCGGGCACGGATTCGCGGTAGCGGTACTCGCTGGCCACCTCGACCTGGGTCGGTATCTTCGCAATCGACTCCAGCCAGTATTTCGCGGTGCAGCCGCTGTAGTAACTGGTGCCACAGGCCAGGATCAGCACCTTGTCGATGTCCTTGAAGATCCGGTACGCACCGTCGCCAAACAACTCCGGCACGATGCCCTCGACGCCTTCGAGCGTGTCGGCGATGGCGCGCGGCTGCTCGAAGATTTCCTTCTGCATGTAGTGCCGGTACGGCCCCAGCTCGGCCGCGCCGCTGTGCGCCTGCACCGTTTTCACCGGGCGCGTCACGGGCTTGTGCGACTTGTCAAAGATCCAGTATTTGCCCAGTTGCAGATCGACCACGTCGCCCTCTTCCAGATAGACGATCTGGTCGGTCACGCCGGCCAGCGCCATCGCATCGCTGGCCAGGAAGTTCTCGCCGTGCTGGCTGCCCACGCCCAGGATCAGTGGCGAGCCGGCGCGCGCACCAATCACGCGGTGCGGCTCGTCCTTGTGAAACACGGCAATGGCATAGGCGCCGTGCAGCTGCCCGACCGCCGCCTTCACCGCCTCGAACAGGTCGCCGTCATAGAGGCTGTCGACCAGGTGGGCGATCACCTCGGTGTCGGTCTGGCTGGCGAAGGCATAGCCGCGCGCCTGCAGCGCGGCGCGCAATTCCTCGTGGTTCTCGATGATGCCGTTGTGCACCAGCGCCACACGCCCGGCGCGAGCCCCCGCGTCAGCCCCGGTCCCATGGCTGAAGTGCGGATGCGCGTTGTGTACCGCGGGTGCGCCATGTGTGGCCCAGCGGGTGTGGGCGATGCCGGTTCCCCCTTCCAGCATCTCGGCGCTGACCTGCTCCATCAACTCCGCGACGCGCGCGGTGCTGCGCGAGCGCCGCAGCCCGCCGCTGGCGCCGCCACCCAGGCTGGCCGCATGCACGGCGACCCCACACGAGTCGTAGCCGCGGTATTCCAGGCGCTGCAGGCCCTGCACCAGGATGGGAACGATATTGCGCGTGGAAACCGCGCCGACGATGCCGCACATGACCATCTCCTTGGAGTCGTAGACCGGACTCTAAAGCCGGATGCATTTAATTGGCGAACATTTGAAGACACATCCTGAAATATAATTTCATCTATCAGCATGGATCATCAAAAATTTCATAAATATTTATTTCATGGAAAAAATAGACATCGACGATATCGATCTCCGTCTGCTGGATGTCCTGCAACGTGACGCCGCCCTGAGCAACCAGGCCCTGGCGGCCCGGGTGCATGTGTCACCCCCGACCTGCCTGCGCCGCGTCAAGCGCCTGCGCGACGCCGGCCTGATCGAGCGCCAGATCGTCATCCTGAGCGCGGACCGCCTGGCGAGCCGGCTGGGCCATGGCTTGACGGCCGTGGTCGAAATCTCGCTCGACCACCAGGGTGCGGAACATCTGGAAGCCTTCGGGCAGCGCGTGGCGGCGGACGATGCGGTGCAACAGTGCTACCGCGTGTCACCCGGCCCGGACTTCGTGCTCATCGTGTTTGTGGCTGACATGCCTGCCTACCAGGCGCTGGCGCAGCGCCTGTTCACGGGCGACGCCAATGTGCGCAACGTCAAGGCCTTTTTCAGCCTTCAACGAACAAAATTCGAGCCAAAAATGGCTCTTCCCAGCGTCGCACGGTCATAGTTAGCTATTGTTCCAGGACTCATTGAGGGCGTGGGCGTCCGATGGAGCCCGCATGCGGGGCATTGGTACTCCATGGGCACTTGCCAAGCCGGCATCGCCACTCCAGAATGCAAACCACCTGTAACGCCCCGTAACACCATGGACTTCATACTTTCCCATCTGGTCCAGCTGCTGGTCGGCGCGTTCGTGCTTGTCGGGGGGCTGCTGGTCTGGATGTTATTCATCCGCAAGCCCAAGCCGCACAACCCGCGCTACCAGCCCACCGTGGCCATCAGCCCCCGGCAGTTTCAGGCGCTGCAATACCTCCAGGCGGCCTTCCCCGACTCCGCGGTGCTGCTGCACAAACCCTTGACTAGCCTGGTCAGTCCGCGCAACGCCGGCAAATCCGAAGCCACGCAGCAAGCCTTGAAGGACCTGGACGGGCTCACCGTGGACTTTGCCATCTGCAATGACAGCGGAAAAGCCAGCTACGCGTTCGACCTGGACGCGCCCGGCGCCAAAGCGAAATCCGAACCGGTGCGCCGCACGGCCGCCCGCAAGAACGGGATTCTGAAAAGTGCCGGTGTGCGCCTGATTCTGCTCAAAGGCAGTGCCAGCGAATGGCCCACACCTTCGGAGTTCCGCCTCAAGCTGGCACTGGCGGCCCTGCAGTCGCTGTCGCCGGCGGGCGAGCCCGAGGTGTACACGGCGCCCCAGGGTTCGGCGAAACAGTCGCCCGGTTCACAGTTTCAGGAGTCTTCCATCATGGGCATGTCGGTGCTGATGACGCTGGAAGGTGACGACGCAGACGCGGCCTGGCGCGCCGCGCGCAACTGACTCAGCCCGGCTGTTTCACCGGCCGCGCCCAGTGGGCCAGGCTCACCTGCTTGCCGCGCGCCACGCTCAGTGCGCCGGGCGGAGTGTTCTTGGTGATGGTCGAACCGCCGCCCACCGTGCCGCCCGCGCCAATGATTACCGGGGCCACCAGCACGCAGTTGCTGCCGATGTGCACATCCGCCTCGATCACGGTGCGGTGCTTGTTGGCGCCGTCGTAGTTGGCGGTGATGCTGCCGGCACCAAAATTCACGCGCTCGCCCACCGTGGCGTCGCCCAGGTACGCCAGGTGATTGGCCTTGGCACCGGCGGCCAGCGTGGAGTTTTTCACTTCGACAAAGTTGCCGATGTGCACGCCGGCGCCGAGCACCGCGCCCGGGCGCAGGCGCGCGAACGGGCCGACCAGCGCGCCCTCGCCCACCTGCACGCCGGGCTTTTCACCGTCGATGTGGGTGAAGGGGTGGATCACCGCGCCGGCGGCGATGTTCGCATTGGCAATGATGCAGTTAGCGCCCACTCGCACGCCGTCGCCCAGCCGCACGACGCCCTCGAAGATGCAGTTGACGTCGATGTCGACATCCTCGCCGCAGGTCAGTTGGCCGCGCACGTCCAGGCGCGCCGGGTCGGCCAGGCGAACGCCCTGCTCCATGAGCGCGCGGGCCTGGCGCTTTTGAAACTCGCGTTCGAGTTCGGCCAGTTGCACCGGGCTGTTGATGCCGGCCACCTGCAGCGCATCGTCGATCGTGTGCGCCACCACCGCCACGCCATCGGCCACGGCGAACTTCACGATATCGGTCAGGTAGTACTCGCCCTGCGCGTTGCGCGCGTCCAGCCGGGCCAGCCAGCGCTTGAGCCAGCGGGCCGGCACGGCCATGATGCCGCTGTAGACCTCGCGAATCTGGCGTTGGGCGTCGGTGGCGTCCTTGTGCTCTACGATGGCCAGCACCGGTGCGGTGGCGGCGACACCGCCGACGTCATCCCCCACCCACCCCGTTTCGTCCCGCACGATGCGCCCGTAGCCCGAGGGGTCGGCAAATTCAATCGTCAGCAGCGCCAGATGCTGCCCGGCACAGGCGGTGATCAGCGCACGCAGCGTCTCGCCCGCGATCAGCGGCACGTCGCCCGACAGCACCACCACCACGCCATCGTCGGGAAGCAGAGGCACCGCCTGCAACACGGCGTGGCCGGTGCCCAGCTGCGGCTCCTGGCGCACGCATTTCATGTCAAAACCGGCATACCCCAGCGTCAAATGGTCAATCTTTGCTTCTACTTCAGGAGCGCCATGGCCGGTGATCACGACGCAGGAGCGGGCCTTCAACCCCGCCGTCGTGTCGGTCACATGCTGCAGCAGCGCGCGCCCGGCCAAACGGTGCAACACTTTGGGCCAGCGGCTCTTCATGCGGGTGCCTTTGCCGGCGGCCATGATGACCACGTCCACGGGCGGGCGCTGCGATCTGGTCTCTGTGGAGGTGTCGGTGGTGTTCAAAGGTGCATTCATGCGCGTGTTGTCCTGGTTTCTGCGGATTATCGGCGTGTGCGCCGTCGGCCTGCTGCTGGCCGGCTGCAGCGCCGTCAAGCTCGGCTACAGCCAGCTGCCCGAAATCACGTACTGGTGGATCGACTCGTATATCGACACCACCGACGCCCAGTCACGCCGCCTGCGCGCCGAGCTGGACGCACTGGCCCAGTGGCACCGCAGCACCGAACTCCCCCAGATCGTGCTGATGCTGCAGCGGATGCAGCGGCTTGCGCCCGGCCCCATCAGCCCCGCCCAGGCCTGCACCGAATTCGAGGGCGTGCGTGAACGCTTCCATGCCCTCGCCGTCCGGTCAGAAGGCCTGATCCTGTGGCTGGCCCCGTCGCTGAGCCCGGCGCAGATCGACCACCTGGCGGCCAAATACGCCAAGACCAACACGGCGTGGGAGGCCGACTGGCAACGCGGCACACCCGAGGACAGCCTGAAGCGCCGCCTGAAGCAGGCCGTGGAGCGCGCTGAAATGCTCTACGGCAGCCTTGATCAGCCGCAGATCGAGCTGCTGAACAGCGAACTGGCCGCCTCCAGCTACAACGCGAAGATGCTGGCGTCCGAGCGCCTGCGCCGCCAGGACGACATCCTGCAGACGCTGCGCCGCGTGACGGCCGGCAACATGGCGCCGCAAGGCATCCGCGAAGCGCTCAAGGCACTGCAGCTGCGCCTGCTGACCTCGCCGGTGCCCGCTGGTCGCGCCTACAGCGAAACCGTCGTGCGCGAGAACTGCGCGCTGTTCTCGCGCCTGCACAACAGCACCACGCCGGCCCAGCGCGCCCGCGCGGTGGAGAACCTGAAGAGTTACGAGGACGATTTCCGCGCGCTGATCGCCAGCCGCTGACCCGGCAGCGCGTCCCCGGGCCGCCGCCCTATGATCGACAGTCTGCGCACCGGCCGCCCGACCCGGCGCAGGCCCCTCATTTTTTCTTTGCGCATGCCCGAACCGCACCCCGAATCACCGCACCGGTCACCGCCCGATCCGCACGACCTGTCGCCGCTGGCACCGTTCAGGCTGCCGGTCTTTCGCATGTTGTGGATCACCTGGCTGATGGCCAACATCAGCATGTGGATGAACGACGTGGCCGCCGCCTGGATGATGACCTCGCTGACCGCCACGCCGATCTGGGTGGCCCTGGTGCAGACCGCCTCCACGCTGCCGGTGTTCCTGCTGGGCCTGCCCAGCGGCGCGCTGGCCGACATCCTGGACCGCAAACGCTACTTCCTGGTCACCCAGCTCTGGGTGGCCGTGGTGGCACTGCTGCTGAGCGGGGTGATCTTCTTCGGCGCGGTGAGCCCGCCGCTGCTGCTGGCGCTGACGTTCGCCAACGGCATCGGCCTGGCCATGCGATGGCCGGTGTTCGCGGCCATCGTGCCGGAACTGGTGCCGCGCCCCCAGCTGCCGGCGGCGCTGGCGCTCAACGGCGTGTCGATGAACGCGTCGCGCATCATCGGCCCGCTGGTGGCCGGCGCCTTGATCGCCAGCGCCGGCAGCGCCTGGGTGTTCCTGCTCAACGCCTTGCTGTCGATGGGTGCGGCGATCATCATCCTGCGCTGGAAGCGGGTGCACACGCCGCACCCGCTGGGGCGCGAGCGCCTGGGCGGCGCCATGCGCGTCGGGCTGCAGTTCGTCGGGCAGTCCAGCCACCTGCAGGGCGTGCTGGCGCGCATTTCGCTGTTTTTCCTGCACTCCACCGCGCTGCTGGCGCTGCTGCCGCTGGTGGCGCGCAACCTGCACGGCGGCGGCGCGGGCACCTTCACGCTGCTGCTGGCATCCATGGGCGCGGGCGCCATCGTGTCCACGGCCTTCCTGCCACAACTTCGGCGCACCTACGCGCGCGACGCGCTGGTGATGCGCGGCTCGGTGCTGCAATCGGCTGCCATGGCCGTGGTGGCCTTTGCGCCCGACGCCTGGGTGGCGGTGCCGGCCATGTTCGCCGCCGGCATGGCCTGGATCACCACCGCCAACACGCTCAGCGTCTCGGCCCAGATGAGCCTGCCCGACTGGGTGCGGGCGCGCGGCATGTCGATGTACCAGATGGCCATCATGGGGGCCAGCGCCCTGGGCGCCGCCGTCTGGGGCCAGGTCGCCACGGTCGGCAGTGTCCAGATCAGCCTGTGCATCGCCGCCGCCACCGGGGTGCTGGCCATGGGGGCGACCAACCGCTGGATGCCGCACCACGGCATCGAGGAAGACCTCACACCGGCGCGCCAGTTCCAGCCGCCCGAGGCCGACGAGCCGCCCGCCACCGGCCATGTGATGGTCACCATCGAGTACCGCATCGACCCGGCGCGCGCCGACGAATTCCGTGCGCTGATGCAGGAAAGCCGCCGCAGCCGCCTGAGCCACGGCGCGCTGTCGTGGGAGCTGCTGCGCGACCTCGGCGAGCCCGGCCGCTTCGTCGAGCAGATCGTCGACCCGTCATGGACCGACCACCTGCGCCGTTTTGAGCGCATCACCGCCGCCGACGCCGCCCTGCGCGAGCGCAAGCAGGCGTTTCACCTCGGCGACACGCCACCGGTGGTGACGCGTTGCGTGCTGGAATCGACGGTCAAGGACGAGTGAAGACGCCCGCCGGGCCGCGGGCTGGCACCGGGAACGGTTCAAACGGTCAAAAAAGGCCTCGAATTCGATAGCAAACTACGACCATTTCACGCTGGGATGGACCCCATATTTCTCGAAATCCTGCACAGACTGCAGGCATTGACGTTCCTGAAACCCAGCAACAC
Source organism: Burkholderiales bacterium (assembly GCA_011391155.1). Taxonomy (GTDB): domain Bacteria; phylum Pseudomonadota; class Gammaproteobacteria; order Burkholderiales; family Burkholderiaceae_C; genus JAABQG01. The sequence goes on from JAABRA010000391.1 coordinate 10,057, forward strand.
GCCCAGTCACCCCGCCCGGAGCTTGCGCAGGGTGCCCAACGGCAGGAAAAGGCACAGGGGATCAGTGACCGTGGGCATGAATCCCAAGCTTTCATAAAACGCCCTTGCCCGGGCGTGCTTGGCATCGACCACGACGGCATACAGGCCCACCTGGTGCGAAAACTCCAGGGCCAGTTGCAGCGCGAAGGACAGCAAGTCCTGCCCGATGCCACCGCCCTGGTGTCGACCATCCACAGCCAGTCTGCCGATACGCAGGATCGGTGCCGGGTAACGCGGCAACTTCAGACTGACGGGCAATTCCGAAGTGACGACCTGGCCAGCGCTGACCGTCACGAAACCCGTCACGGTGGCGTCATCGTCACTCAGAGACACGTAGGTCTTGCCAAAACCTCGCCGCTCCATTTGCCCGGCCTGGCGCTGCAGGAAGTCGTTCAACGCGGGCTCGCCGCAATCAAACCCCTCGCGCCGATGGTGGGTGGCCAGACGTTCGATGCGGGTTGCCATTCAGCGGCGCGCCATCAGCATGCGCAATGCGTCAGTGGGCTCCGGTGGATTTTCACAGGTGGCGACAAACGCCTCGAAGGCTTTTTGCGAAAGCATCAACGTATCGCTTTCCGCCACGATCCGGCGGGCGGCTTCGTAGGCGTTCTGCAGCATGAATCCGGAAACGGTCGACCCCATCATCGCGGCGGCACGCTCGATCAGCGCCTTGGCCTCCGGACTGGTTCGCAGGTTGATGCGTGCGGATTCGCTGGTTGCAGGCATGTCGATGCTCCTTAAATCAAAATTGTACGTCAATTTGACTCACAACAGTCCATTCAACCCCTTTCGGTCCCCTGCCCCCGACAACCCCGCCCATCCCTATGGCGCGTGCGCATCGCGCACCGAGGCTTCCAGCTCGGTGAACGCCTCCTGCACGTAGTCGCCCAGGCGCTGCAGGTTGGGCAGCTCATCGGTGGCGATCAGGCCGAAGTAGAGGTCGTCGGCATAGCTGAACAGGGTGATGTTGAGCAGGTTGCTCGGCGGCAGGGTGCTGATGGGGTGCATCTCCTGCATCAGCGCGCCCTTGAGGTACAGGTGCTCCTTCGGCCCCGGCACGTTGGACACCAGCGTGTTGCCCATCGGCGGCAAGGTGTTGCTGAGCCTGAGCAGCTCGGCCAGCTGCGCGATCAGCCCGGTGATGATGGTGTAGGACTCGATGCCCTCGGGCGCCACGCTGTCGATCATGGTGCGCACGTTGCGCAACGAGAAACCGATGTTGCGCAAGCGCACGTAGGGGTCGTCGGTGGGCGGGGACAGTTCGACCTGGATGATGCCAATCTTGTTGCCGGTGCTCTTCTCGCCTTCGCGGCGCAGGTTCACCGGCATCTGGATGGTGATGGGGCGCCGGAGCTCGACGCCCTGGTCCTGCAGGTAGCGGCGCAGCGCGCCGTCCAGGCAGGTCAGCGCCACATGGTTGAGCGTGGAGCGGGTGCGCGCGCGGATGGCGTTGACGCGCGCCATCGACACCGTCGCGGTGGTGAACTGGCGCCCGGACGTGACCTGGCCGGTCAGCGGCGTGCGGGCGCTGGAGACAAAGGGCAAGGCGATGGCGTTCTTGGTGAGCTTCACGCTTTCGAGCAGCAGCATCGCGGCCAGGCGCCCGATGCCCAGCACGCGCATCGTGGTGCCGCCCACCTCTTTCCACAGCGTCTGCATCATCTCCTGGCTGGCCTGCTTGCGCCGCGCGCCATGCCCGCTGTGCTTCTGCGTCCAGACGGGCGTCAATTCGAGCACATCGGACGATGCAGCCAGGCCTTGCGCGGTCCAGCGCGCCATGGTCACGCCGTCGGCATAGGCGTGGTGCATCTTCTGGTACAGCGCGAAGCGGCCTTCGGTCAGGCCGTCGATCACATGCAGTTCCCACAGCGGGCGCGTGCGGTCGAGCATGGGGGTGTGCAGCTTCGCGACGAAGTCGTACAGCGCCTGCCGGTCATTGTGGCCCGCCGGCAGCTTGTGATAAAAAATGTGCTGGTTCAGGTCTACCGCCTGGGCGTCCTCCCACTGCGGCATGGCGCTCAGCGAGAAACGGATGACGCGGTTGAACGGCGGCTTGACGTCGGTGAAGGTCAGGTACTCGCGGTAGAGGTTCCTGACGAAACTGGCGGTCGATCTTGCCGGCCGCTTGCAGATCAGCAGGCCCGCGACGTGCTTGGGGCTGGCTTCGGTTTCAGCGATGAAGAAACCGAGGTCGAGGAGGGACAGTGTGCGCATGGGGTTCCGTGGAGGGCGGCTGGGACGCCATCATTCTGCAGCACGGGCCCGGGCCGGCGCTACGGAGTTGCCCGCGGTTCGGCCACCGGCGAATGGAATCTTGTTCCGGTCACCGCTGGAATCGCAGCCCTCCCGGCTGAGGACCGCCAGGGCAAGCGCTGCCCGGGCCGACAACGGCCTGCTAAGCCCCTCCGTGCCGGAATGGATTGCAGGGTCACCGGCCAGACGGTCGGGGGCGGCCTCTGGCGACTCCCAGTTTCATAGCTGAAAATGACCATTCCACACTGGGAAATGGTCAAAAAAGCTTGAAATCCGGCCCTATTTGGCTGCCGAGGCTGCCGAGGCTGCCGCGGGGGCCGCTGACGCCGCCGCTGTGGAGGCCGCCGGCGCGGATGCGGGCGCAGCCGGTGCAACTGGCGCAGATGCGACCGGCGCAGATGCCGCCGGTGCGGATGCCCCCGCGGCAGGCGCGCCGGCAATCTCGATCTTCGCCTTGGCCTTGAGGTCATCCAGCTGTTTCTTCAGGTTCTGCTGCTGCAGCTGCTGAGACAGCATGGGCTTGACTTCCTCGAAGGGTGGCGGCTCGACCGGCTTGGAGTCCTCCAGCTGGATCACGTGGTAGCCGAACTGGGTTTTCACGGGTTCCGGGGTGATCGCACCTTTTTCGAGCTTGCTCACGGCGGCGCCGAACTCCGGCACCATGCGGCTCACGTCAAACCAGCCGAGGTCGCCACCGCGGGCGCCAGAGCCCGGGTCCTTCGACTTTTCCTTGGCCAGCTTCGCAAAGGCGCCGGCGTCTTTCTTCAGCTTCGCGATGATGTCTTTCGCCTCGGCTTCCTTCTCGACCAGGATGTGGCGCGCCTTGTATTCGGTGCCGGTGATGGTGGCCTTGATGCGCTCGTATTCGGCTTTCAGGGCTTCCTCGGTCACCGGGTTGGTCTTGATGTAGTCCTGCACGTAGGCGTTGGCCAGGATGGACTGCTTGATCACTTCGAGTTTTTCGGTCACGTCGGGCGCCTTGTCCAGGCCCTTCTTGACGGCTTCCTCGGCGATCACCATCTGCATCGTGAGCTGGTCGAGGATCGCCTTGCGGGCGTCCGGGCTGTCGGGCTGGCCCTGGCCGGCACCCTGCTGGATGAGCATGTCGATGCGGCTCTTGCTGATGGGTGTGCCGTTGACGGTGGCCACGGGCGGTTCGCCGGCTTTGGCCGATGAAGCCGCGGACGCAGCCGGGGTGGCGGCTTTTTCATCCTTGGCGGCATTGCAGGCGCTGAGCGCCAGCACGCAGGCCGCGCCGGCCAGCAGGATGGCGGATTTGATCAATTTCATGAAGGAGGGTCCTTGGGGGTGAAACCTGGGGATCATAGGTCCGAAGCCTTTGGCCAGGCTTAAGGCGGGAAAACGCGGGGCGCAGGGGCCTGGACCTGCCACGAGCCGCGAGACAGAGGTTCCGCCCAACGATACAAAATCCATAGCAACTAAAGACCGTGCGACGCTGGGATGGTGCCAATTTGATGCACATAAAGGCGAAA
>JAABRA010000403.1 GCA_011391155.1 Burkholderiales bacterium
GTGGGCTACATCTCCACCGGCGGCGGGGCTTTCCTGGAAGTGCTCGAAGGCAAGACGCTGCCGGCGCTGGAGATCCTGACGATGCGCGCGGCGGGCTGAATGTGGCCCGCGCGGCGATGGGCACACCCGCAAAATCCTATAGTTATAGCGAACTATGACCAAGGGACGCTGGGATAGTGCCAGTTTGATGCCTATTTTTTGCTTTTAACCTCTGGAGACGCCTCATGGCCCTGATTTCCCTTCGCCAAGTGCTGGACCACGCCGCCGAACACCACTACGGCGTGCCGGCTTTCAACGTCAACAACCTGGAGCAGATCCTCGCCATCATGGAAGCCGCGCAGGAGACCGACAGCCCGGTGATCCTGCAGGCCTCCGCCGGTGCGCGCAAATACGCCGGTGAGGCCTACCTGCGCCACATGATGCTGGCGGCGGTGGAAACCCACCCCGACATTCCCGTGGTGGTGCACCAGGACCACGGCACCTCGGCGGCGGTGTGCCAGCAATCGATCCGCTCGGGCTTCACCAGCGTGATGATGGACGGCTCGCTGATGACCGACGGCAAGACGCCGGCCAGCTACGAATACAACGTCGACATCACCCGGCGGGTCTGCGAGATGTCGCACCCGGTCGGGGTGTCGGTGGAAGGCGAACTGGGCTGCCTGGGTTCGCTGGAAACCGGTGACGCGGGGGAGGAAGACGGCATTGGGGCCGAGGGCAAGCTGAGCCATGACCAGATGCTGACCGACCCGGTGCAGGCGAAAGACTTTGTGGAAAAAACCGGTGTGGACGCGCTGGCGATTGCGATTGGCACCAGCCATGGCGCCTACAAGTTCACGCGCAAGCCCACCGGCGACATTCTGGCCATGGACCGCATCGTCGCCATCCACGCGCAGATCCCGAACACCCACCTGGTGATGCACGGCAGTTCCAGCGTGCCGCAGGAGTGGCTGGCGATCATTCGCCAGTTCGGTGGCGACATCAAGGAGACCTACGGCGTGCCGGTCGAAGAGATCCAGCGCGGCATCCAGAGCGGCGTGCGCAAGATCAACATCGACACCGATATCCGCCTGGCCATGACCGGCGCCATGCGCCAGGTGTTTGCCCAGCAACCCAGCGAGTTCGACCCGCGCAAGGCGCTGACCGCCGCCAAGAACGCGGCGCGCGGCATTGTCAAGGCCAGGTTCGAGGCCTTTGGCTGCGCCGGGCAGGCGTCAAAAATCAAGCCGGTGCCGCTGGAGGCGATGGCCCGGCGCTACGGCTGAGCGCTTGCTGCGCGTCAGCGGGAGGGGGCGTCGCCGGCCAGCAAGGCCGCTCCCAGCTTGCGAAACTGCTCCGCCTTCTTCTCGTCAATCGACAGCCGGATCAGCTTGTGGCAGCGCTCCACTGCCTGGGCGAGCGCCTCGCGGGTGTCTTCGGTGTCCTGCAGGCGTTGCATCACGACACTGGCGTGGGTGCCGAGCAGCTCCTGCGCCATGCTGAGCAGGGCATTCTTCGGGGACAGGACGGCGGGCGCCGACGCAGGGCTTGCTGAGGCCGAAGGCATCGCGCTGCCCGAAGCGGCGCCGGTTGCTACCACTTCGATAAAACCATGGTCTTCCAGCCACACCAGATGCTCGTCGCATTGCGGAATGAACGAGCACTTCTGCATCAACTCTGCACAACGGGTTTTGCCGTCCACCAGGATCAGCACCGAGCGCAGCCTTTGGGGGACCGCTGCAGTGCGGTGTGTCAGTTCATCAAACCCCTTGGGCGTTTTGCCAAAGATGAGGGCGCCGTTCATGAGCGGTCAACTGGTGAGTTCTTCAATGATGCGGTAGATCAGGCGCACCGTGATCAGCACATAGATGGCGCCAAAGAAGAAGATCAACGCCACGATCAGGTTGATCACGTTGGCCGGCAACATCGTGAAGAAGGGGGTGACGAAGTAGCCCAGGGTGAACAGCGTGACCAGCACGGTCAGGAGTCGCCATTGTTTGCCCACCACGCCGCCGGGAATCTTGCCGCGCAGCGTGAACACCATGTACAGGCACACCAGCATGACGGCAATCGCCGCGACGTTGATGGCCGAAATCAGATTGGCTTGCATGAGTTTTCCTTTGAATCAGTGTCAGGGACGGCATCGCGGGGGCAGTGACCGCCCAACGAGGGCGCTGCCTGGAGGCTGGCTTGTCGTGGGAGGGTTCATCCACCGGACAAGGGGCCCTTGGCGGCCTGAAAACCGGGTGAGCCGGATCGCCGATCCGGCTCACGGCGGGGTTTTACCAGCGCCAGCCGAACTGCACGCCAATCGAGTTTTGCGACATGCGGATGGTCTCGTTGGCATTCATGCCCGGAAACATCGCGTTGTAGAGCGACGGGCCGGAAATCGAATTTTCTGACGCATACATGTAGGCAAACGTGATTTCCGTGGTGGATGAGAGGGTGTAGGTCGCGCCCAGCGTGTAGTGATTGGTCGTGACGCCCGGAGCAATGATGTTGAAGGTTACGTCACGCGCCTGGATGGGGTTGTCCGTCCGGTTGAAACCGGCGCGCAGATTCCATTGGGGGGTGGCCTGCCATTGGGCGCCGATCTTCCAGACGTTCACGTTGGACCAGCCGAAACCGGCGCCGTCAGAGCCGCCCAGGCAGTTGGCCGGGTTGCCCATCATGCAGCCACCGATATTGGTGCTGGGGTTGGCAATCGACGTGACGCCCCCGTAGTTGATGCGCTGGTAGTCCAGCGCCAGGGAGACGCTGGGCGTGGCCTTGATGGCCACCCCGAGGGTGTAGTTCTCGGGGATGTCGAAGGACCCGGACCCGGCAAACAGGCCCGCATAACTGTCGAATTTGCCCATCTTGATCTTCGGGGAATACGACGCGCCGACGGTGACCTGGTCACTGAGCTTGCCCATGTAGCCCAGACGAACCCCGATCCCGGTGCTGCTGTCATAGCCGTTGTTGGTGACGTTGCCCGGCGCGGTGGACATCTGCGTGAACGCCTGCAGGCCGCTGGCCTCGAATCGCTGGTAGACCAGCAAGGGCGACAGTCCGAAGGAGTTGTTCTCGTTCAGTTTGTAGGCCACGGTGGGTGCCACGATCAGCTGCATCATGTCGATGCCCAGCTTGCCGGAGCCGCACAGCACGTTGGCTGGACCTTGACCGCAGTTGATCTCGCCGCCGGCGAAGTTGGTGTTCATGCCGCCATTGCCGTACACCGTGACGCCGGCGCCCCACTGGCTATTGATCATGGTGGTGTAGGCAAAGGCCGGGACCAGGAATGCCTTGCTGTCGCTGTCGATGTCTGCGTCCATGGGGCCTGCGCCGGTGCGGCTCATGCCGCGGTCGGGCATGAAGACCGAGAGATCGCCTTCCACGCGGTTGCCGGAGAAGGCTGACGCCGCCGGGTTGTTGGCCCCGGTGTAGGCGGTGTCGGTCGCGGCGACGGACGCGCCGCCCATGCCCTGGGCTTTCATGCCGTAGCCGATCGGGAAATAGCCATCCGTGGCGTACGCCGAGCCGGCGGCCATCAGCGCGCAGAGTGGCGTCAGGACAAAAAGTTTTCGGGATGCTTTCATGGTGGTGATCTCCAGGTGTAGTAATGGGGGGAGCGCGGGGTTTTCACTGGGAAAGTGATCGGGGAGGGGAGGGTTGCGGCAGGGGCGGTGCGAACGACTTACCAGAAGGCCAGCAGGCGGCCCTTGACGACCTTGGATTCGACGCGCTTGAGCGGGCTGTTGCCTTTCTTGATGCAGTCTCCACTGTGCGCGTTGAATTCCCACTGATGCTTCGGGCAGATCAAGGTGCTTCCCTTCAGCGCCAGTTCCGGGATATCGGTGCCCTGGTGCGGGCAGCGGCTGTCGAAGACCTGAAAAGTCTTCTTGTCCCGGTAGATGAACAGGCCGCGCCCTTGGCATTCCGTGCGGGTGACCTCGCCATCCTTGGCGGCGCTGCTGGCCAACACGTCGTGCCATTGGCCGGGGAGGGCGAGCGCCTCGGGCTGGAAGCCCGGGATGTCCATCGTCAGCATGATGTCCACGGCCCAGATGATCTTCGCCAGCCCGAGTGCCGGAAACGCCATCAGCAGCGCGTCCAGCACTTCCACGGGCGTGCAACCTTCGCGCAAGGCCCGACCGGCATATTGCCGAAAGCCCCGCTCGGTCTGTGCATGGACTTTGGTGATGACGGAAATCAGGTCCCGGGTCTTGGGATCAAGATGCTTTCCGGCATCCTTCAGGAAGGCAAAGTAGTGACCCATGGCCTCGGGCCGGGCCTTGAGCAGGTAGTTGAGCGCGTCACTCATGGCATCGGTGTTTCCGGGTTAGTGAAGATTGAGAACCATGACGGGGATTTCGGCCAGACCCATCACCTTCTGCGCCACTCCGCCGACCAGCGCGCGTCCGATGCGGTTGTCGCTGCGGCTGCCCATGACGATCAGGTCGGCGCGGCAGCCGATGCCCGCGGCGAGAATTTCCGTAAACGGCTTGCCCATGCGAACTTCGCCCTGGGCCGCAATGCCCCTGCGCTGGATCGGGTCCAGCACATCGCCCAGGAAGGCCTCGGCCTTCAGGCGATCTTCCGCGGAAGCGATGACGATCACGAGATGCAGGGGCAGACTGCATTCGGCGGCGATGGCGGCAGCAGTGGCGACGACTTGCCGGCCCTGTGCCGTGGACTCGGCCGCAGCCAGCACCCGCTCATGCCACATGCGAGCCTCCCGCGGGACGATCAGCACATGGCAGGGCGCATGGGCCACCACCTTGCTCACCATTTCGCCGACCAGCAGGTTTGCCAGAAAGCTCCGCTTGCCGCGGCGCCGGATGATGATCAGATCGTTGCCCTGTTGCAGGGCTTCCTGCACGATCTCCTCATAGGGCTCTTCTCCCCGGCGCAGGCGAAGGTCGATGGCCACGCCGGCGGCCGCGGCCTGTTCGCGCAGTTGCGCGATCCTGGCGGCCGCTTCCCGTTCAGCCCTAGCGGCAATTTGCGGCGCCAGGGCTTCGTATTCCGGATTGCTCACGAGCGGCATGACCGTGGCCAGCGGCAGCTGGCAGCGCCGGGCAAGCGCGAACGCCAAGGCCTCGGCACCGGTGTCGAAGTCGCTGTGCTCGGTGGCCAGCAACAGCCGGTTAAAGAGCTGCGCCATGGTCAGTGCCCTCCCGTCAGAAAACCGGATGCCGCCAGCACCAGGACCACCACGATCAGCGCGCAGATCCCGGCGTAGACAGGATCGCGCTGTTTCAGGTAGAGCGGAATCAGGCCCAGCAGCGGCGGCAGCGAGCAGCCGGCCAGCAGCGATATGCCGATCAGGTTGGACAGGTCACCCTTGTGCGCCAAGGTCAGCCAGCCCCAGCCCGTGGGCGTGCCGGTGGTTTGCAGGAACGCATCCACCGGCAGGGTCCAGACGCTGGGCAGTTGATCCAGAGGCACATGCGGCGGCAAGAGTCCGAACATGTAGGCCGCAAAGCTGAGCAGCAGCACCCCCAATCCGATACGCGTTCCCCAGTCCAGCAGGAAGGCATAGCGAAAGGCCTCGTCCAGTTGTTGCCGGGCCTGGTTGTCGTTGGGGGGATTCATGGCGTTTTTACTTTCAGACCCACAGCCCCAGGCCCTTGAGCAGGGCACGAATGCCTGCAAACAACAGGAGTGTGATGACCATCTTGCGGATGACCGAGCCCTTGAGCACGTGCAACAGGCGTGCGCCGATGCGGGCACCGAGCATCATGCCGACCACGGAGGGCACGGCGATCATCGGCAGTACCGCGCCGCGGTTCAGGTACACCCAGGCCGCCGAGGAATCGACCAGCGACAGCACCAGCCCCGAGGTGCCCGCGGAAACTTTCAAAGGCGCGCCCATCAGCAGGTTCAATGCCGGCACGTTGGCCCAGCCCGCACCAATGCCGAACATGCCCGCCATGACACCGATGGCCAGGAACAGCACCAGGCCCAGGGGCGTGCGATGCACCTGCCAGTCGATCGAACGTCCGGAGGCGCCGTCGATGAACACGCCGTGAATGCCGAGCGCCGAGGACAGGCGGTCGGGTTTGGCCACGTGCGGGAATTCTGATTTTTTGGAGACCAGCATGAGCGCCACGATGCCCAGCACGATCAATCCCAGCGCGGTCTGGATCACCGACGCCGGCAGCGCCAGGCCCAACAAGGCCCCGGCGATCGAACTCATGCTGGCAAGCAGCGCCAGCGGTAGCGCCAGGCGCAGGCTGGACAGGCCGCCGCGCAGGAGCACAGGCCCGGCCGCCAGGGCGCTGGCCAGCGCCACCAGCAAGCCCGCACCGCGAACAAAGTCCAGATGGAAGGGAAAGAAGCCCCCGATGATCGGCACGAACAGCGTACCGCCACCGATGCCTGCTGGTACCGCCACGATGCCGATGAAAAAGCAGGTGACAAACAGCGCCAGTGGCCAGAACCACCAGGGCAGGGTGCTGACAGGGACCACGCTGGCCGCGGCATGGACCGGGCCGGTCATCAATAGTGCCAGCGCCATGAGCAGGAAACCGGTGATCCATGCCCCGTGCCTGGACGAGAGCCCGACGGGGGCGGGTGGCTGGCGAGCGGCGAGAGGGTGCATGAAGAGTGGATGTTTCGCCGCGGGGGGGTGGACTTTACAGCGCTTTGCGGATGGTCATCGCGCCGCGAATCTGGCCGAGGGTGTAGCCCACGCCTTTGTCGTCCGGGTAAAGGGACTTCAATTGTTGGGTGACCTCGGGCTTGAGCGTCTCGGCGGGGCCATGGCAGGCCATGCAAATTTGTTGAACGGGCAACGCCTTCATGTAGCGCGCCTCCTGCTTCGCGCCGTTTCCGACGACTTCCCATTTTTCAAGCGTGGCCGGGCTCTCGCCCGCTGCTGCGCGCCGGTCGAAGTCCTCCAGCGCCGCGCGCTCCCAGTCATCGGGGACGGCCTTGGGGTTGCGGTTGCGCAGGCTGACGCGCCGGATGGCCCATCCGGTCTGCTCGGATGCGGCCCGGGCCATCTGGGGCGCCTTTTCGCGGCAGACCGCGATCGCCGATTCCGGTCCGCCCCGGGCGATCTCGTCGGTCAGGACCTGGAGCAGTTTGGGCGGCACGGCGCTGGCCACCTTGCGCGCGTCGTCCGGGCCGGGCGCGTCAGCGGCGAAGGCGTTCAGGCTGCAGAGCAGCACCAGGGCAACTCCGGCTTTTCCCGGGGGCGTGCGCCTGCGCAAGCTTGCAGAGCATGGACGGACGGTGTGATCAAACATGGTGAGCTCCTTCACGGTGTGCAGGTTGAATGGGCACGGCGGCGGGGAAAACGGCGCTGCATTCATCAAGGCTGAATGCGCCCAGGCCCTCCGGTTTGCGCGCCATCAGGGGAGATTCTCACAAGAAGAATGGGGGTATTGCCATACTCCGAATGGGTAGTCCAATCGGGTAGGTGACTTCAAGGCCGGGCTGGCAAATAATCTCGGGCTCCGTGCGTCCACCATAGCCCAGGGGCGCGTCTGTCGTTGAACCGAGGTCAAGCCGTGAATGTTCCTGTCCCCGATTTCTCAGATTCCGAACGCGAACTGGTTGTCGCGCTTTTGCAGGAGCGCTACGACAAGACCGTGCCCCTGGAGCTTGCCGACAGCGAATTGAAGCTCGACCCGGCCCGCGACGACATCACCCTGTGCCCAACGCTCTACTGGAGCGAGCGCGGCGCGCATTTCGTGGTGTGCAAGGTCGGGCCCGACCGCTACCGCTGCCAGTTTTTCTATGCCGATGCCGACCAGTACGGCACCGGTCATGACGAGTACATTGACCTGCGACGGTGCGTCCTGACCCTGTTGCGCGTGCAGGCCGATCACGAAAAGCAGAGTGCCGGCGTCTCCAGCGGCGCGACGGCGGTCGACCTGGCAGCCCGGCCGCAGGACGACGAATACCACGGACCGTTGGTGATATGACGATCGCGCGTGCGCGCCAGCTGCTGCAGACCCAGGCCGGTTTTGGCGGCGGCTATAACCGCCAGGGCGCGCGCCTGATTCTGGCCGAGGTGGCCCGCGAGCATGGGCAACCCGCTGTGGATGCCCTGATTCGTGAGCTCGGACTCGAAAGGCTGTTCGGCTTTGTGCCCGGTGCGCAGCCATGAAGATCTGCATCGTCTCCGACAGCCACGACCGCGCGCCCATGCTGGCCGCTGCCGTGAGCGCTGCCAGGCAAGCTGGCGCCGAAGCCGTCATCCACTGCGGCGACCTTATCGGCGCCATGACGCTGCGCCCTTTGATCCCGATAGGCCTGCCGGTTCACGTGGTGCATGGCAACAACCTCGGCGACCCTGTGGCGCTGTGGAATCTGTGTGCCGCCTCGGATGGCCTGATCCGCTACCACGGCGCGGACATCGATCTGGAACTCGGCGGGCGCCGTCTGTTTGCCACGCACTACCCGCACTACGGTCGCGGCATGGCCTGCACCGGCGACTTCGACATCGTCTGCTGCGGCCACTCGCATGCAGCCAGCGTCGTGCAGCAGCCCACGGTCGCCGGGGGCATGACCTGGCTGGTGAATCCGGGCAGTGTGGGCGGTCTGGGTGCGCCGCCGACCTGGATGCTCGCGGATCTCTCGCACTTCGATTTCGAGGTCCGGCGGCTCGACTGACCTACCCGAACGGGTGGTTTTTTCCCGGCCTGCTTTCACGTACGATGCTTTCGGGATTGACCGGGCTCGACGTTACGCAGAGATCGTGAATCCAGCTGCGGCCTCGCGAGCGCAGCGCGACTGTTTGGCAATCTGTAACGCAGTGGAGATTTAATGACGGCATCTATAGCGACCAGTCAGACGATTCTCGTGGTGGGCGGTGGCATCAGCGGCATGACGGCGGCGCTCGAGGCGGCGGAATGCGGACGGGATGTGGTCCTCGTCGAGCGCAGCGCCACCCTGGGTGGGCGCACCGCGCTGCTGTACCGCTACTTCCCCAAGATGTGCCATCCGACCTGCGGCCTGGAGATCAACCTGCGGCGGCTCAAGGGCAATCGCCGGGTGCGGGTGATGACGATGGCCGAAGTCGTCGGCATCCAGGGAAGCCGCGGTGCGTACACGGCCCGTCTGAAGATTCGTCCGCGCTACGTCAATGAGCACTGTACCGCGTGCGGCGATTGCGCCAGTGCCGTCAGTGCCGAGATCCCCAATCCCTACAACTACGGCCTTGACAAGATCAAGGCCGCGCATCTGCCGCACGCCATGGCGTATCCGCAGCGCTATGTGATTGACCCTTCCCTCATCGGCACGCCTGAGGCCGACAAGGCTCAGGCCGCCTGCAAGGCGGGCGCCATTGATCTGGCGATGCAGGAGGAAATGGTTGAGCTTGCCGTCGGTGCGGTGGTCTGGGCGACCGGCTGGAAACCCTATGACGCGGAAAAAATACAGCCGTATGGTTACGGGCGTTTCCCCAACGTCATCACCAGCCTGGAGTTCGAGCGCCTTGCCGACCCGGCCGGACCCACGGGCGGCAAGCTCCTGCGGCCCTCGGACGGCAAAGAGGCCACGAACATCGCCTTCATCCAGTGCGCTGGTTCGCGCGATGAAAACCATCTGCGTCATTGCTCGCGCATCTGTTGCATGGCGTCGCTGAAGCAGACGCAGTACGTGCGGGAAGCCCATGGCGAAGCGGCCCGGTCGACGGTCTATTACATCGACATTCGCGCGATCGACCGGTTTGAGGATTTTTACCAGATGGTGCAGCGCGATACAACCGTTTCATTCGTCAAGTCCAAGGTGGCGCGCATTGCGCAGGCCGACAATGGCGACCCCGTCCTGCATGGGGTGGACACCGAGGGCTACCACCGCTACGCGACGCCGCATGACCTGGTGGTGCTGGCGGTCGGCATGGAGCCTGAAGCTAGCGGGATCCGCCTGCCCGACGACCTGATCACCGATTCATCGGGGTTCATCGAGGGCTCGGCCGACGGGGGCATGTGCGGCGCCGGATCGGCATCCAGTCCGCTCGACGTGAACCGCTCGGTGCAAAGCGCCACCGGTGCCGCGTTGCGCGCGATCAAGGTGATTCACCAGACAGCCCGGGAGGAAGCATAAGGTGGCAGACAACAAATTTGCGGCGTACCTGTGCGCGGGCTGTGGCCTGGGGGACGTGCTTGATCTCGGCACCATGGAGAAAGTGGCCAAGCGTGAAGGCAAGATGGCCCTGATCAGGCGCCACGACATGCTGTGCAGCGCCGAAGGCGTTCAGACCATCCGTGACGACATCGCCAACGAGGGCGTCACCCACGTGATGATCGGCGCCTGCTCGCGCCGGGCCAAGACCGAGGCTTTCCATTTCCCGGCCGTGGCCATGGCGCGCGCCAACCTGCGCGAAGGCGTGCTCTGGATTGTGGCTCAGGGCCCGGACCATGACGAGGTGCGTCAGGAAATGGCCGACGACTACATCCGCATGGGCTGCGCCGAACTCAAGAAGATGGCGGTTCCCGCGGGCAACCCGAACACCGCATCGAACAAGCGCATCCTTGTGGTGGGTGGCGGCATGTCCGGGCTGACCGCGGCCATCGAGGCCGCGGAAACCGGCTACGAAGTGCTGGTCGTCGAAAAGGAACAGGCGCTGGGCGGCTGGGCGGCCCGCTTGCACCGGCGGGTGCCGTTTTGCGAACCTTATGCCGAGCCGCAGGACACCGGCGTGGCGGACCTGGTCGCGCGGGTCATGGCGCATCCAAAGATCAGCGTGCACCTGGGCTCGACGCTGGCCGAGACCTCGGGCGCGCCGGGCCGTTTTGCCGTGAAGATCGCGCAGGAAAGCGGCGTCGTCCACGATGAGACCGTCGGCGCCATCATCCAGGCCAGCGGGTTTTCCACCTACGACATCGCACGGCTGCCGGAACTCGGCGGCGGCTTGCCCGGCGTGGTCGATCAGGCCGGGCTGGAGACCTTGGCCAAGGCGGCCAACGGCGGTGCCATCCAGCGCGCCGACGGCCGCGCGGTGCAAAGCGTGGTGTTCGTGCAGTGCGCGGGCCAGCGCGACGAAAGCGGCGCCCACCTGCCGTATTGCTCGGGCCACTGCTGCGCCACCAGCGTCAAGCAAGCCATGTACTTCAAGGATGCCAATCCGGAGGTCGACACCGTGGTGCTCTACACCGACCTGCGTATGCCCGGCATGGGCGAGGACTTCTACCGCAGCGCGCAAACCCGGGGCGTGACTTTCACAAAGGGGAAGGTCGGCGCGGTAAGGGCAGACGGCGCCGGCTGCGCGGTCAGCTTTCGCGACCTGATCCTCGACGAGGACGTGACGCTCAGCGCCGATCTCGTGGTGCTGGCTACCGGACAGGTGCCGAATTCGGGCGTCAACATCGACATCCCCGAAGACAAGCAGCCGCTGGAGAAGCCCATCTCCATCCTGAACCTGACCTACCGGCAGGGCAAGGACCTGCCGCAACTCAAGGCGGGCCTGACCGATTCGCACTTCATCTGCTTTCCGTACGAGACGCGCCGCACCGGCATCTATGCGGCCGGCCCGGTGCGCCGGCCCATGGACCTGCTGCAGGCAACCGATGACGCCACCGGTGCAGCGCTCAAGGCGATCCAGGCGGTCGAGAACGCGTCGCAGGGTCGGGCTGCGCATCCGCGCTCAGGCGACCTGTCGTACCCGATCGTGCGACTCGAAGGCTGCACGCAGTGCAAGCGCTGCACGGTGGAATGTCCGTTCGGGGCGATCGACGAGGACGAGCGGCGCTTCCCCGTGTTCAACGAATCGCGCTGCCGGCGCTGCGGGACCTGCATGGGCGCCTGCCCGGTACGCGTGATCTCGTTCGAGAACTACTCCGTGGATACCGTGGGCAGCCAGATTAAGTCGCTCGACATGCCCGACGAGTTCTCCGAAAAGCCGCGCATCCTGTTGCTGGCCTGCGAGAACGACGCCTACCCGGCGCTCGACATGGCCGGCTTGTCGCGCACGGTCTATTCGGCCTTTGTGCGGGCTATTCCGGTGCGCTGCCTCGGTTCGGTCAACACCATCTGGCTCACCGATGCGCTCAACAGCGGTTGGGACGGCGTGATGATGATGGGCTGCAAGAAGGGAGATGACTACCAGTGTCATTTCGTCAAGGGCTCCGAACTGGCGCACTATCGTATGAGCAAGATCGACGACACGCTCAAGCAGCTGAGCCTGGAGAAGGAGCGCGTGATCAGCTTCGAGGTGGCCATCACCGACAGCCAGCGTGTGGCAACCCTGATCAACGACTACGCCGCCACGATCAAGGAAATCGGCATGTCGCCGATGAAGGGGTTCAATTGATGAACGCACTGCAGACCACGGGAAGCCAGGCCAATGCCGACGTGTCGGCGCGGTACCGCAACAACTTCCTCCAGGAAATCGAAGCCAACGTCGAGGGCGGCGAATGGGTCAGGATGTGCATGCAGTGCGGTGTCTGCGCCGGCTCCTGCCCGCTCGGCGACCACTGGGAGCACACGCCGCAGAAGATCTTCATGATGATCCGCGCGGGCAAGCGCGAGGAAGTGCTGAAGTCGGACGCGATGTGGATGTGCACCTCCTGCTACAACTGCATCGTGCGTTGCCCGCGCAAGCTGCCGATCACCCACATCATGCACGGCATCGCCGCCTATTCGAGCAGGCTTGGTCTGGCGCCCAAGATGCAGCCCACGCGCGACTTCTCACAGCTTTTCTGGAAGAACGCCACCCGCACCGGCCGCGTCAATGAACTCAAGCTGACCATCGGCCTGTACTTTGGCGACGGCGTCGTGGCCGGTATCAAGAAAGGCTGGGGCATGCGCAACGTGGCGCTGGGCCTGATCAAGGCCGGGCGGCTGAACCCCTTCGAGCTCTTTGGCGGGCACAAGTGCAAGGACCAGAAGGGCATTGCTGCGATGCTCAGGAAAGCCCGTGAAATCGAAGATCGAAAGCAGGTGACCTCCTGAAGCCGCTTGGGACAGAGCGCTGTGACGCGAAGCGCCCCAGTTCTGTCCCTGACCTGAAACTTGACTCCTCAGGACAGACCGCAGCGAGGTTGAGGCCAGCGCTGTCCACAACTGATTAGGTGACTCTCATGGCCAAGAAAGAATACGCGTTTTACCCGGGTTGTTCGTCGCAACTCAAGGCCTCCGCCGCCAACTACCTGACCTCGGTGAACTCGATGTGCAAGACGCTCGATGTCAAATTGACCACGATCCCTGACTGGAACTGCTGCAGCGCGTCGATCAGCTATGCAGGCGGCGGCGAACTCGAGCGGCTGGTCATGAACGCGCGCAACTTCACGCTGGCCGAGACCCACTTGCCGGGCCAGGACATCGTGGCCACCTGCGCCGCTTGCTGGCTTAACGCGCGCGAGTCCAAGGAAAAGATCGATGGCAGTGCGCAGTTGCTCGCCGAGACCAATGAGGCGCTGAAAGAAGCCGGGTTGACCTACCAGGGCAGCGCGCCGGTGCGCCACATGGTGGAGGTCCTGATCGAGGATTTTGGCTATGACCAGTTGAAGAAACCAGTGGTGAAGACGCTTGAGGGCGTCAAGTTCGCCGGCTACGTGGGTTGCCAGACCAACCGTCCGTTCGGCATCGACGGCGAGTCTTTCGAGAACCCGATGTATCTCGACAAGCTGGTCGAAATCGTGGGCGGCGAGGCATTGACGGACTACGACCAGAAGGTCACCTGCTGTGGCGGTGCGCTGGCTTTCTCCGAGCCTGAAAAAAGCCAGAAACAGATCCGCGACATCGTCGAGTCAGCCTACGATCACGGTGCCGAGATGATCGTTACGCCTTGCCCGCTGTGCCAGGCCAATGTCGAGGTTTACCAGTCGGAAATCAACAGAAAGCAAGGCACCAAGCTGAATATGCCGGTGCTCTATTATTCGCAGCTCATGACCGTGGCCTACGGCGGCTCCCTCAAGGAAGCCGGCCTCGACGGGCACCTGATCCAGCCGACGAGGCTGCAGGAGATTGCCGCGAAGAAGTAAGCCCGGGCCGGGCTCCCGCCTCATCTTGCCGGGTGGCATATCGATATGCCAAAGTTGTTGTTTGTCTTTTTCGGTCGAAGCACCACAATTCGACCAAGGAGACACATATGGACCATCTCACCCCCCAGCAGGCTCACGAGGCCCTTCAAACCGATCCGAACGCCTTGCTGATCGATTGCCGCACCGAGGCCGAGTTTTATTACGTTGGCCACCCGGTCGATGCGGTCAACGTCGAGTGGAACACAGAGCCGGATTTTGAGATCAACCCGCATTTCGCCGACCAGGTCACGCGCATGGCCGGTCGCAAGGACCGCCCTATCATCCTGATCTGCCGCAGTGGCAAGCGGTCGATCGATGCCGGGCTTGCTCTTGAGAAAAACGGTTTTACCAGCGTGCGCAATGTGCTCGAAGGCTTCGAGGGCGAGCTCGATGCCGAGCATCATCGCGGCGCTCTGGGCGGCTGGCGTATGCGCGGCCTGCCCTGGCGGCAGGTTTGAGCGGCGATAGCTTTACCCGCACGCATCGCACACGTTGACGGCGTCAGGGTTCACACCCCGCTGTCGGGATCCTCGTACATGCCATCCTGCTCGGCCGCGCGCCGGGCGGCGGCCTCGGCTTCCAGCCGCAGCTTTCTGTCCTGCAACCGAAGGCGGCGTTCGTCGGCGGCTTCGCGGCGCAGCGGGATGGTCTCCTCCCCGAACAGCACCTGCCTGAGCAGCCGGAAGGCGAACTGCAGCAGCTCAACATCGTCGCACAGGATGTTTCTCAACGATTCGGGCGGCAGATCATAGATATTGCTGAAACCCTCGCTGGCCACGAATTGGCTGAAACGGTCGAGGTCGTAGCAGGCCATGAAGAACAGCTCCAGACTGCGCTTGGTCGGCTTGCCGATGCTCGGACCCGATGATTTTTTCTTCAGAATGAGCTGGCGCCAGCCGCGTGCGAGTTCATCGTATTCCTCCAGCACCTGCTCCTTGCGGTAGTCGCTGACGATGATCCGGCGCGGCTCCCGGTGACCCAGGCAGTGAGGCTCTTCAACCAGTGCGTAGGACGCACGGTCCGTGGTTTCATCCTGGCGGCGCAGCGAAAGCAGCGCGACGGGATAGTAGCGGCAGGCGGTGGGACGGTCCTCATAGACGCTACAGCCCTCCGGCGTCATGAACTGGCAGGCCGTGCCGTTTTCAACCGGGCGCAGCTTCACACCGGCGATGCTGTTCTGCTCCATCTCGTAGGGCACGGTGTACCGCTGCAGGAACTCTCCCGAACTGGTCTCGAAGCGCCGCTTGAGGCGCAGGATGTCGTAGGGGGTAAGCGAGATGTCGATGTTGCTGCAGCAGGCGTTCCAGCAGGCAATGCCCTTGCGGCACTGGAACTGGATGAGCTTGCTGTCATCGAAGGTCTGCGGAAGCACCGGGCTTCCAGAAAAGGGCAGACCGGAGGTGTTGGGATCGTCCATTGCGGCTACCTTGTCGAAAAATCATGGGTCATGGCGTCGAAAATGCTCGCGCCCAAAAAACGGGCCGGGCGCCTTGCGACGCCCGGCCCTTCCGTGCACTTTACGCGATTTGCGCAGGCTGGCGTCGCCGGACCGCCCCAGGCAAGGCGGACTCCCTCGGACGGACGGCGCTGCACGTGCAGTGGCAAGCGTAGGGGCTCACCATTCAGTGGGCTGCGGCCTTGAACAGCTTGGACTTGTCCACCAGGTCGACGTGCTTGCGCTTGAAGCAGGTCCATTGCTTGGTGTTTTTGTCGTAGATCGAGTTCACGAAGCAGTGCCAGTTTTCCTCATCGACGAAGTTCTTGTCGGTGCGGTAGTAGAAGCCCGGGTAACGCGATTCCTCGCGAAACTGGATGTGCTTCATGTGGGCCTCTGCGGTGATGATGCGGTGGTAGTTTTCCCAGGCACGCAGCAGTTCGTGCAGGTCCTTGGCGCGCATCTTCAACGAGTCCTCCTTGAGCATGCCCAGCTTCTCTTCAGCCACCGCGAGCATCTTGTCGTTGGTGTTGTAGTACGTAGAGGTGCCGGCCACGTATTCGTCCATGATCTTCTGCAGACGGAACTGCAGCATCTTGGGCGTGATGTAGTGCGGATTGATGTCGATGGCGGTGGTGTAGTCCTTGTGCTCCAGGAAGTTGCGCACCGGCTGGTAGATTTCGGCGGCCAGCTGCTCGACCGGGGTGTCGAACTCAGGCTTCCAGTCCTTGTTGTCCAGCGCGTACTGGACCATCGCCTTGGAGGCCAGGCGGCCTTCGGTGTGGGAACCCGACGAGAACTTGTGGCCGGATGCGCCCACGCCGTCGCCAGCGGTGAACAGGCCCTTGACCGTGGTCATCGAGCGGTAGCCCCAGTTCCATCCGCGCGGCAGGTGCGCCGGGATGCCGTCGTAGTCGCCTTCGTCCGCCGTGGGCGCGCCGACGTCGGTCGGGCCGGAGACCCAGATACCGCAGCAGCCGGAGTGCGAACCGAGCAGGTAGGGCTCGGTGGGCATCAGTTCGGAATTTTTCTTCTCGGGCTCGATGTTCTCGCCGACCCAGATGCCGCACTGGCCGATGCACATGTCGAGGAAGTCTTCCCAGGCCTCGGCCTCAAGGTGCTTGACTTCCTTGGGCGACAGCGTTTCGCGCAACTTGGCCAGCGCGGTGACGGTGTCCATGTAAATCGGGCCGCGACCTTCCTTCATTTCCTTGAGCATCAGGTGGTTGCGCAGGCAGGACGCGGGAACGGCTGCCTGGCCGTAGGGCGGGTAGTCGTTCAGCAATTCCTTGTTCTTGACCATGTAGTCTTCACCGTAGGCATTGGTGGCCTTGGCCTTGAACAGCAGGAACCAGGCGCCGACCGGTCCATAGCCGTCCTTGAAACGGGCGGGCACGAAGCGGTTTTCCATCATGGTCATTTCGGCGCCGGCTTCGGCCGCCATCGCATAGGTGGAGCCGGCGTTCCACACCGGGTACCAGGCCCGCCCAGTGCCTTCGCCCACCGAACGCGGACGGAACAGGTTCACGCAGCCACCGGCTGCCAGCAGCACAGCCTTGGCTTTGTAGATGTGGATGGTATTGTCGCGAACCGAGAAGCCGACGGCGCCGGCAATGCGGGATGGGTCGTTCTTGTCGTTGAGCAGCTTGACGATGAAGATGCGCTCTTCGATGCGAGCCAGCCCCAGCGCTTTCTTGGCGGCCTCGGCGACGATCCACTTGTAGGACTCGCCGTTGATCATGATTTGCCACTTGCCCGAGCGCACCGGCTTGCCGCCGTCCTTAAGCAGGGGAATGCCTTCTTTTTGCGATTCGGCGCCATCATGGCGCACGCCATCGTCGTCGGTCTTCCAGATCGGCAGCCCCCACTCTTCGAACAGGTGCACCGAGTCGTCGACGTTGCGGCCGATGTCGTAGGTCAGGTCGTCGCGCGTGATGCCCATCAGGTCATTCGAGACCATGCGGGCGTAGTCGGCCGGGTCGAGGTCCGGGCCGATGTAGGTGTTGATCGCTGACAGGCCCTGGGCCACGGCGCCCGAACGGTCCATGGCGGCTTTGTCAACCAGCTTGATCTTGAGATCGACGCCCGATTCAGCCTTGACAGCCTCGGCCCAGCGCATCATTTCGTAGGCCGCGCCGCAGCAGGCCATACCACCGCCGATCAGCAGGATGTCCAGTTCTTCCTGGACGATGGCCGGATTTTCAAAAGTACCTTGTGACATTGCTTTTGCCTCTTAATTTTTTGGGGACAGAACGGAATTGCTTTGCGGAAATGCTTCAGTGCGGCCTGTCCCGCCAAGTTTCAGGATGGTTGCTCTTCGTAGGGGGCTTATTTGCAGCGGATTAGCTCATCCGGCCGCCCGGCGCGGTAGCCACCCATCATTTCCTTGGTGAAAACGCCGGGGGTGCTGAGATCGGCCATTTTTGGCATCGGCTTGGTACCGTAGGGGTCGATCGACCCTTCAGCGGTCGTGCGGATCGGGAATTTGAAGCGCTTCATCGTGCCGTTGCGGAACTTGATGGTCCACATGATTGAGTCAGAGCCGCGCAGCGGTTGCACCGAGCCGCCGAGAGGTACGATGTCGGCGTAGTGGCGGACTTCGATCGCGTTCTGCGGGCAGATCTTCACGCAGGAATAGCACTCCCAGCACTGCTCGGGCTCCTGGTTCCACGCCTTCATCGGATGGCCGGTCTGCGAGCCGTCCTTGTCCAGTGCCATCAGGTCATGCGGGCAGATGTACATGCAGGCGGTCTTGTCCTGACCTTTGCATCCATCGCACTTGTCGGTTCTCACGTAGGTTGGCATTTGTCAAATCTCCTGTTCAGGGTTTTAGGGCTTACGGGATTCACTGGGCAGCCAGACTGGCGTAGTACTCGCGCAGGATGACAAGCACTTCGGGTCGGCTGAATTCGGCGGGGACCTCGGCGCCTTCCGACAGCCACTTGCGCAGTTGGGTGCCGGCGACCTGCAGGCGGTCGGCGTCGGTGTGCGGACAGGTCCGCGCCGAGGCCATGCCGCCGCACTTGTAGCACCAGAAGGAAAGGTCGATCTTGAGCGGCTGCGTCTGCAGGGCGTCGGTGGGCAGGCGGTCGAAGATGTGGTGGGCATCGAAGGGGCCGTAGTAGCTGCCCACACCGGCATGATCGCGGCCGACGATCAGGTGAGAACAGCCGTAGTTCTGGCGAAACAGCGCATGCAGCAACGCTTCGCGCGGGCCGGCATAACGCATGTCCAGCGGGTAGCCGGCCTGCACCACGGTCTTCTTTACGAAGTAGTTCTCGACCAGGGTCCCGATGGCTCTGGCGCGTACCTCGGCAGGAATGTCGCCAGCTTTTAGCGCACCCAGCAGCGAATGCACCAGCACGCCGTCGCACACCTCGATGGCCACCTTGGCCAGGTACTCGTGCGAGCGGTGCATCGGGTTGCGGGTCTGGAAAGCGGCGATCTTGGACCAGCCCAGGGCGGCGAACAACTCCCGCGTCTGCTTTGGCGTCTTGAACAGGTCACCGTATTTTTCAGGGAAGCCACCGGTGGACAGCACCTTGACCGGGCCGGCGAGGTTGACTTCACCTTGTTCCATCACGAGCTTGACGCCAGGGTGCGCCGGGTCCGTGGTCTGGAACACCGTTGCGCACTCATGTGCTTTGTCGATGGCGTACTTCTCCGTGATCCGCATCGTCGCGAGGATGGAACCGTCGTCCGGGTCGGTCAGGGCAATTTCGTCTCCGGTCGTGAAGGTTTCGGCGGCTGACCGGGCTGCCGAGAGCGTGATCGGGATGGGCCAGAACAGGCCGCTTGCGGTCTTCATGCCATCGCAGACACCCTGCCAGTCGGCATGCGACATGAAGCCGGTCAGCGGCGTGAACCCGCCAATGCCCAGCATCATGAGATCGCCTTTTTCGCGCGAACTCACGCGCAGTGCGGGCAGCCTGGAGGCGCGCAGGCGCTCAAGTGCAAGAGCATCACCCTCAAGCAGCAGGGGCGCCAGTTCACCACCCCCGTGGGGACTAACCATGGACATTGAATCTCCTTTGCTGGTTCAAGAGCTGCAAGTGAGGAAGCGATGGCAGTAACAGCCTCGCAGACTGACAAATAAATCAATAAGCACAAAGCAATGTGTCATATCTTTCAGCCAACTTTTTGATCTATCGCAAAATCAGGTGATTGCCTGGTAATAAAGGTTTTGCGGATGGTTTGCCTGAGCGAAGAAATACCAGCGTTCGGCAAGCAGCCCCAGGTACTGCACTGCGAATGCCAGCGGCAAGCTCCCCGTTGAATCCGTCCACAGGGCCGTCGCCAGCAGTACCACTGGCAGGCCAAACACCGTGATCAGAAAGCCCCATTTCACCGAGCGCAATACCGCACGTGACTTGCCATGGAAAAATTCCCGGGTGTTGAATGAGCCGCCCAGAAAGCCGGCTGATTTCTGCACGATGCGCGGGTGCTTCACGCCGATGGCGGTCTGTATCGTGGACTTCGGGCGAAGGCGGGCGTTGCGTCGCAGCGATGCGCCCCGGCTGGCAAAGGCCAGCACGGTGAGGATCAGCGCCCAACCGGCGTAAAAGCGCGTGAGCGCCGGTGCGCTGCCTAGCGCAAAGGCTGCGGCCAGCGTGAAGCCGGAAGCTCCGCCCAGCAGCACGTAGTTGACGATCGTCAGCGGGCTGTGCCATTCGCGCAGGAAGGGCAGGCAGGCATAGATCATCGCAGTGCACAGGAACAGCGCAAATGCGAGAACTGTGCCTGCCAGGCCCAGGACCAGGGTCGCGTCGATCACCATGCCGTCGGGCAGCGTGGCCAAGACGGGCTTCCAGTCCATGAAGTGGGCGACGCCGTAAAGGAAGACGACTCCCATGAAGGCCGGCAGCACGATGACTTCGCGCGACAACCAGGAGGTGCGCCACATTGCGGCGGAACGCCAGGCCCGCTCGGGCCGCCCGAGGTGGAAGAACGAGGCAACCAGTCCCAGCGCGCTCAGGACCAGCACCACGGCGGCGCCCGTAGCAAAGAACGTCCGGCTGTCCTGCGCCGGCAGCAGGTTGAACAGGGCGTAGGATTGCGCTGTGAACAGCGCGAGGAAGAGCCCTTGCGCGGCGCCGATCAGGGTAGTCAGGAAGATGACGGAGTAGGCGGGTTTCATGCTTGTGGGGCCTTACCAGGACATCACGTCGTCCAGCGATGGTTCCGACTTGGCCGGCTTGGGCAGCAGGCCATCCACCTTCAAGGGGTTGTCAGTTCGGGTGAGCTCATCGGCGTGGATGTGTATCGGCGTCTTGCGCCGCGGCAGGTAGTGGTTGGACGGATGGGTACCCCATTCGGGCATCAATGCATAGCCGGCGTTGTCGCGGATGGCGGTGGACACCACCGACTCGGGGTCGTGGATGTCACCGAAAAGGCGCGCGCTGGTCGGGCAGGCCAGCACACAGGCCGGCTTGCGCTCGGATGCGGGCAGCCTGGTGTCGGTGATTCGGTCCACGCACAGCGTGCACTTGGTCATGACCTTGCGCTTTTCGTCCACCTCGCGCACGCCGTAGGGGCACGCCCAGGAGCAGTATTTGCAGCCGATGCATTTGTCGGCGTCCACCAGCACGATGCCATCCTCGGCGCGCTTGTAGCTGGCGCCCGTCGGGCACACCGGCACGCAGGGCGGGTCCTCGCAATGCAGGCAGGATTTGGGAAAATGCACGGTCTGCGTGTTCGGGTACTCACCAACCTCGAAGGTCTGCACGCGGTTGAAGAAGGTGCCAGTCGGGTCCGCGTCGTAGGGGTTGAAGTCGGCCAGCGGGCCGGCCGCACCCGACGTATTCCATTGCTTGCAGCTGGTCACGCAGGCGTGGCAGCCCACGCACACATTGAGGTCGATGACCAAGGCCAGTTGGGTCATTTTTTCCACTCTCCGAGACCGGCAAAAAAAGCTTGCCAGCGCGGCACTGAGGCCGCGGTGCCGGGCGCCCGGGGTACCGGCGCGAACTGCGGTGAGGTGGTCTTCGGTTCGGTGGCCTCAGCCTTGTAGATGCGAACCCGCACGTCGTACCAGGCAGCCTGGCCCGTCACGGGGTCGGAATTGGACATGCGCGCCTCGCCCGGCCGGCCGGGCAGTTCATCGCTGATCAGGTGGTTGAGAAGGAAGCCCCGTTGCGATTCGTTGGCGCCGGGCTCCAGGCTCCAGGCGCCAGCGGCCTTGCCGATGGCGTTCCAGGTCCAGACCGTGCCGGGCTCGACCGCTTCAGAGTAGCTGGCCATGCAGCGCACCTTGCCCCATTCGGATTCGACCCACATCCACCCTCCGTCCTCGATGCCCGCGGCGCGGGCAACCAGCGGGTTGACGAATAGGTGGTTGTGCGCGTGGATCTGGCGCAGCCAGGCATTTTGTGAATCCCACGAGTGATACATCGCCATCGGGCGCTGGGTCACCGCGTTGAGCGGGTATTTCACCAGGTCGGTCTGCTGCGCCTCGAGCGGTTCGTAGTAGAAGGGCAGTGGGTCAAAGTAGGTTTCAATGCGCTTTTTCAGATGATCCGGCGGCTTGCGCGACAACCCCTTGCCCTGTGCCGCCAGGCGGAACTTCTGCAGCACCTCGGAGTACAGGTGGATCATGATCGGCTCGGCGTAGCGCTGGATCCTGTTGCGCTGCGACCATTCGAGATAGCCTTTGTTCCAGTTGCGCATGTACTGGTAGGAGGCGGGGAGCTTGTGGTGGTAGACGCAGTTGTTCTGTGCGTACATCTCCCACTGGCGCGGATTCGGTTCGCCGCGCATGAATTTTTCGCCGCCTTTGCCGCGCCAGCCGGCCAGGAAGCCGATGCCGGAGCCAGGCTCGGTCTCATAGTTGATGATGAAGTCGGGGTAGTCGCGGAACTTGCGCTCGCCTGTGGGGCGCACGAAGGCCGGGAACTTGAGCCGGCCGGCCAGCTCGATCAACACCTCCTGGAAGGGTTTGCAATCGCCCGTGGGCGGCACGACCGGGATGCGCACCGCATCGACCGGGCCGTCGAATTCAGAGATCGGGCGGTCCAGCATCGACATCACGTCGTGCCGTTCGAGGTAGGTGGTGTCGGGCAGAACCAGATCGGCGAAGGCGGTGGTCTCAGACTGGAAGGCGTCGCAGACCACAAGGAAAGGGATTTTGTACTCGCCGTCCTCACGCTTGTCGTTGAGCATGTTGCGCACTTCCGACGTGTTCATCGTCGAATTCCACGCCATGTTGGCCATGAACAGCAGCAGGGTGTCTATCGGGTATGGGTCGCCACGCCAAGCGTTGGTGATCACGTTGTGCATCATGCCATGCACCGATAGCGGGTATTCCCATGAGAAGGCCTTGTCGATGCGCACCGGCTGACCGTCGTCGTCGACAAAGAGGTCGTCGGGCTCGGCGGGCCAGCCCAGGCCGAGGCCGTCGAGCGGTGTGTTGGGCTTGATCGCCAGTGGTGTATTGGGCGTCTTGGCGCAAGGCGGGATCGGCCGCGGGAACGGGGCCTTGTGGCGGAAGCCGCCCGGACGGTCGATGGTGCCCAGCAGCGTCATCAGGATCGCCAGCGCGCGTGTGGTGTGAAATCCGTTCGAGTGCGCTGCGAGGCCGCGCATCGCATGAAAGGCCACCGGGTTGCCGGTCACGGTATCGTGTTCCTTGCCCCAGGAGTCGGTCCAGGAAATAGGCAACTCGATCTTCTGGTCGCGCGCTGTCACGCCCATTTCATGGGCGAGCCGGCGGATGGCTTCGGCCGGAATTCCGGTGATGCCGGCCGCCCATTCGGGCGTGTGGGCCTCGACCCTTTCCTTGAGCAACTGGAACGCGGGCTTGACGGGCGTACCGTCGTGCAACTTGAATGCGCCAAGAAGAAACGGGTCGCACCCTTCGGTGTGGGTGACGACCGGTTTGTTGCTGGTCCGGTCCCACCAGAGCTTGTTCTGCGGATCGAAGCAGCCTTCTTCCTCAGGAACTTCGGTGCGCACAAACATGCCGAACTCATCATGCGCATCGTCCAGGTTCACCAACTGGCCACCGTTGGTGTAGCGAACGAGGAAATCTCGGTCGTACAGGCCGAGCGCGATCAGCTCGTGGATCAGTGCCAACAGCAGCGCACCGTCGGTGCCAGGCTTGATCGGCAGCCATTCGTCGGCGATGGCCGAATAGCCGCTGCGCACCGGGTTGATCGAGATGAAGCGGCCACCATCGCGCTTGAACTTGCTGATGGCGATCTTCATCGGGTTGGAATGGTGGTCCTCGGCAGTGCCCAGCATCACGAACAGCTTGGCGCGCTCGAGATCGGGCCCGCCAAACTCCCAGAACGAACCGCCGATGGTGTAGATCATGCCGGCGGCCATGTTGACCGAGCAAAAGCCCCCGTGCGCAGCGTAGTTCGGCGTGCCGAACTGCCGGGCGAACAGGCCGGTCAGGGCCTGCATCTGGTCACGCCCGGTGAACAAGGCGAACTGCCTGGGGTCGGTGGACCGAATTTTCCGGAGACGGTCTTCCAGCATCGCAAACGCTGCCTCCCATTCGATTTCCTCGAACTGCCCTGCTCCACGGTCGCTGCCGGGTTTGCGCAGCAGGGGCTTGGTCAGCCGCGCCGGCGAATACTGTTTCATGATGCCGGAGGAGCCCTTGGCGCAAATCACCCCCTGGTTCAGCGGATGGTCGGGGTTGCCTTCGATGTAGCGGACCTCGCCGTTGCGCAAGTGCACCCGGATGCCACAGCGGCAGGCACACATGTAACAGGTTGTGTTGCGGGTCTCGACGATGGCATCTGGCAGAGGTGCGGCGGTCGGATCGTGAATAGGCGTGGCTGGCATGCGGTAGGCGGTTTTCTCGCGGACAAGGCAACAACAGATCAGGAAAAAGCCCGTGACGTCCCAGTCAGGGCGTAAATTCAGAGTGACCCTATTAGAGGCAAGGGTACGATCTCTCGTCTATAGCCGACACGGGTGAGACGGGGTAGCCCAAATGGGTAGCGTGGCTGATTGCCGGCGCGATATGGGGATTCCGGACATGCTGCGGCTGCGGCAATTCGGTGCTTGCGTCGTTCCGCGGGTTTTCACGCTATATCAGCAATGAGTAATGGATTAGGATCAGAAAATTATTGCCTTGCCATGACACTGAACCGAGTTCATCTACCTTCGTCCTCTGGTGCGGTCCCCGCACACCCGCAGGCCGTTCTTTCAGGCCTGACCGGTGAATTGGGCGCGGGTAGCGACCTCGAACAGTTGCTTGAGCGGTTTTTGGTGTCCATCACCGCGCTGGCAGGCGCCCAGGCGGGTGCGGTGCGCGTCCTGACCGACGACGGGCGTTCCATGAGGCTGGTGGGGCAGATCGGGTTGCCTGCGCATGTGCTGGCCGCGGAACGCCTGGTGGCGCGTGATTGCGGCATGTGCGGCGTGGCATCGAGCAGCGATGTGTTGGGATGGGTGGACGACGTTCAGGGCTGCGCCCGACACAGTTCAGACCCCTATTTCGGTCTTCAGTGCCAGCGCGTTCTGGCCATATCCTTGCCGCATGGGACTCAGGTTCTCGGAATCTACAATCTTTTTTTCGAAGCCAATGCCGACATTCCCTTCCAGACTCAGGCCATCCTGCGCCTGATTGGCCAACTGCTTGGCCTTGCCCTGCACAACGCCAGGATCGAACGCGAACGTTTGCGAATGACGGTGATGAAGGAGCGTCAGGAAATGGTGAACGAGGTGCATGACGCCATTGCCCAGACACTGGCCTACGTGAAGATGCGTCTTCCGCTCCTGAACGATGCCATGCTGGCCCACGACGACGCGCGTTCGCTCAAGTATTTTTCCGATGTCAAGAAAGCAGTGGGCGAGGTGCATGACAACTTGCGCGAAGTCATGACTTACTTTCGTACCCGCATGGACCCACTGGGCTTGCTGCATGCGCTCCACGGCATTGCCGAGGCGTATTTCGATCGCACGGGTATCGAGCTTGAGATCCGGAATTCAGCGCAAAATCTGAACTTGACCGACGAACAGGAGGTTCAGGTGTTCCACATTGTTCAGGAGGCGCTGGCCAACATCGCGAAGCACTCGATGGCCCGGCGTGCCTTGGTGACGATTCACAAGGCGCCTCAGAAAATTGAATTTTTGATCGAGGACGACGGGCTGGGCATGGCAGCGCCATCGGTGTCCACCATCGTGACCATGGCGAGAGGCATGGCACCCTCCACCCACTTCGGACTTGAAATCATGCAGGGCCGCGCGCGGCGACTGGGCGGCCACATCGAGGTGGGCAAAAATGACGGCGGCGGAACCCGGGTTCGATTGGTGATACCAACGAAATCTTTGGCGTCCGGGGAGGTCACATGACGGCACGAACCCGAGTGATGCTGGTGGATGACCACGCACTGTGTCGCAGCGGACTGACTGAACTGCTGGAACACCGGGGTGACATGACCGTCGTGATGGCCACGGGTGACCCGACGCAGGTGGTTCCGTTGTTGCGAGAGCACCAGCCTGACCTGATGGTGCTGGACTTGCGACTTGCCACGACAGACGGCTTGAGTGTGCTGCGCATGATCCGGTCGGAGGGTTGCGATACCCCGGTGGTCATCCTCACCATGAGCGATAGCGAGGACGACCTTTCTGCAGCGCTGCGTGCTGGCGTTCGGGGCTACCTGCTCAAGGACATGGAGCCCGAGGAGGTGATTGACGCGATTGGCCGCGCCGCCCGCGGCGAGATGGTCGTGGCCTCGGCCATGACCCTGAAACTGGCCCAGATCCTGCAATCCGGGCCAAAAGTATCGGTCATGGGTGACCTGGTGGCCTCGCTGACCGAGCGCGAGCGTGAGGTGCTGGACCATGTGGCCCGAGGCCAGAGCAATAAGGTTATCGCGCAGGCCCTGGACATCAGTCACAACACCGTCAAACTGCATGTGCGCCACATCATGGACAAACTCAACCTTCGCTCGCGGGTGGAAGCTGCCGTGTTTGCTTTCGAATACCGCCGTTCGCCGGATGGGGCCAAGGCGGCCGATGCCGCTGCCAATAAATTGAAAGGCTTGCCGCACCCATAGTCAACAACGGACCGTTGCGGTGGCTTCCGTGGCCAGCGGATTGAACCAGGCCAGTGCATCGTGCAGTCGGACGACCTCCCCAATGATGGTGAGGGAAGGGGACCTGAGGCCGGCTTGCAAGACCTTCTCGGGCATGTCGGCCAGCGTTCCCGTCACCACTCTCTGGGTGGCAATGCTGCCGTCCTGTACCACGGCGATGGGCCGGGAGGGCGGCGCGCCATGCGCCATCAGCTGGCGGCAGATCTCGGGCAGTCCGCCCAGCCCCATGTAGATCACCACGGTCTGTGCGGGACGGACCAGATTGTGCCAGTCCAGGTCGGCGCTTCCATCCTTGAGGTGGCCGGTCACGAACAGACAGCTTTGGGCGTAGTCGCGGTGCGTCAGCGGGATGCCCGCATAGCTTGAAACGCCTGACGCCGCGGTTACGCCTGGCACGACTTCAAAGGCAATGCCTTGCGCCGCCAAGGCCTGCAGTTCCTCACCGCCGCGCCCGAAAATGAATGGGTCTCCGCCTTTGAGCCGAACCACCTGTTTGCCGTCGCGGGCGAGCTTTACCAGCAATCCGTTGATCTGTTCCTGCCGCATGGTGTGCTCGTTTCGGCGCTTGCCCGCATAGATGCGCTCCGCAGTGGACGAGACGAAGTCAAGCACGGCACTGGACACCAGGTGGTCGTAGACGACCACCTCGGCTTTCTGTAGAAGGTGCACGGCGCGAAGCGTCAGCAACTCCGGATCGCCCGGACCACCGCCTACGAGGTACACGCGCCCGGCAAGGCCGGTCATTGGCGTGTTGTTGGCGATCAATGGGTGCGCCCCTTGCTGGCACAGCCGCCCGTCGCGCAGCCCCCGCTGCCGCAGCCGCTGCCCGAGGCGGACGCTTGATCGGCCTCGCCCTGAAAATCCCGCGCATCGATGAAGATGAAATTGAATTCGCCCGGGCTCAGTTCCACATAGTCCAGCACGGTGTCGGCCAGCAGGACCTGAGACGCGCCGGCAATCACCACGGCCACCCCGTTCAGGTCGAGTTTCATGTCTTCCTCGGTGGGATCGTCAAAGCCCATGCCGTACTGCCTCGAGCCGTCCGGATCGATCTTTGCGGCAATGCGCAAGGCCATCTCCTGGGCCCCGCTGTTGGCGGCGGCCTGCTGAATTTGCTGTGCGGCCGTGCTGGTCAATGTAAACATGTGATGCTCCTTATCGGTTGGGGGCAGGGTGGTGTTGCTGTGGGTCGCCGTGGTCTACCCGGAGATTTTCTAATGCTCGCCCTTGGTCTTCAAGAGCCCCGCCAGGCGGTTGCCTTGCTTCTGAGGTCCGCCGACGGGGAAGAGCTCGTGAAGGTAGTGGTTGTTGCCGCGCGCCGGCCCCCAGGCCTTGGCAAAGTGCCAGATCATCGCGCGCACTTGCGCCTGCACCCGGTGTTCATCGTAGTAGGCGCGCAGGAAGTGGATAACCTGCCAATGCTCGTCGGTCAGTACCAGGCCTTCCGCTTGCGCCTGGGCCCGTGCGAAGTCTTCGGACCAGTCGTCCAGGTTTTTCAGGTAGCCTTCGACGTCGGTGGTGATGGCCTGGCCATGGACCTCAATGGTGCGTGTGTTTGCCATGGTCTGCTGTTGGAGAGATTCCTTGTGCGAGCGAACAAAGGCCACAAACTGCGCCGCCCATTCCGACCCAGAACCGCTGCGAAGATGGGCATAGGAGGCCAGCACGTTGCGGTGGACGATGCCATCGTGCCGGCCATCGACGCCATGACCGCGCAGTACCTTGTAGGCGAATTTCTGGTCAGGTGCCAGGTTTTCAAGGCTGGAATAGTGAAATTCGTGACCCCGCAGGCCCTGCGGCGCGGCGGCCCCGGCAGCGGACCAGGGCGCATCGGGCGTGGTCTGAAGTTCCACGTAGCCGCGTCCCACCGGCCGCTCGTGCATCACCACGTCCGCTGGCAGTGCGCCGGCCATCTGGTACACCTGCCCTTTCCACTGCAGCGTGCGGGCCAGGTACATCAGGCCGCCGCATTCGGCATACACCGGCAGACCCGACTCCACTGCCCTACGGATGTCCTGGCGCAGCGCGGCATTGGCCTGCAGTTGCGCCATGAACATTTCCGGGAAACCGCCACCGATGAACAGGCCGTCCACTTGAGGCAGGCTGGGGTCTTGCAAGGTGTTGAACGGGATGATCTCGGCACCGGCCGCTTCCAGCGCCTGCAGATCGTCCGGGTAATAAAAGCCGAACGCAGAGTCACGCGCCAGACCGATGCGGACCCGCGGTGGCGGCGGAGCCACCACTGTTGCGGCGCCGGTTGGCGTGCCGGGGCGCGCGGGCATCGCCGTAGCAGTTTCGGCGAGCTTCAGCACCTGCGGCAAATCAACCTGCGCGGCAATCAGTTCGCCCATGGCGCCCACGCGCCGCGCGGCATCATTGATTTCATGGTTGGGCATCAAGCCCAGGTGGCGTTCGACAATCGCCAGCCTCGGGTCATGGCCAATGGCGCCCAGCACCGGCACATCGGTGTAATGTTCGATCACCGCGCGCAGCTTGGACTCGTGCCGCGCGCCGCCCAGCTGGTTCAGGATGACCCCCGCGATGCGAATGTCCCGATCGAATGCCTGGTAGCCCAGGATCAGCGGCGCGATGCCGCGCGTCATGCCGCGCGCATCCAGTACCAGTACCACGGGCAGTCCCAGCAGCTTGGCCAGCGCGGCATTGCTGTTGCTGCCGTCCAAGGCGAGCCCGTCGTAAAGGCCCTTGTTGCCTTCAATGATGCTGATGTCGACCTCTGAGGTGTGACGCAGGAAGCAGGCAGAGATCTGCCCCGGAGTCATCAGGAATGGGTCGAGGTTGTAGCAGGCGCGCCCGCAGGCCTCGCTTAGCCACATGGGGTCGATGAAATCGGGCCCCTTCTTGAAGGGCTGCACGGACAAGCCCCGCGCCGACAGCGCGGCGCACAGTCCCACCGTGATGGTTGTCTTGCCCGAAGACTTGTGAGCGGCTGAAACCAGGAAACCCAACATGCCTGACGGAACTCAGGCTGTAGCCGCGGCGGCTGGGGTACCCAAGCTGTCAGCGGCGTCCAGCCGTTCCGGCAGAAAGCGCAGGAACTTCAGGGCCAGCATGACGATCAGGCCTGCGACGGCTACGCCGCCAAAGCCCAGCAACCACTCCGGCAGGGCGGGCGTGTACGGATTCACCACGCCATCATGGAAGCTGCTGCTAACCTGCCGGCCAGGGAACATCACCAGCGGGAAGGCCTGACCGCCGACGATGGTGACCCACATCTGCGCAAACCCGCCGCCCACCACCAGCAGCGTGGCTACCGCTATACGGCCGCGCAGTTCGCCAATGCGCGGGTGCAGCAGCAAGACCATCGGCACGATCCCGCCCAGCACCACCTGGCCCAGCCAGAACAGGGCGGTGTGCACGCCGCCATCGAGCAGGATAAAGCGCTCGAAATCATGGTGTTTGGTGAAATACAGGTTGGTCAGGTGATAGACCAGCACGAAATAGAAGCCCGCCGCAACGAAGATAACCTGCAGTCGCGCAAAGTGTGCCAGCAGCCTGGCATCCAGCGGGCGTCCACTGCCTTTGAAGGCCAGCATCAGCACCAGAAGGAATACGGCCAGGCCATAGCTCAGCGACAACGCGATGAACATGGGCGCGAGTAGCGCGGAATCAAACGCCTGTCGTGCGACCAAGAAGCCAAAGATTGAGCCGGTGCCAGTGGTCAGCGCCATGCGCCAGATGAAGGCGAAAAGACCCGCCATCGGCGTAAAACGCTGTGCGCTGCGCTCCATCATGGTCCACAGGTAGGCGATGACAAAACCCATGAAGCCGGTGTACAGGAAGATGTTCAGGGCAAAAATCGACTTGAAGTTGAAGTGCGTCATGGCCACGATCAGGCGGTCGGGCCGCCCCAGGTCGAGCATCAGCACCGTCAGTCCGCCGAGCAGCAGGGCTATCGCCAGCAGGCCGGACAGAGGCGCCAACGGCTTGAATTCCGTCTTGCCGAAGACCGATGCCATCGAGGCTACGTTCAGCGCACCCGAGGCTGCGACAACCAGAAAAACGGCAAACACATGCGGCAAGCCCCACACGATCTGGTTGTTCATGCCGGTGACGATGTGGCCGTGGTGTTCCATGAACCACACCGCCCCCATGCCGATCAGGGTGACCAGTGCCAACGCGCCCAGCAGCAGGTAGTAGCCCGGGCTCGTGCCCTCCAGTTCACGCAGTGAAATTTTCATGGGTCATGCCTTCCTGCTTCAAATGCCGTTGTAGCGCACGCCGGTGTTCAGATTCAGGTCCTCCCGGATCTGGCGCGAAGGGTAGCCAGCCAGGCGCTTTGATATGTCGCTGTTTGGGTCGTTCAGGTCGCCGAAGAGGATGGCGCCGTGGCCAGCGTCCGAGCAGGCGCTCACGCAGGCGGGCATCTCGCCCTTGTCGACTTTGTGTACGCACAGCGTGCAACCTTCGACCGTGCCCATACCGCGCGGCACGTCGGCTTTCTGGTTCGTCAGCGGTTCATGCACGAACGACCGCGCCTTGTACGGGCATGCCATGACGCAATACCGGCAGCCGATGCAGATGTGCTTGTCGACCAGTACGATCCCGTCGGCCCGTTTGAACGAGGCACCTGTGGGGCAGACATCGACGCAGGGCGGCTCGGCGCAGTGCTGGCACATCATGGGCAGGGACTGGGTGTTTCCGGTGCGCACTTCCTTGATCTCGATCTTGCGAATCCACTGGGAATCCGTGAGTCGGGTTCCACCAGAGAGACCGTTTTCTGTGTTGCAGGCGGTGACGCAGTCGGTGCAACCGCTGGAACACTTGCCACTGTCGATCAGCATGCCCCAGCGGACCTTGGTACTGGCACCCTGGCTTGCGGGAGTGTCAGCGCTGGCCGCCTGCGCGATCTCGATCAGTCGCACGCCAGGCGCAATCATGACACCGGCCAGTCCGGCGGCAGCAACGCCCAGGAAGCCGCGTCGGCCCAGTTTTTGCGCCGACGACTGGGTAGAGGGTGTCTTGGTATCCTGCGTCATGGCTTGACCTGTTGCTGCAGTGCCACCCCGTGCAGCTGCGGCCCAGCTGCGTTTTGAGCCGGCTTTGTCTGGGGCGACGGGTGTTGGGCGGCGGTCGGTTCGGGCTTGGTGGAATGGCACTCGAAACAGTCGATCTTGACTGCAGCGTAGCTATGGCAACTCTGGCAGAAGTTGGTGCTTGCCGCTGCCACGCTGTTGGTCGTCTGGCTGGCGTGGCATGCAATGCACGCCTTCAGGCTGTACTTTGCGCCTCGAATGCCGCCGTGCATGGTGTCGTCGCGCTGGTGCTTGAGCAACTCCATGTGATTGCGTCGCATGAAGGCAGGGTCGTCCACACACTTGTCACCACGAGCGCTTTCGATCACTGGCTGCGGGACGCGTCCGGCGGTTTTGGGGGCTGCACCGCTGGCCATGGCTGTGACGCCGGACGCCAGCAACAGGCCCATCATGCATACCCTGCGAAGTGCCGTTAACGGAAAACCAGCGTACGCACGCATGGAGTCAGTCCCCCAATCCCATCTGGATGTAGCCTGTGGGGCACACGTCGGCACAGATGTGACAGCCGATGCACTTGCTGTAGTCGGTGTCTACATAGCGTCCGATGGTCGACTTGGACTTCGGCACCTTGAACACCGCGACCTGCGGGCAATAGACCACACAGTTGTCGCACTCGAAACACTGGCCACAACTCATGCAGCGCTTGGCCTCGGTCACGGCCTGGGCTTCCAGCAAGGGCTGCAGGCGTTCCTCGAAGTTGTTCAGCGCCTGCTCGGAAGTCAGCGAAACGATGCCGCGCCGGTTGCGAGGAACAAAGGGGAAATGCCCCAGGAACAGTTCCTTGTGCGAAATCACGTAGCGGTCCGACCGGTTGTCGAAGTTGTGAATCGCTGCTGTGCTCTTGTCGGTTCCGCGGATCGGCTCGTGCACTTCGCTGAAGGCCAGGCCTTTTTCGATCATCTTGCGCTTCAGGTCGAAGGTGTGCACGTCGATCTTGGGGCGCTTCTCGAGCGCTTCGTTTTGCAGGAAGCGGTCAATGCCGTCAGCGGCAATCGCACCGTGTCCGATAGCGGTGGTCAACAGGTGTGGGCGTACCACATCACCGCCGACAAAGAAGCCGGGCTGCCCCTGCACCTGGTAGTTCTTGTCGCTGTTGATGGCGCCTTTGCCATTGTTGAACTCGTCCAGTCCGGTGAAATCGACCGCCTGGCCAATGGCCGAGACGATCAGGTCGGCCGGAATGTCTTCTTCCGTGCCCTCGATATTCTTGATGTCCAGACGACCACCGACGATCTTGGCCTCGCAGCGCATGATCCGCAGGGCAATCGCGCGGCCGTCTTCGCCGCGAATCACCGCGACCGGCGCCATGCCGCCGCGAATGGTGATGCCCTCCGACAGGGCGTGCTCCACCTCGTGCCGGGTGGCCTGCATCTTGTCCACGGCAAAGATCGTGGTCAGTGTGACTTCCGCGCCCTGGCGGGCCGAGGCTTCGGCGACATCGTGCGCAACGTGGCCCGCAATGGCGTGCTCCGGGCGGTCGGATTCGTGGATCTTGTCGATGTGGCCCAAGCGACGTGCGACCGTGGCCACGTCTATGGAGGTGTCGCCACCGCCGACGACCACCACGCGCTTGCCGACGTGACGCAAGCGGCCGTCATTAAAGGCCTTCAGGAACGAGGTGGCGGTGACGCAGTTGGGCGCATCCGCACCTTCCACCGGCAATGCACGGCCGGCCTGTGCGCCCAGGCCCAGGAACACGGCATCGAACTGTTCACGAATCTGCGGCATCGTGATGTCAGTGCCAATGCGGCAATTCAGACGGGTCTTGATACCCAGGTCCAGGATGCGCTGAATCTCGGCGTCGAGGATGTCGCGCGGTGTGCGAAAACCCGGGATGCCGTAGCGCATCATTCCGCCGAGCTCCGCGCGCTCATCGAACAGGGTTACGTCATGGCCCTTCAGCGCCAACTGGTAGGCCGTAGACAGGCCGGCCGGGCCGCCGCCGATCACCGCGACCGTTTTGCCGGTTTGCACTGTGGGCTTGGGGAAGGCGAACTGGTTCTTGATCGCGTAGTCGCCCAGGAAATGCTCGACCGAGTTGATGCCGACGAAGTCTTCGACCTGGTTTCGGTTGCAGCCGGACTCGCAGGGCGCCGGACATACGCGGCCCATCACAGAGGGGAAGGGGTTGGCTTCGGTCAGCCGGCGAAACGCATACTCCTGCCAGACCATGCCGGCGGGCGGCTTCTCGATGCCGCGCACGATATTCAGGTAGCCGCGGATGTCCTCACCGGCTGGGCAACTGCCTTGGCAAGGCGGGGTGCTCTGAATATAGGTCGGGCACTTGTGCGAGTGGCCTGCGTCGAAGATGTCCTTCTGGAAGGAACTCACCTGGCTGTCGCCGTCTTTGTAGCGACGGAAGTTGAGTGGTTTGGTCGCGACGCTTTCGAGGGGGGTGGACATATCGGAGTCTCCTGATGTATGTGATTGCAGCCAGGCGATGGACTATTTGTCGCCCAGTCGGATCGCCTTGCTGACCAGCTGGTGCACGCCGCCCACCATGCCCATGTTGAATCCGTAGTAGGGCAGCACTTTGGTGAACTGGGCCTTGCAAATGGCGCAGATCGTGGCCATGAAGTTCACGTCGTGGTCTTCCACCACGTCCTTTAGCGCCTCCATGCGGGGCAAGGCGCCCTTGACGCGCAGTTCCATCAGGTCGTCGGTCAGCAGACCGCCGCCGCCGCCGCAGCAGAAGGTGCCTTCGTGGATGGTCTGCAGCGCCATGTCATGGAAGTGATTGGCCACCGAGGTAATGATCCGCCGGGGGATGACAAACTGACCACCCGGCACGTTCCCCATGCGCGACGCACGCGCCACGTTGCATGAATCATGGAAGGTGATGATCTTGTCGTCGTTGGCGTCCTTGTGGAAATGCAGTGCGCCGCGCTGGATCAGGTCGTCGGTGACCTCGCAGATGTGCTGCGGCACCGGGTAGCGTGGGTCGAGGTAGTCGAAGGGGCCGATCAGGGTGTTCCAGAAACTGTAGGCAACTCGCCAGGCGTGGCCGCACTCGCCAACCACGATGCGCTTGACGCCAAGCTCCAGCGCTGCCTCGCGCACGCGCATCGAGATGTTACGCATCTGCTCGTAGTTGCCGATGAACATACCGAAATTGCCCGCCTCCGAGGCGTGAGAACTCAGCGTCCAGCTGATACCCGCGGCGTGGAACACCTTGGCATAGCCGATCAGGCTCTCGACGTGGGGCTCGGAAAAAAAGTCGGCTGACGGCGTGATCAGCAGCACTTCGGCGCCCTTGACGTTGAGCGGGAACTTGATATCCAGCCCGGTGTCGTCCTTGGTGTCCTCCTCGAGACCTTCAAGGGTGTTCTCCAGCGCCGGTCCGGGGATGCCCAGGTTGTTGCCGATGCGGTGCACCTTGCCAATGATCTCGTTGGAGTACTTCTGGCCCATGCCGATGGAATCCATGATCTCGCGCGCGGCCATGGTGACCTCGGCAGTATCGATGCCGTAAGGACAAAAAACCGAGCAGCGGCGGCACTCCGAGCACTGGTGGTAGTAGCTGTACCAGTCGTCCAGAACATCGCGGGTCAGGTCGACCGCCCCCACCAGTTTGGGGAAATGCTTGCCTGCGAAGGTGAAGTAGCGCCGGTATACCTTGCGCATCAGGTCCTGCCGCGCCACCGGCATGTTCTTCGGGTCTCCGGTGCCGAGAAAATAATGGCACTTGTCGGAGCAGGCGCCGCAATGCACGCAGGCATCCATGTAGACCTGAAGCGAGCGGTATTTGCCCAGCAGTTCGCCCATCTTGGCGATGGCCTTGTTCTGCCAGTCATCGACCAGTTCGCCTGGAAAGCCTAGCGCGGTCTGGATCGGCCCGCTTGCCACGAAGGGCTTGAGGTGCGACATGGCGCCGTCCTGCACCAGTGGGATGACCGGGTAGCTCTTAAGCTTGGGAGTTTCAAACGCGGCTGTGGCCATGATGGGTGCGGGTGCGAATGGGGCGGCTCAAGGGCGCTTGTCGAGTGCAGCGGCCCAAGCCGAGACATGACGAACCTCTCGGGCGTTGTCGGCCTGGTTGCGGGTTGGGCTGAAAAACAGGCCTGGTGCGTGCAACAGTTTGCTGATGGGGAAGATGATCATCAGCACAGCCACGAGCGCCAGGTGGACCAGCAGGACCGGATCTGCAGGCAACGGCTGCCAGTCGAAGCGCATCAGGCCGAGCATGAAGACCTTGACAGCGACGATGTCGGTGTGATTAACGAAGCGCATGGCCATGCCGGTCAGGCCGATAGCCAGCAGCAGCGCCAGCATCAGGTGGTCTGACGGGGTGGAAATGTAGCGAACCCGGTCGACCAGCCAGCGCCGCGCCCACAGGCCCCCCAGGGCTGCGACCAGCGCAAAGCCGGCGTAGGTTCCGAAGGGCTGGACCAGCACGACCGGCAGCCACACGGGCTCCTGGAAATAGCGCAAGTGGCGCAAGACCACCAGCAGCAACGCTACGTGAAAGGCCCAGCCGAAAATCCAGGTCCATTTGCTGGACTTGAAAAGACTCTCAAAGAAGACGACTTCGCGGGCCATGCGCCAACCTACACCGGCGGTGGTCATTGGCGCCGGGGTAGTAGCGATCTTCAGCGGCGCCGGGGTCCTGGCATAGCTGCTGATCTTCAGGGCCAGACCGATGACGAAGACGCCGGTCGCGACGTAGAACAGCACCGTGTAGAAAATCGTCAGCAGCGTCATGGATTGGGTCAGCAGTCTATGGGCGCATCACGTAATGGGGGGAGATTCGGACTCAGATGCAGCCGGTAGGCTTCGGCAGGCCGGCGATCTTGCAGGCCTGCTTCGCCGGGCCGTAGGGGAACAGGTCATACAGGTACTTGCTGTTACCTTTTTCCTCGCCGAACTGCTTGCCGATTGCTTTGGTCAGCACGCGAACGGCGGGCGCAATCTGGTACTCGTTGTAGTACTCGCGCAGGAAATTGATGACTTCCCAGTGGTTGTCGGTCAGCGGCACCTTTTCTTCTTCGGCCAGGTGCTCGGCTGCTTCCTTGGTCCATTCCGCGAGGTTGAGCAGGTAGCCCTCTTCGTCGGTTTCGTAGGTCTTGCCGTCGATTTCAAAACTCATGATGTTCTCCAGATAAAAAGGTGGTGGCGAAGGGTGATGGCATTACAGCCACGAATGCGAAGTGCGGTATTTCACGGTCAGGTCAACAAAGCCGGCGTAGTCGACCAGCGTCACGCCGTCGATCAATTTGGCGGTCATGCCGCGGGCGTCCAGGTCCGGCTCAAGCGCATAGACCTTGAGACAGGCACAGGCCCGGCGCATTTGCGATTCGGCTGCGCTGCCGACGGTTGCGGCATAGATGCCGTCCTCGGTCAGCAGCAGCGCGTGTCCGGGCTGCGCCATGCGCAGGCAGGAGTCCAGGGAAGTGGTCTGGAAAGGAGATTTATTGACGATGTGCAGCATGGGGATTGGGTTTATTAAAAGCTCAGAATCACATCCTGTTGCGCCATGAGTTGCCCCATTTCATGAGCATCGAGGACTTCCACTGAAACTAGCAGGTCTTTCTCGGTCAAACCGCGCTGTTCCAGCGAAGCCCGGTCCACATAGAGCTTTTCGACGTCGTAGCCATCCAGTGCGCGGTAGCTTGGCGAGAAGTTCTTGATGCCGATGCCTTTGGTCTGCTGTCCCTTGACCAGTTCATAGACGCCATCGTCAATGAAAACCAAGCTCACATCCTGGTCGAAGGTGGCGGTGATCAGCACGACCTCCAGGCTTTCCAGCGCGTAGATGGTGCCGTAGGGCGCCTTGCGATTCACAAACATGAATTTCTTCACGGTCGGGCCGCTGGGGGCAGTTGCTTGCTGTTCGCTCATTTGGGGTGTCTTCCCTGATTTCGGTTAATCGCCAAACGTGATCAGACGATCCGTCTTGATGCCGCTGTCGACAAGTTGACCAAGGCCGGAAATTCGAAAGCCGGGTGCCAGCACTTCTTCCTTGATACCGCGGCGCAGGGCTGCCGCCACGCACACCACGAGGTCCACCTTGTGCTCTGCGGCCAGCGCCGACCAGCGGTTCACCACGTGGCGATCGTCCTGCGGCGGCTCGGTCAGCCGGGTCGCGTTGTTCACGCCATCATGATAGAAAAACACGCGCTGAATCTCATGGCCCTTCGCCAAGGCAGCGACCACAAACTGGTACGCGCTGTCCGACGCCTGGTGCGTGTACGGGCCTTCGCTGACAAGTAATCCGAATTTCATGGTGCAGTCGATTCCGGTGTCATTCAAAAGCGGATGTGCGTCGACGCGTTCAGGCTGGAGCGCGAACCGCGCCAGTCGTCGATCAGGTACTTGGTGAAGGGCAGGTCGCACTTCTCGAAGAACTGAGGCCAGCCGATGCGCTCGATCCAGTCAGACACCCGCTCCCAGGATCGCGCGTCTTCCTTGTAGGTGTACAGAATCTTCTTGACCATGGCGGACACTTCAGGCCAGCGTGGCGGGTTGTTCGGCAGGCCCGAGGCCACCATCTTCATGAACGTGGGCTTGCCGCGCGCATTGGAGTTCTTGCCGCCGACCCAGATCGCAAGCTTGCTGTGCTCGGGGTCGTTGATCTGCATCGGAGGGCAGGGTGGGTAGCAGGCGCCGCAGCACATGCACTTGGTCTCGTCGATTTCCAGCGAGGGCTTGCCGTTGACCATGGCCGGGCGGATGGCGGCCACCGGGCAGCGCGCCACCACCGTGGGGCGCTCGCACATGTTGGCCACCAAATCATGGTTGATCTTGGGCGGTTTGGTGTGCTGGATAACGATGGCAATGTCCGCCTGGCCACCGCAGTTGATTTCACAGCAGGACGTTGACAGGTGGACCCGGTTGGGCATTTCTTCCTTGATGAACTCGGCGTGCAGGTCATCCATCAGGGCCTTGACCGCGCCCGAGGCGTCGGTGCCCGGAATGTCGCAATGCAGCCAGCCTTGGGTGTGTGCGATGGACGACACCGAGTTGCCGGTTCCGCCCACGGGGAAGCCGTTGCTGGTGAGCGCCTCGATCAGCGGCGCCACGCGGCCCGCGTCGGACACCATGTACTCGATGTTGCTGCGGATCGTGAAGCGCACGTGCCCGTCGGCGTAGGTGTCGGCGATGTCACACAGCTTGCGGATGGTGTAGAGGTCCATCTGACGCTGCGTGCCCGCGCGCACCGTCCAGATTTCGTCGCCGGTGTGCGAGACGTGGTGCAGTACACCGGGCCGGGGCCGGTCGTGGTACTTCCAGTTGCCGTAGTTCTTCAGCATCAAGGGATGCAGATACTGCTTGTTGTCCGGTACGCCGCTTTCGATGGGGGTGCGCATGGTTGCCATGATGATCTTTCTTAATCAGTTGAGGACAGAGTTGGCTCGCTTCACGTAGCTGCGGTCTGTCCCGCAAGGTTTCAGGCTGCCGCCTTGCGGGCGTTGATCTTGGCCACTTCGTCGTCCCAGCCGTCAGTGCGGACGTAAGGGTTGGTTCGCGGGGTGGAAACCATGTTGGGATCGATCTCCAGGCCGATGCCTTCCAGGAAATTGATCAGGCCAATGCGCTCGATCATCTCGCCGGTTCGTTCGTGTTCCAGGGCATTCTCCGCAAAAAAGTCAATAGACTTCTGGGCGAGATCGACCAGTGCCTCATAGTCTTCGTCAGTCTTCATGGGCATGAACGGCGTCACCACCGTGCCCATCAGATCGCCGATCTTGAGCGTCCGCTTGCCGCCCATCAGCACCGTCACGCCTTTGTCCGTTCCAGTGGCCAGCGCGCCGGTCATGACATTGATGCAATGCATGCATCGCACGCAGTTGGCGTTGTCGATTTCCAGTGACTGCGTGTCGTTTAGGGCGACGCTGGAAATCTTTGTACCTGTTGAGACGTCCTTTGTTTCCTTGAGCATGATCGCCCTGGTCGGGCAGCGGCTGACCACGTCGTTGACCAGCTCAGTCATTCCATGCTTGACGAACCACTTGCGCGCGAGCGATTCGTCGGTGCGGATGTTGTCCCGCCAAGTGCCAATGACGGCCATGTCCGCGCGCTGGATGGAGTTCATGCAGTCATTGGGGCAGCCCGAAAACTTGAACTTGAACTTGTACGGTAGCGCCGGCCGGTGCATGTCGTCCAGGAACGTGTTGACGACCTGACGATGCGCCTTGGCTTCGTCAAAGCAGGATTGCTCGCAGCGTGCCGCGCCGACGCACGACATGGAAGTGCGCACTGCGGGGCCGGCGCCCCCCAGGTCGAAGCCCAGCTCGTTGAGCTCATCGAAGGCCCCCTGGACGTTGGCGGTGCTCGCGCCCTGGAACATGATGTCGCCGGACTGGCCATGGAAGGCAATCAGGCCCGATCCGTGCTTTTCCCAGATATCGCACATCTTGCGCAGCACGTCGGTGTTGTAGTGCATGCCGGCGGGTGGCTGCACCCGAAGCGTGTGGAATTCCTTGGAGGCAGGGAACATTTCGGCCACTTCGGAGAAGCGCGGGATAACGCCGCCGCCATAACCAAAGACGCCAACCGTGCCGCCCTTCCAGTAGCCCTTGCGGGTCTTGTAGGAGTGCTCGAGCTGACCCATCAGATCGGTCATGTAGTCGTTGTCCTTGGCCAGCCGTTTCAGGCCGGTGACAAAGCTGGGCCATGGACCGCTTTCCAGCTGGTCGAGCATCGGGGTGTCGTGCGGCTTCTTGCTCATGGTGTGTCTCCTGTCAGGGGGGCGACCCGGGAATGGGTCGATCGGTGAAAAGGGTTTGCTGACGTCCTCCTCTACGGGCCGGTTCATGGTCAACACTGGGGAGATGGTACGGTTGCCCCGGCGTGCCGCGCTATCACCCTCGTTGAGTATTGAGTGCTACCCATTAGGGCTATACGGCCCCACCCGACCCGGTTATAGACGGGGGCCCCGCGATTGCGCCAAATAGCGGCTTCTACAGCTGCGCCCGACAGGCGGTCCGGGTGTTCCCGGGCCTGACGCAGGGGCCCTGCGCAGCGCGGCAGACAGGCTTTATGACGACCATCACACCGATAGAGAAGATGACCAGCCCGCTGGGCCGCCAGGTTATCGAACTGCAGCAGCTCGACCATGACGGCGGCGGCATGAGCTTGCTGCGCACCCGCATCCGCGAGGGCAGCCGGTTCACGGTGTTCGAGGTCGACCCTCAGACCGCGCTGCGCTGGGGCGAGGCCCTGGTGCGATGGGCGCGGGCGCAGCCCGACCCAGGACTGCAGGCGCCGCTGGCCGAGGACCCGGCATGACACCCCTGATCGATATCGGCGATGAAGCCATCGACGTA
This sequence comes from Burkholderiales bacterium, assembly GCA_011391155.1. Lineage (GTDB taxonomy): Bacteria > Pseudomonadota > Gammaproteobacteria > Burkholderiales > Burkholderiaceae_C > JAABQG01. The sequence continues at coordinate 40,741 of JAABRA010000403.1, forward strand.
GTTTTTCCGCTGGAGGGGCAGGCACTGCCGCGCGGGCATGCGCATGCCCTGCAGCAGGCGCTTTGCGCGGTGTCGCCCTGGCTGGAGACCGACCCAGTGGCCGGCATCCATCCGGTCAAGCTGGTTCCCGGCAGTGCCGTGCCAGCGCTCCTGTCGCGCCGGGCGCGCCTGCTGCTGCGGGTCGCGTCGCGGCGCATGGACGACCTGATGGCGCTCGCGGGGATCGAACTCACGGTGGCAGGCCATGCCCTTCGCCTGGGTGCACCGCACCGTCACGAGCTGATACCCCACCGAACGCTGTATGCCTACCGGGTGGCTGCGGACAGCGCCGATGAGGTCGCGTTCATGGCCGCTGTGGCCGAGGAGCTGGCCGGTATGGCCGTCGGCGGCGAGCGGGTGTGCGGAAAGCACCAGACCCTGGAGGTCGATGGCAACCGAATGGACACTTTCAGCCTGATGCTGCACGCGCTGGCGCCCGAGCAGTCGCTGCGCCTGCAGCGCAGCGGCCTGCGCGCCCACCGCCTGATGGGATGCGGGATCTTCGTGGCCCACAAGTCGGCTGCGGCGGTGGGCGCCTAGGCGCAAACGATTTTTTGGCAAACGAAATGGAGAATGGGCAATGATGTACAACGTCAATGGCGTGGAACTCGAGGCCGACGAGCAGGGCTACCTGCTCGAACCGGTGTTCGATGACGAGGCAGTGCGCGTGATCGCGGCGGCCGAGAGCATCGAGTTGACCGATGCGCACTGGGAGGTCGTCAACTACCTGCGCGACCAGTTCCGCGAACACGGACACACGCCGAACTTCCGGGCCATGCTCAAGGGCATGGCCGAGATCCGCCCGGAGGTGGACAGCAAGTACCTCTACGACCTCTTTCCGATCGGCCCCGCCAAGCAGGGTCCCAAGGTCGCGGCACTGCCCCAGCCCTTGGGCAAAGGGGGGTACTAGATGTACTCCACGCCCGCGCGCGCTGGCTTGACCCGGGCCTGACATGGCCAAGATGCGGATCAAGAGCGAGTGGTTCCGCGACGGAGCCGCCAAGACCCCGGCGCAGACGGCCAGCGCGATGGCCTTCATTGCCTGGCGAGTCGCGCAGAACACGCTCAAGCAGATGCGTTCGGCCCACTTCGATATCGAGGTGGGGCCGCAGTATTTCGCTTTCACGCGCGAGGTTCTGGTGTTTCTGACGCAAGTGCTCGACCGCATGGCCTACGAGCGCATGGGGCCCGAGGGTAGGGCCGAATTCATCACGGCGCTGGTGCGACGCGTGGCCGAGGTGCTGCAGGAGAACGAGGACACCCTGCTGGGTGTGCCGGCCGAGGGTAGGCCGAGCCACTACGACGAGTTCATCGATCTTTTCAACGAACTGGCCGAGCATTACGCGGACTTCGGTTTCGGGCCTGACGGTCCGGACTTTGCCTTTACACGGTACCTGGGGCACCGCATCGAGGCGCTGATGCCGGCCAAGGACCGGCGCTGGGTGGTCGACCAGATGATGGCCACCGAAGTACCCGAGGCGGTAGAGATCCTGCAGGGTGCCATGAATGGCGTGCTGTCCACCGAGCCCCGCTCGCCGCGCCGCACCCGCTCGGCAATCTCGGGCGACTGACCCGCACACCGTGATGAGCTCGCCATTCGACTTGGAAAATGCCGCTACCTACCGGCTCTGGCGGGACGCCAAGCGTGCCCGCCATCCCGCTCGGGGCCAGGACCTCGTGGTCGACGTGGTCGACCCGCGCGCCCTGACCGATGCTGAGCGCGAAGCCCTGCTGCAGCGCTGCGCCACCGCCAACATGGCCATCTACCGCAGCCCGGTGACTGACGAGGACAAGAGAATCCCGCTGGCCCTGGCCGGACAGTTGGGGTTGCACCGTCTGGACGGCAATTGGCTCGCCGACGAAGATGGCATTTCCCCGATAGCGGTGGCACCCACTGGCGGAGACCGTCCGGCATTCATCCCCTACACCAACAAGCCGATCAAGTGGCATACCGACGGGTATTACCATCCGGGCTCGCGCCACATACGGGGCATGATCCTGCATTGCGTGCGGCCTGCCAAGGTAGGCGGTGTGACCGCTCTCATGGACCATGAGATGGCCTACATCGCCCTGCGTGAAGCCAATCCCGAATGGGTGCGCGCGCTGATGGCGCCCGACGCCATGACCATTCCCGAGCGGATCGACGACGACGGGATTGCGCGCGCCGCGCAGAGCGGGCCGGTGTTCTCCGTTGACCCGCGCAGCGGGGCGCTGCACATGCGCTACACCGCCCGCACGCGCAGCATCGAGTGGAGGGACGATCCCGTGACCAGCGGCGCGGTCGCGTTTCTGGCGCGTCTGCTTGAAAGCGACGATCCGCACATGTTTCGATTGCGGCTGGTGCCCGGCATGGGCTTGGTGTGCAACAACGTGCTTCACGACCGCGCCGGCTTCGTGGACGATCCGCTGCAGCCCCGCCTGTTGTACCGCGCCCGCTACCTGGACCGCATCCAGGTGCCATCGCAGACCGAGACCGGTGCCTTGGCATGAGCCATCTCGTCACTATCTGGCGTGCCGCCCAACTGGTGGGTGTGGCCCGTGGCGTATTGCAGCAGCAGGTGCGCGATGGCGCGTTGTTGCTGAACGACGGCATGGTGTCCACCGATGTCCTGCTGAAACTGTACCCGGGCGCCAAACTGGAAGAGTCTGGTTTGCTGGAACGCGTGGCCCAGATCCGCGACGAGGCCTTCGGCAGGCGTGTGCGCGAGCGCATGCTGCCCAGCCAGGAAGTGCTCGCGCAACGGCTGTTTGTGCAGAGCCAGGAACTTGCCGACGTGCGGCGTCATCTGGAGCGCTACCACGCCTTGGTGATCGCGCTGCAAAAATCGGTCCGCGAGTCCGTGGCAACCCACCCGGGTGACGCTGGCTGGCGAAATCTGGAACAACGGGTGACCCAAGGGTTGGCGCAGGCGCTCGCCACGGAATCCGTCGGTTTGCTGGAGGTGATGGACGATATGCTCAAAGTCATGACGGCCCAGGTCACGGTACGGCCCAGCGGGCACGAGTTCTCCGTGGAGGGGCGCACCAACTTGCTGCAGTCAGGCCTCCATGCAGGACTCAAGCTTAATTATGGGTGCGGCAACGGGAGTTGCGGCATGTGCAAGGTTCGCGTAATTTCCGGTGAAGTCGCCAAGATCCAGCAATTTGACTACCCGCTGTCCGAGACCGAGAAATCCCAGGGCTATGTGCTGATGTGCTGCCATACGGCCGCCAGCAGTGAGCTGACACTGGAGATGCTGGAGGCCACCGGTCCGAAGGACATCCCTGCGCAGCACATCACGAGCCGGGTGCGCGCGGTGACCACGCTGGCACCCGACACCGTGCTGCTTCACCTGCAGACCCCGCGCACGCATCGCCTGCGCTTTCTGGCCGGGCAGTCGGTGCTGTTGGGCTGGACGATGCCGGGGCGGCCCGACGTGCACACCACCTACCCGGTCGCCAGTTGCCCCTGTGACGACCGCAACCTGCTCTTTTTCATTGCCCGCAATGAGTCTGATGCCTTGGCCTGCCGTCTTTTCGCTGGCGACATCAAGATCGGAACCGATGTAACCGTGCTCGGACCCACTGGTGATTTCGTGCTTTCCGGGGGGCACCGGCCGCTGGTATTTGCCGCTTGCGATGAGGGTTTCGCCCCAATCAAGAGTTTGATCGAGCATGCCTTTTCCCTTGACGCTGCGCCTTCGCTCTCGCTGTTCTGGCTGGCGACGCGCGATGACGGTCACTTCTACAGCAACCAGTGTCGGGCGTGGTCCCAGGCGCTGGACCAGTTCGAGTACGAACTGGTCACGCACAGCGAAGTAGCCGTCGGAGCCCATCAGATCGCCCTGGCCATGCGCGCCGATCTGTTCGACATTGACTGTGATTTCTACCTGGCAGGCCCGCCCGAATTCATCCACACACTATCGGATGAACTTCGTGCCGCAGGTGTTGCCGCAGCCCAGATTTTCGCCCAGGTGCCCTAAAAATTTTCTTGCGAAAGCACCGATCATGTCATTGTCCACCACAACCGCCACGCCCCAAGGTACCACCTACACCGATGCAGTTGCACCCGAAGCGCAAGCCGCCCTACCAGACTGCGGGGGGGGCGAGTCGTTCGCGTTGATGGTGCTGGGCCATAGCATGACGCCTGAATTCAATGAAGGCGAGATCATCATCATTGAACCGGAGGGGCTGGCGCGGGATGGTTCGTATGTGCTGGCCTGGCATCAGGAGGCCTGGACATTCAGGCAACTCCTGAAGACGGTCTCTGGCTGGGTTCTGCACCCGCTGAACCCAGCGTTCGTTGATGTGCCGCTCGAGAACCTTTCGTCTGTGCGCGGCGTGATCATCCAGAAGGCTTTGCCGGGACGTCGGCGCGCGTCCAAGCACTATATTTGAAACTGATCTCAGGATCGGAAAAGCTCGAGTGACCATGCCCTACTACATCTACAAGATAAAGCCCTTCTCCCAGCTAGAGAAGCTCTTTGAGTTTGACGCGTTCAAGGAGGCTTCTGCGCGCGCCAAGCTCCTGCGAGGCTCACCGTCTGCAGAGTCTCCCGGAAGTATCAAAGTCATATTTGCAGACAACGAACTGCAGGCTGAAGACCTGCTGTTCCAGGTGCGAACGGCGGGGCCTCGTGGTGACGAGTAGGGACCCAGAATGGATGAACGAGCCTTTCATCTGTCGCGGCAAAACTTGAATGGTTCGCCCTGTGTATTCGAACAGGCTCTTCTGGCGAACGGCGCCCGTTGCGAACTGGCGCGGCGGCAGGCGCTGGCTGAGCGCGAAGTGATCAGCTGCTCCCTCGAAGTGGCCCGGATCAACTGCGCGACGCTTGGCAACCTTTTACATGAGCGCGCCACCTTCGCATTGCGCTTGCCCCGACCGGGCGTAGCCATCGCCCACGCCAAGGTGATGCAATTGCAGTGCGGGGGCCTTCATGGATTGCAAAAGGCACTCGGAGGACCTGCGATGGACGTTCATGTGATGCTTGGTCAGGCGCAGGCAAACGGTGGTAGCCTGCTGGATTTGCCTTGGGGCGAAATCGTCTCCCAGATCGTCGCATGGCGCTCGCGGCGCCGTCCGTCCGCCAGCAAGGCCCAGACCGAAGTCTGAAGAGCCACCGCGCAAGGACGGGTGGCGGCAACAGCGCAGTTTCAACGCTGTTGCCATTTCATTGTTGCGATGGCGCCGCCGATGATGCCGGCGAGCGCAAGGAACGAACCTAACGCCAGCGTCGACACCCCCGACAGTCCCTGACCAATCGTGCAACCGATGGCCGTCACCCCTCCGAACCCCATGAGCATTGCACCCAGTAACTGGGTGCGAAGATCTTCAACCGAAGCAAAGCCTTCCCAGCGGAACTGACGTGTGATCACGGCATAGGCGAAGGAGCCGAGCACGACACCGGCTACGGTCGCGATGCCGAAAGTCACACGCATCGTCTTGTCCGTCCATAGCATCAGCATCTCCAGGCTGTAAGCGGCTGGCGCTACAAAACTCAGTGACTCCAGCGTTCGGGTATTGGTGGCGAAATACACGATCTCCATCGTTTCTGGATTTTCGCCATGCCCAATGTTCCCCGTGAGATACCAGGCCGCAACGACCAGCAAACCCAAAACAATCGAGCCGGCGACCTGTGCCAGGTTGCTGCGAAAGCGCTTTTCCTTGAATACAAACACGAGCAGCAGCAGGCTGATCACCAGCGCGGTGGCGAGTAAGACCGGCTTTTCAGCGAGGCCGGTCAACTTGGCCAGGACCGAGGGAAGACTCTGGCTGGTAATACCCCATTTAGAAAGATCGATGGTGGCGGGATCAAGGTAGCTCGCGCGCCACTGACCGAAAAGACCTTTGAGTGTCATGTAGGCCGAAATGGCCAGGAACACCAAGACTACCAGTGAACGCACGCTGCCCCCGCCAAGACGCACGAGGTTCTTGTTGGTGCAGCCAGCAGCAATCGTCATGCCCACGCCGAACAGAGCCCCTCCCAACAGGGCGGACAGCCAGTTCAAGGTCGGTCTTTGATAGACCGATTTGGACAAATCGATCAACCCAAAATAATACAGGAGGTTAGCGCCAGCGACAGCCACCGCGATGGCCAGTAACCACATCCGCATGCGACCCCAGTGGCCCATGTTGACAACGTCGGAAACCGCGCCCATGGTGCAAAAGTTGGTCTTGTTCGCGACCGCACCAAAGATGAAGGCCAGCACGAAACCACCCAAGACGACCCAGGTGGCTGGACTTGATGCATCGGTCATGGCGGGTTCCAGGTATCAGGGGTGTGTCAGTTAGTGTGTTCGGCGCCGCCCGCTACGCTCGTCAGTGTGGAGCGTATGGATTCCGGGGCGTTGATGATACCCATGAACTGGCCCATGCCCAGTGCCGGCCAGGCCAGCGCAATGCGATAACGGGCGTACGGGGCGTAGACCTTGTTGCCCACGATGAACATCTCGTAGGGAAGGCCGGCCATGTGGTCGGATCCGATCTTGTTTACCCACCATGCTTCGCCAACGGCGGGGTCGTTCATGGCGACGCCAAACACCGCGATTTTCTGCTCTGGCATGGTTAATTCGTAGACACGGCTCGTGTTGCCCGCGCCTTTGGCCAAACCCTCCTGGACGGCCTTCAGTGCTTCTTCAAAGCTCGCATGGCTGCTGAGCTCGGTGTTGCCTGAATCGAAGCGCTCCATTCCGAACATGTAGCGGTAGTTCGCCAGCTCCCCCTCCGGCACATCACCGCCGAAAGTCCGGCCCTCGCCCAGGGCTTTGGCGAGGCGCGTCTGCGCCGACTTAACGGCTTGCTGGGCGCTCTTGAACTGACCACGCAAATACGCACGGTACCAGTAGTCTGGATTCATATAAGACACAGTGCCATCGCTTTGCACACCCACGCGGATGCCCGCCGCAATGATCGCGGAGCCACCGATGGCACGAATCGATTCCAGTACCGCCCGGTCGGTGACTACCAGGCTGGCGCGCCCAGGCAGTCCTTTCGGCGCGTGCCGCCCGATGACCTTGAAACCTTCAGCGGCCAGTTTCTTCTCGATCAATGCCAGCTGCAAGGGCAGTTCTGCTTCCGGGAGCTTGGCCCCCTGCACATAGGGCGCGAGTGCGAGGCATGCTTGCGACGCGCACAGCAACACCAGCCAAAGGACCAATTTCTTCATCAGAAGCTCTCCAGTTGGGCCATCCTGCTGATGGCGAACCTCGCAGGTCCCAATCAAAAGTCAAGACGCGCGATCAATCCCGGCGAAGGGTGCCGCGCGGTTTGCGCGACAAGGCGTATCGTCAAATGAACAGGCAGACGTCGGACTCGCCCGCGAACTTCATGAAAGTGGCGGCCCCGCCGTACTCGACTTCCTTGATGAACTCGCTGGTCTCAAACTCGAAAAGGTCGACCGTCATCTGGCAGGCAACGAACTTGACGTCTGCTTCCAGGCAGATGTCCCTCAACTCCTGCAATGAAGCAACGCCTTTGGACTTCATCTTGTTCTTCATCATCATCGTCGCCATGGACTCCATGCCCGGCAACATCTGCACCATCACCGGCATCGGGACCGGCATGGGCATCGCGGGATTGGCCAGCGGACTGATTTTCACGCTATCAAGGCTTTTGCGCAGCAACTGCAAGCCGTAGAAGGTGAAGAAGATCTGGACATCCCAGCCCAGTGCCGCCGCAGTGGAAGCCAGAATGAATGGCGGATAGGCCATGTCCAGCGTGCCCTTGGTGGCGATAAGCGCCATTTTTTTGGTTGCCATTCGTATGCTCGGGTTGGAATTTAATTGAGCGCCCGCTCAGGCTTTCTTGAGATAGAAAACGAACTTGCTGTTCTCGCTGGCCTGTTCAAGCAAGGCATGGCCTGTTTGCTCGGCAAATGCGGCCATGTCGCAGACCGAGCCTGGATCGGTGGAGATGACGCGCAGCACCTGCCCGGACGTCATGTCGGCCAGTGCCTTTTTGGTTTTAACGATGGGCAGTGGGCAGGCCAGGCCCGATGCATCAAATTCTTTGTTGAAATCCATGTTTTGCTCCATTGGTTGGCTGGGTTGAGCCGAATGTTTACAGCGGGCCACGGCTCCATTTCCCGAGGGACAGGCGCCATGCTCTCTGCATCGGTGGATTTTTGAATAGGTGCCTCTTCGCGTCTATCACCGCAAAGGGTGATGATGGCTAGCCCAAATGGGTAATGGGGCTTTGTCCGCGCTCGCTGTGCGGCCTGCACCTTCAAATTTTTGGTAACGTCTCGGCGGGGATTGGTCTTGGGTATTCTTTGGGTATAGCCTAATTTGTTTTGCACTCTGGAGATCGTGATGAAACCTTCATTCTCTCGCGAGCTGGCGATTTGGACGCTGCTTGCGCTGCCCGCAGCGGCGCAAGAGCCTGCACTATTTCGGGACGCCGACCTGAAACTGGGTGAAAAGCTCATCGCCGAACACAATTGCGTGGCATGCCATCAGCAGAAGGTCGGTGGCGATGGCAGCGCCATCTACAAACCAGCCGGAAAGATCAACACGCCAGGGTTCCTTAGGGGCATGGTCGAGCAGTGCAATACCGAATTGAATCTTGGCCTGTTCCCGGAGGAGGTCACTGCTGTCGCCGCATTCCTGAATCGCGACCATTACCGATTCCGGTAAAAATCCGCCGGGGCCAGATTTTCGCAAGTCCGTCGAGAGCGACTGCCCGCCAATCAGAGATCAACACGATGGCTCGTGGGGTAATCCCTGATTCTGATAGTTTTATTTGCATATATATTTGCAAGTCTGCATATGCAAACATAAGAAATAAGTGAAAAACGAAGAAGCCCAACGACTTGCCGTGTTTCAGCGGGCGGCCGAACTGTTTGGGCTGCTCTCAACCCCAATCCGGTTGCGCATCATCAGCGAACTGTGCAATTGCGAAAAAAACGTGGGCCAGTTGCTCGAGTCCATCAAAGTGGCCCAGCCCAACATGTCGCAGCACTTGAACATGCTGTACCGCGCTGGCGTGGTCGCCAAGCGCCGCAATGGGGCCCAGGTTTTTTATCGCATTGCCGACGAGTCCGCCGCATTGGTGTGCCGCGCGGTTTGTACGCAGGTGGCTGGCGAGCTGGACGGGCAGCTGTGAGAGGCGCCAACCGTCCGGCGCCTGGCATTCAAAAATTGACAGCAGCCAACTAAGCAACTGATTGAAGGAGCGTGTGTGAAGCAACAAGACATCACTTCGGGAAGGGTGCAAAAAGCGCCAGAAAACTTCCTGAGCAAAGACGGCGTCAAGGCCGTCTTTGCCGAGGCAAGGGGCGGGCGCCGTGATTTCATTCGCAGCGCCTTTGCGGCGGCAGCGGCGGGTGCTGCAGCACCTCTGGCCCTGGCGCAGGGCAACCCCGTGCCGCTCGAAGGGGGCGATCCTTTCATTCTGGAGCTTCCCGAGCATGCCAAAGGATTGGGCTTGGGCGTCGCGACCGAGGGCTACGGAAAACCCTCCAAATATGAAACCAATGTCCAACGGCGACAGAGCCCTGGCCTGACCCAGACCACCCAGGCCTCGGTATCGTTTGCGCCCTTGCAGTCCCTCTTCGGCATCGTCACGCCCAGTGGGCTCCATTTTGAGCGCCACCACCAGGGCTGGTGGGATATCGATCCTTCAAAGCATCGCTTCATGGTTAACGGCATGGTTCAGGCTCCGAAGGTCTTCACCATGGACGAGATCATGCGTCTGCCTTCAGTATCGCGCTTTCATTTCATCGAATGTGGTGCCAATACCGCAGTGGAATGGGGCAATGTAGCCGTGCCCACGGTGCAGTACACCCACGGCATGATTTCCTGCAGCGAGTTCACGGGCGTCCCTCTGATCACTCTGCTCGAGCTCGCTGGCGCAGATCTCAAGAACGCCCGGTTTGTGCTGGCCGAAGGGGGCGAAGGCTCGTCGATGACCCGCACCATACCGATGAGCCTGATCCTGTCCGGCGAGGTGATCGTCGCCTATGGGCAAAACGGCGAAATGCTGCGCCCGGAGAACGGCTACCCGCTTCGGCTCGTGGTGCCCGGTGTCCAGGGCGTGAGCTGGGTGAAATACCTGCGCCGCGTCGAAGTGGGCGACAAGCCGTATGCCACCAAGGACGAAGCGATCCACTACATCGACCTCCAGCCGGACGGCATGCATCGCCAATACACCAATCTGCAGGAATGCAAGAGCGTGGTGACCACGCCATCGGGTGGCCAGGTGCTCCTGGACAAAGGTTTTTACAACATCACCGGCCTGGCCTGGTCAGGCAAAGGCAAGATCAGGAAGGTTGATGTTTCCGTTGATGGCGGGCGAAATTGGCGCCAGGCTCGTC